>CAVKOQ010000041.1:0-19889 GCA_963657995.1 bacterium
GATTTATGTCCAAATGCATCATATAATTCATAAATTGGCTCATATATATGAATGACTTGCATTTATATGGAAAATAGATATTTACTTATGATATGAACTAAAAGTTAACACACTTATTAATAAGAATTAATATAGAGTAATTTTGACGAAAAAATTACAAAAAATTGCGATTACAACGTGAAAAAAGCGATTGTATTTGAAAAATAATATTGATATAATTGGTGGCTGAACAAATTAGAAATGGGGGAGGTTACTGATTTGAAGAATCTAATTACGTTTTTCGTAAGTATTGTTATGGTCGCTATGGAAAAGCCGTTGACAGTATTTGCAGCAGAACAGGAAAATAGTATTGCATCGACTGTACCGCTGTGGATGTGTATTCCATTTGCAGGATTACTTCTTTGTATTGCTATTTTTCCACTTGTTAAAGCAGAATGGTGGGAGGAACATCAGCCGCATGCGGTAGCACTGTGGTCGATACTTTTTATCATTCCGTTTGCACTAAGATACAGTGCTGGCACGGCACTTGAGACTGTGCTTGAATGTCTGGTCAATGATTATCTGACGTTTATTATCCTGTTGTTTGGACTTTTCTGCGTTGCCGGCAATATCACGATGTCAGGCGATTTGGCGGGTTCACCACGTGTCAATGTAGGACTTTTGGCACTAGGAACACTGCTTTCGAGCTGGATCGGTACAACCGGTGCGAGTATGCTGATGATTCGTCCGGTTGTCAAGATGAATGCATGGAGAAAAAAGAAACGCCACATCATAATTTTCTTTATTTTCCTTGTGTCCAATATCGGTGGCTGTCTGACACCTATTGGTGATCCGCCGCTGCTTATGGGATTTATGCGAGGTGTGCCGTTCTTCTGGAGTCTTCATCTGGCACCGATCCTGTTCTTCAACATGGTGGTTTTGCTGACAATATTTTATTTTATTGATAAGAGGGCATATCGAAAGGATATCGCTACAGGACTTAAGCCTGACATCAGTAAACCTGGTACAGAGGTAAAGCTTCGTGGCACACATAATCTTATCTTTCTTGTCATGATCGTGGCAGCGGTTATTTTGAGCGGTACATTGCCGTCACTGCCGCAGTTTCAGGATGCGTTAGGCAATGTGCTTGGCATTCACTTATTTGGAGAGGTTACACTGAGTTATCCGGCGATCATAGAGATAGTTATTATTCTTGTGGCAGCATTCTTGTCATTTAAGACAACCAGTGTTGAGATTCGCCGTGAGAACCACTTTACATGGGGAGCAATTGAAGAGGTAGCTATTCTCTTCATCGGTATTTTTATTACTATGCAGCCGGCACTGATGATTTTGAAAGCAAATGGTGCTAATCTTGGCATAACAGAGCCGTTTGAGATGTTCTGGGCGACAGGTTTCCTTTCAAGTTTCCTTGATAATACGCCGACCTACCTGGTATTCCTTACAACGGCAGGTGCACTTGGATTTACAGAGGGCATGGTGACAACTCTTGGAACGGTTCCTGTAAAGATGCTTACAGCTATATCATGTGGTGCAGTATTTATGGGTGCGAATACATATATAGGCAATGCACCGAACTTTATGGTCAAGTCTATTGCAGATGAAAACGGTGTGCGTATGCCGTCATTCTTCGGATATCTGCTTTGGTCCTTCGGAATCCTGGTTCCGGTATTTATACTTGATATGCTGATATTCTTTTTATAGGGGGTGAATGAGGATGAGCAAAAATCAGGAAAATAATGATACTGAAAAAATTGAGAATCAGACGCAGCAGGCACTTGATAAAGACAGCGTGCAGTATGCGAATGAGGTGACAGGTGCAAAAAATGCGGTGGAACAGGATTCGGCCGAGAAGAAATCCGGCAGTTTGGAAGCAGGAAACGATGAGAAACGAATCCGAGAGCTGGCAGAGAGTATATATGATCTGGATTCGGAGGTTTATGCACAGTTAGGTTCTTCTCTTGGACGTGTATTCAACCGTGACCGAAAGCGCTGTGTGGACGAGCTGACTCATCTGATGCTGACACGCCCGCAGGGCAACTTAGTTCGAAGTGAGATTGCCCTGATCGGAAACATGGCACGTACCATTGAAGATAAGGCAGAGCGGAAACTCGTGATGACCGAGTACAACCGTATTCTGACCGAGGTTATGACTCTGCCTACGAGCTTTGCAAGTGGTGATGTTATCAATGCAGAGCTTGCCAAACTCAATACATTTAATCTTAAAAAGCGTTTCTCTGAAAATGACCATCTCATCGTATGCATAAGCTGGACATATGGAAGCGGAGGCGTAAATATAGGATTTAAACTGGCGGACAAGTTAAAAATCAATTTCTACGATGCGGAGATTTTCGAGGCGGTTCTTAAGCGTCTCGATGCACAGAAGGATTCGGTACGTGACTCTGTAAGCTACGGAATTAAGCCTGGAATGAATAAAAAAACTGATAACTCAGGTGATACGAACGGCAATCCGAGTGATGCATTTATCCCGGAACGTCACCTGACACTTCGCCAGAGAATCAGGGAGTTCAGCCGTTTCCACGGACTGCCAAAACGAGATGCTATTTTCTTTAACGAAAGTGATCTTTTAGTTGATATGGCTAAAAAGGAAGATTTTGTTATTTTAGGAAGATGCGGCGATGCAATCATGGCAAATAACAATATTCCGCATATCAGTATCTACATCACAGCACCGTTTGAGCAGAGAATTAAACGTGCCATGGAGATTGACAGCTCGCTGACAGTAAAGCAGGCACGCCATATGTTGAAACATTTGGACCACGTTCACAGCCAGTACTATCATTATTATACAAACCGAAACTGGGGCCATTCCAACAACTATGACCTTTGTATCAACAGTGCCAGCTATGGTATCGACGGAACGGTAGATTTTATCTATCGCATGATTACTGCCCGTGAAGATGACTAAAAAAAGTGCCTGAATAGCAGCAAAATACTCTTTTATAGTTTACTGCCAATAGTATATATAACTAAAAAGGTTCAGAATTTTACATGATAAAGCTTGCTTTATTGAAGATAATTCATTATACTAGGTAGCATATCGATGGGACGAAGCTTCGAAAGCGGGAGATTTGAAGATGTGTCCAGCTTGAAAGGAGATACATATCATGGAAGAGAGAATAATGAGACGTGTAGCAGATTCTGCTGTTATACAGACCCAGTTAGTATTAAATAGTCATTTAAATGGTGCCGGACGTCTTTTCGGTGGTCAGCTGATGGAGTGGATCGACGTCGTAGCTACAGTAGTAGCACGCAGACATGCACATTGCAATCCGACCACAGCATCTGTAGATAACCTGCAGTTCAAAGAGGCAGTTCACTTAAACAATACGCTTCTTATCGAGGGCAAATTAACCTACGTAGGAAGAACATCCATGGAAGTTCGCGTAGATACATTCGTGGAGTCCATGAGCGGTGCCAGAAAGCTGGTAAATACCGCATACGTAGTTATGGTAGCACTGGATGAGAACGAGCATCCGATGGAAGTTCCTGGCCTGATCGTAGAGACCGATGAAGAGAAGGCAGAGTGGGAAGCCGGAGTTAAGAGAAATGACCTGCGTAAGCACAGACGTGCTGAGAATTACTAATTAGCATGACGTTTTAAGCAATAATATTAAGGGAGACACTTTAAAGAAGGTGTCTCCTTTTTGCACTCCTGGAAATTATGGAAAAATCCTCATTCATTGCAAAGATTTTTATAATATGCTATAGTAGCATCGGTTGCAGATGCAAATATGATGTCGGGAATAAAAGATATTTTTACACATTTAAATCTGGAATTGTAAATAGTTAGTATATGTAAATATTCAGCATATTCACACCAACAGAGATCGGAAATTATGAGAGATTATATTGATAAAAAAAGAAAGAAAATAGCCGCAGGTCTGTCTGCACTACTCCTTGCAGGACTTTTGACTCTCAGCGGATGTGCAGGGAAAAATCTGGATGCATTGACCCAGAAGAATACGTCATCTCAGCAGAACATATCGTCACAGGCAGATAATTCAGGTGCATCAGAGAATGGAGAGTCACAAATATCACAGACTGATAAGGCATACGATTTAAAAACTGGTGGAGAAAATATCAGCAGTTCTCTTACGTGGAAATCGAGAATGCAGCTTTCATATGCCTCCGGTTTTTCGGTTGATACTTATGAGGACAAGCACGAAAATCAGTATGAACTCATATCTATATCAGACGGAAGCCGGTTTCTTGTAGTTTCTGAAAATGCTGAAGTTCCAGATGATGTTTCAAAATCCATTAAGATACTAAAGCAGCCTGTAAAGCAAATTTATCTGGTGGCAACTGCTACAATGGATATGTTTCGTACTTTGGGGGCACTTGAAGACATACGTTTTTCAGGAACCGATGTCTCTGGATGGTATATTCCTGAAGCGAAGGCAAAGATGGAAAATGGCGATATTCTCTATGCCGGAAAGTACAGTGAACCTGATTACGAGCGTATCGTATCAGAGGGATGTAATCTTGCGATAGAAAATACGATGATTCTTCATTCTCCTGAAGTGCGTGAAAAACTAGAAAGCTTTGGAATACCGGTTCTTGTTGATCATTCAAGTTATGAAGAACATCCGCTTGGCCGTACCGAATGGATTCGTCTTTATGGAGTTATTACAGGAAAAGAAGAAGATGCAGAAGAAGCATTTGCAGAGCAGAAGGCCGCACTGGAACGCGTGAGTAAGGAAATTTCGGGAGAAAATAGTGGTCAGAGTGGCATGAAAGGCGGTCAAATAGTTACAGAGGATGGTCAGGGCAGCACAGAAAGTACTCAAAGTGTCACAGAAGACAGACCTACAGTTGCGTTCTTTTATATCACTAATCAGGGAAGTGTGAATGTACGCCGCTCAACTGACTATATACCAAAAATGATAGAGCTTGCCGGTGGAAAATACATATTTGAACATCTGGGAGAGGATGGAAAACATTCATCTACCATTAATATGCAGATGGAGGAGTTCTATGCCGGTGCGAAGGATGCAGACTATCTGATTTACAACAGCACAATCGATGGCGAACTTAAATCGGTTTCTGAATTGCTTGAAAAAGCACCTGTATTGAAAGATTTTAAGGCAGTAAAATCAGGAAATGTCTGGTGCACAACGAAAAATCTCTATCAGGAATCTATGTCAGTAGGACCAATGCTTGAAGATATATATTCTATTTTTAATGGCAGTAATGAAGATGGAAAATACCTGTATCAATTAAAATAATAAGAAATATATTTTTGTTTAAGTTAAAATAGAGTTTTTTTGAACAACAAAGATAATACACACAATACAGTAACAGGAGGCGAAGAAATGAAAAATGTCAGAACTGCAAGGGTGATATTTTCTTTTTTGCTTTTGCTTATTCTTCTTTTTCTGTTTCTTGTATGGAGTATATGTTCAGGCAGTGTATCGGTTCCGGTAGCTGACTTTGTAGAAGAATTATCAAGGCCGGATGCACGTGGTAGCGCATGGACGATTATCTGGGAAATTCGTTTCCCGAGGGCACTGGCGGCTCTGATACTTGGCGGAGCACTTGCATTGTCTGGATATCTTTTGCAGACATTTTTTCATAATCCTATAGCAGGACCGTTTGTTTTGGGGATTTCTTCCGGCTCAAAGCTTGTGGTGGCACTTGTGATGGTAGGTTTTCTTGAACTTGGCGTAAGTATCAGCTCAGGAGTGCTCGTAATAGCTGCATTTATGGGAGCACTGATATCGATGATGTTTGTCCTTTTAGTGGCACGGAAAATGGAGCAGATGGCCATGCTGATCGTCGGAGGAGTGATGATCGGATATATCTGCTCTGCAATCACAGATTTTGTGGTAACATTTGCCGATGATGCGGATATAGTAAATCTGCACAACTGGTCCAGAGGAAGCTTTTCCGGCATGACATGGGAGAATGTTGCCGTGATGACGGTGGTTACTGTCGTCACATCGTTGCTGATTTTCATGCTGTCAAAGCCTATAGGTGCTTATCAGATGGGAGAAACCTATGCAAAGAGCATGGGAGTAAACATTGCGCATCTACGCGTATTTATGGTTATTTTATCTAGCATATTGTCAGGTTGTGTGGCCGCATTCGCTGGCCCTGTATCGTTTGTGGGAATTGCAGTGCCACATCTGATCAGATGGCTGTTTGCGGATGCAAGACCTCTTGTTCTGATCCCGGGGTGTTTCCTTGGAGGCAGTGTATTCTGTCTTTTTAGCGATTTATTGGCACGAACAGTCTTTGCACCGACAGAACTCAGTATAAGTACGGTAACGGCCGTATTTGGAGCTCCTGTGGTGATTTTTGTGATGATGAGAAAGCATAAAAGAAACGCCTAAGTACGTGGAAAGTTTATATTATGAATAGTGAAAATGTTAAAGAGTTCTATTTTTATATTGAGGATCTTAAAGTCGGATATGACGGGAAACAGATTTTAGATTCGATAAGATTGGGTATACAAAGAGGCGAAATATTAACGCTTGTAGGACCAAACGGAGCCGGAAAATCGACAGTTTTAAAAAGTATAGCTGCTCAGCTTGCACCGCTTGGGGGCATGGTTTACTTGGAAGATGAGAATCTTCTTGAGATGAAGGGTGTGGACCGGGCAAGAAAAATGTCAGTCATGTTCACAGAAAAGATACACGCAGAGTGGATGACGTGTCGTGATGTGGTGGCAGCAGGAAGATATCCGTATACCGGTAAATTTGGCGTGCTTTCAGAGTCAGACTGGAGAGCGGTAGATGAAGCTATGGAAGCAGTTAACGTTTTAAATTTGCGTGAACGCGATTTTCAGACTCTCAGTGATGGTCAGAGACAGAGGGTCCTTCTTGCCAGGGCACTTTGCCAGGAACCTGATATTATACTTTTGGATGAACCAACGTCATATCTGGATATACGGTACAGACTTGAATTTATGGCAGTACTTCAGGAATTGGCACGTAAAAACAAAATGACGGTTATCTTGTCGATACATGAACTTGATATGGCAATGCGCATTTCTGACTGGGTACTCTGTGTTGGGAATGGAAAAAAGATGCGATTTGGACGTCCGGAAGAAGTGTTGGGATCATCTGAAATATCGGAATTATTTGGAGTAGAAGAGGGACGTTTCTTTAGAACCGGCGGAAGTATGGAACTTCCATATCCTGCGGGGGCTCCCAGAGTTTTTGTGGTGGCAGGAGGCGGAAACGGTAATCCTGTTTTCTGGAAACTTCAAAGAGCAGGTATACCATTTGCTGTCGGAATATTATCGGAAGCGGACATGGATTATCCGACGGCTTGTTCGCTTTCGTCTGTGATGATATCGGTGCCGCCTTTTGCTAAGATTACGGATGAAAAAAAAGAAGAAGCCATGAGATGTATTGACACCTGTGAGAGCGTGATTGCGTGTAGAAGGAGCTTCGGTGGGTGGGCTGTGGCCAATGACGATCTTCTTGAATATGCGAAGAAAAATGGGAAAAACATTACCTATATATAGGCAGACTCGAATCCGGCACGCAAGACTCGCGAGCGAGTCTTGACATAGAAATAAAATTTACGATTAAAAAAACAGGAACCGGCGAGAGTTTATCCGGTTCCTGTTTATATATATGCAGTTTCTGTAGAACAGTTCTGCAGGATTTCCTATATTAGTAGGAGACAAATTCCTGATTACAGGGAAAGAGCCTCTTTTACTTTGGAAATGATGTGAAGTCCGATGTCTCTGGAAGCATCTACAGACTGTGCACCGATATGCGGGGAAACAATGAAGTTGTCGCAATCGAACAGTGGGCTTGCAAATGTGTCATCGCCTGTCAGACCGCTGCCTGCAAGCTCGTTCTCCATAACATCTGCTGCGTATCCGCCGATCTTACCAGCTTTAAGAGCCTCATACATATCTTTCTCGTTTACGATACCGCCACGGCTCATGTTCAGAACAACTGCGTCATCCTTCATCTCAGCGATGGACTTAGCATTGAACAGATCCTTTGTATCTGGTGTCAGCGGTACGTGGATAGATACGAAATCAGCTACCTTTAACATCTCATCAACTGTCATGCCTGTTGCATGCTCTTTCTCGAAGTCCTCTGCTTTAAGGAATGGATCGTAAGCAACAACTGTCATGCCGAATGCACGTCCAAGTTCACCAACTCTTCTACCGATACGGCCAAAGCCCATAACACCAAGAGTCTTTCCGCGAAGCTCACGGCCTTCGAATTTATATTTGTTCCACTCGTGTTTAACTTTTACATCGTAGTTAGCTGTGAAAGTACCACGGGAGATGTCAAGCATCTTGGAAATAGTAAGCTCTGCAACTGCGTTAGCGTTTAAGCCAGGAGCGTTGAAGATCTGGATTCCTTTGGATTTAGCATAATCCATATCAATGTGGTTCAGACCAACTGAGCAAACACCGATAACCTTAAGATTCTTAGCAGCATCGATGATCTCCTGATCGATCTTCGGATCTACACGCATGATTAAAACATCAACATCACCAATCTCAGCTAATACCTGCTCTTTGGAAGATGGCAGATTATCTGCAGTTTTAACGTCCATGTATTTGCTGAGTTCTTCAGCGATGCCAGCATATACTTTGTCAATGATAAGACACTTCATAGTTTAATTCCCTCCGCTCTTATATTTAAAATGTACCTATGTGCAAGTATACCTAAAAATGAATGTTCAGTCAAGCTATTTTGCCTTATGAAATAAGAACTCGTATTAGATTTTTTGTATAACACATATAACCTAATGGCAAAAGAAAGGCTGTTTTTGTAGAAAATGTAATGGTTACGATTTGAAAATTGCTTTTGCCTTTCCGAAAGATTATAATATATACAAGATGCATGTCAAAGTCCGGATCCGGACTGCAAGACTCGCTCGCGAGTTTTAACTTTCAAAAAAATATCTATTTATAATGTTCTGCCCATATGGGCATCTGAAATTCAAAAATATCCAGATATTTACTTAAAACAACTGAAAGAAGATGAGAAGATTGACAGAAGAGTACGACACTTTAGAGCGTGCTTACGAAAAAATGTATTTTGGCTGGCATGATACATGTAAAACAGGCTGGCAGAAAGGGAGAATGTATGGGAATAAGAAAAGAAAGAGGCCATGGATTATGTGGTCTAGTGTTGATGACTGCTATATTTTGTCTGTGGAGCGGCAGCATGCAGGTATATGCAAGAAAAGACAGTGAAAACGAGATAATTATAAGATATTCTTCATCATATAAGGCAGAGGATGAGATACCAGATGCAGAGGAGGAATATAATGAAGGGGAAATATCATATCATCTGATTGAAACTTCGATAGAGACAGTGCCGGTAAACGGAAGAACAAAAGAAGTTTCTGGAGAGATCGTATATGATTCGGTAACTAAGAATCAGGAGATTCCTGAAAAAGCACCGATGGAGGTAAAGGATAAGGAGAGTGGGAAAACTGTAAATGTTGTCCTGCCACTGCAAAATGTGTCCTATCAGAACGAGCACTGGCAGGATGGATTTGAAATTTCGGTGGTATTTCATGAGTATGGTGCAGATGCCTACAGATTTGAAGAAGTTGTGATAGCTCACGATGATGAGAAGCCGCCTCTTAATGAATGCAGAAAGCAGCTGATAGACAATGTAGGATTATCTGAAGATGAGGTGCAGATCGAGTCTGCCACCTGGGCAGGGGATGCATATCAGGATGAAGATGGCATATGGTGTCGAAACGCCGTAGTTAGTGTGAAAAGGCGAGTCTGGGACTGTGTGGCGGTGTATGCAGGAGTAGCAGAACTTCCGGGATATAACCGTTTTCGTATGAGAATGGAGTATGAGCAGGTAAAAGATGATAATATAGAAGAAACAGACATGCGGGAAACTGAGATTAAGATAGCAGAGGAAACAGAATCTCATTTGGTGGAAAAAGAGTCTGTACCATTTTGGAAACAGTGGATAACTTACGGATTAACCGTCAGTTTGAGCCTCATTCTTATCATTTTGGCTATTTTAGGCTTTCGTCTGCTTAAAAAGATGGCGAAGATAGAAGAAAAATAGTATATTTCATGTAATAGAAACTTCGTTCCTATTACATGAAAAAATTGTGAACTGTAAAACTGTAATAAGTTGCTAAAAGTGTAAAATTGCCGTATACTAAAGTTACAGAATCTGTAAGAACATGTATGACAGAAAAGAGAGATTAACATGACGAGAGACGTTGTATTCAAGATGGAGCGGCCGGGACTTGTAGAGGTCGGTCAGACAGTGGAAGTTACGGAATCAGTGACACCGTTTAACGTAAATTATATGATCGAACCGGCGGTGGCGATGTCCGGACTTTTCAGATTGAATGATCGTATTCCTGTAGACCATGGAGTAGTAAAGACGATTGAAGAAAATGACAGGGGATACTACGTGACGGTTACCTTTGAGTACGAATGATTACTTTAACATAAGAACGAGGAACGAAAAATGGCAGAACAATTACCAAAAGACCCTATTATGTGCCTGAGTTATGTGAATACTAAACTCAGAGATTTTTATTCGGATTTGGATGAATTATGCGAAGATTTTGATATCAGCCGGGCAGAACTTGAACAGAAGCTTACGGCAGTCGGATATACATATGATAAAGAAAAAAATCAGTTTAGGTAGGGGCAGAATATTTTTGTCCCGGAAATCATAATTATAAGCGGGGCTTTACGACGAAACTCTTGTAAAACCTCGCTTGTTTTTATATAATTATATGATTATGAATGTTTTTAGAATTGTGAAAGAGAGAGGTACAGATATGTTTCGTGCTATAAAGGTTCTTGGCAGAGTTACCGGGTTTCTTGTTTGTTCTATAGGTACACTTAATCGCATGGATAAGGAAAAACAGGAGAATCCGGCTGCAGTTGCGAATGAAAGCACCCAGATGGTAAAAACTATTCTTGGAAAACTACTTAAAATTGCAGGAGTTACCGTAGAAGTTCGAGGTTTCGAGAATATACCACAGGATCGGCCGGTGCTCTATGTTGGAAATCACAGGAGCTATTTTGATATTTTGGTCGGTTATACGACAGTTCCGGGGCTTTTGGGATTTGTGGCCAAGAAAGAGATGGAGAAGATTCCGCTCTTATCAAGATGGATGGTCAATGTCAATTGCCTTTTTCTGGACAGAAATAATATAAAGGAAGGTCTGAAAACAATTCTGGCCGGTGTCGAGAAAGTAAAAAGCGGTGTTTCGATGTGGATTTTCCCTGAGGGAACCAGAAATAAGAATGAAAAACTGACAGATTTGATGACGTTTAAGGAAGGAAGTCTTAAAATAGCCGAAAAATCCGGCTGTCCGGTAATCCCGGTGGCGATCAAGGGAACAGCCGATATCTTTGAAAAGCATATTCCGTGTATACATCCCGGCCATGTAGTGATTGAGTTTGGCAAGCCATTTATCATAAAAGAGCTTGAACCGGAGAATAGAAAATTTGCTGGTGCTTACACTAGAGAAAAGATTATAGATATGCTTTCTGAGATGGAAAAGGAGAAGAACTAGAAAATGGATTTACTTGAGATAAGAGGAAAACTGGATCAGATTGATGGTCAGATAGAGAAATTATTTGAGGAGAGAATGCAACTTTGCGGAGAGGTGGCCGAGTATAAGATCAAGACTGGCAAGGCTGTTTATGACGCAGAGCGTGAAAAACAGAAGATAGAGTCAGTTAGGGCGATGGCAGATGGAGAGTTTAACAAACAGGCTGTTGCGGAACTTTTTTTACAGATGATGACCCTGAGCCGCCGCTATCAATATCAGAAGATTGCCGGAAGTGTCGGTGGACCTGACCTTGGATTTCACAAGGTAGATAAACTTGAGACAGCCGGAAAAAGAGTAGTATTTCAGGGGCTTGAAGGTGCGTACGGACATGCTGCAGCACTTCAGTTTTTCGGAAAAGACGCTGATATCCGTCACGTGAGAAGATTTGAGGATCTGATGGTTGAGGTTCAGGAGGGCAGGGCAGATTTTGCAGTTCTACCTATCGAAAACTCTTCAGCAGGAGCTGTTACCGACAATTATGATCTTCTTATTAAATATGACAATGTCATCGTCGCCGAGACATTTTTGCCGGTCCATCACTATCTTCTTGGAACCAGTGAAGCAGAACTTTCAGATGTGAAACGTGTTTATGCACATCCGCAGGCACTGATGCAGAGTAGTGAATTCTTAAATAAGCACGATTGGCAGCAGATAAGTATGGAAAATAATGCCGTAGCGGCACATAAGGTGCGTGATGAGAAGGATTCATCCCAGGCAGCAGTTGCAGGAGAGATCGCAGGAGAGATATACGGACTTAAGAAACTTGCAGGTCCTATCAATAACTGCACTGATAATACTACTAGATTTCTGATTCTTGCTAAAGATCGCATCTATCAGTCTGGGGCGGAGAAGATAAGCCTTTGCTTTGAGCTCCCGCATCGAAGTGGTACACTTTACAGCATGTTGGGCAATTTTATATTCAATGATGTCAATATGCGCATGATTGAGTCAAGGCCTATACCGGAAGAAAGCTGGCAGTATCGGTTTTTCGTGGATATAGAGGGCAATCTTGAGGATACAGAGGTGCAGAATGCACTGTACGGCATCATGCGTGAAGCTAAAAATGTGAAGATTTTAGGAAATTATTAGTAAAATTAAACTTGAATAGAAGGACAAGATGATGGAAGAGAGAAGAAAAAACACTATGATTTTATACCGCAATCTGCGGTATCAGCAGTTATTTGATGATATGTGCAGCCTTTTAAAGCCGGAGGAAGGCGAAGTTAGACCGGATGCATATGCGTGTGCGAGCAAACTTATTGATCTGGCAGTTACATACGGGTTCAGCGGCAATCTGTGGCATTGTTTTCTGGCATTTTGCATGGCTAACAATGAGAATGCATACAGCACTTCCTGTGAGATAGTAGGAGATGTCGGCGGAAGCTTAAGTGAGCTTGCCAGACATGATTTTGCACAGGTGAGAGAACTTTTTTCTCTTGATATTGCTCGCCTTGACGAGACCGAAAACGGCATCTGGTCAGAGATGAAGAATTATAAAAATGCATTGGAAAACAGCAAGGCATTTAACCACCGTATACGTGACAGAATTGTTGAACTTGCATCTACATTGGAAAAAACAGGTTCCGACAAGGAATTCCAGGATATTGTCACTGAATTTTATAAGGAATTCGGTGTGGGAAAATTCGGACTCAATAAGGCATTTCATATCAGCATGGACGATGAGGCAAAACAGGTTGATATAGAGCCAATTACGAGAGTGGAACACATAGGGCTTAACGATCTTGTCGGCTATGAACTTCAGAAGGCTAAACTTATTGAAAATACAGAAGCCTTTATCGAGGGAAGAGCCGCCAACAACTGCCTGCTTTACGGCGACAGTGGCACAGGCAAGTCATCAAGTATCAAGGCTATTTTGAATCAGTATTATGATCGCGGTCTTCGTATGATCGAGGTCTACAAGCATCAGTTCAGGGGATTATCCGATGTGCTTGAACAGATCAAGGACAGAAATTATAAATTCATTATCTACATGGATGATCTTTCGTTTGAAGAATATGAACTGGAATATAAGTATCTTAAGGCAATTATCGAGGGAGGTCTCGGCATCAAACCGCAGAATGTCCTTATATATGCGACATCGAATCGCCGCCACCTGATCAGGGAAAAATTCAGCGATAAGCGTGAACTTGACGACGATCTGCACTCCAATGAT
The DNA here is from genome assembly GCA_963657995.1 of bacterium. Classification (GTDB taxonomy): domain Bacteria; phylum Bacillota; class Clostridia; order Lachnospirales; family Lachnospiraceae; genus Otoolea. The sequence continues at coordinate 13,727 of CAVKOQ010000041.1, forward strand.
ACAGTACAGGAAAAATTATCACTGGTTGCGAGATTTGGTGTGACTATTTACTACGGCTCACCTGATAAGAAGGAATTCCAGAATATCGTTCGAGTGCTGGCCGACAAGTACCATATCCACATGCCAGAGGCAGACCTTTTCCTTGAGGCCAACAAGTGGGAACTTAGCCATGGAGGACTTTCCGGACGTACCGCAACACAGTTTATAGCAAATTTACGAAGCAAACTGAAAGGAGAGAGCAAGTAATATGGCTGTTAAAACCTTTGCCGCTATTGATGTCGGTTCCTTCGAACTGGAGCTTGGAATTTTTGAAATTTCTGCGACTTTGGGAATCCGTGAGATCGATCATGTGCGTCATGCACTGGCACTTGGCAAAGACACTTACAATGACGGACGCCTAAGTCACGAGATTGTTGAGGAGATGTGTGAGGTTCTGAATAAATTTCGTGAGGTCATGAAGACATACCGTGTATCAGATTACAGGGCATATGCGAGCAGTGCACTCAGAGAGGCTAGAAACAGTCAGATGGTTCTTGACCGCATAAAGGTGCGTACAGGACTTATAGTTCGAACGATGAACAATTCAGAACTTCGTTTTAAGAGTTATAAGGCTGTGGCCGCCAGAGAAGAGGAATTTCAAAATACTGTTAAAAACGGTGCCGCACTTATGGATGTGGGATTTGGAAGTACGCAGATTTCCCTGTTTGATGACGAAGTACTGGTATCAACGCAAAATCTTTTGCTTGGTGTACTAAGACTTAGCGAGATGTCCGCACACTGGAGGGTGGATTATAAGAAGATTCCGGCCATCATCGATGAGTTGGTAGAAAATGAGTTATATACATTCAGAAAGATATTTTTGAAGGAACGCCGTGTAGAGACTCTTATTGCCACCGGAGAGACCATGAACTATATGGTCAGCCGGGGAATGCAGGTAAAGGGAGGAGCACGTTTTACCGCAAAAGAATTTGGCATATTCTGTGAAAAGCTGATTGGCATGTCATCTGAGGAGATTCAGGAACGATATGAGCTTCCAAAGGATTATGCTGAAGTGCTGATTCCAAGTGCGATTCTGTACCGTAAAGTACTTGATATGACCGGTGCATCCTATATCTGGGCACCTGGAACGACACTTTGTGACGGAATTACGGCGGAATATGCACAGGAAAGCCGACTTATACGTTTTCATCATGACTTTGAAGCTGATATTCTATCGACAGCAAGGCAGATGGCGAAGCGATACCGCTGCCATGGTGCACATGTACGTGAGGTAGAGCGCGAGGCTGAGCTGATATTTGATGCAACCAAGAAATATCATGGACTTGGGGAAAGAGAACGCCTCTTGCTTAAAATAGCGGCAACGCTGCATGACTGTGGCAAATTTGTCAGCATAACACGAGGATCTGAGAGTTCATATCAGATTATCATGGATACTGAGATTATCGGAATTTCACATCTTGAGAGGGAGATCGTAGCTAATATTGTCCGTTACAATATTCAGGAATTTGCCTATGATGATGTTATTCTTGAATCAGACCTGTCACAATACGCAGGTCTTGTAAAATCAAGAAGAGAACTTACAATCCTGATTGCAAAGCTGACAGCTATACTGCGTCTGGCCAATTCCATGGATCGAAGCCACAGACAGAAACTTACAGACAGCCGTATAGCAGTCAGAAATGGCAGTCTGGTGATTACGACAGGCTGTCAGGAAAGCATAGTGCTTGAACAGTATTCATTTGACCAGAAGGCAGATTTCTTTGAAGAAGTCTTTGGAATACGGCCTGTACTCAGGCAGAAAAGAGGAATATAAAGATGTCTGATGCTGTTTTAAAATATGGAGAATCTGAAAATTATGTAAACCGAGAGCTCAGCTGGCTTGAATTTAACTATAGAATTCTTGGAGAGGCACGCGATAAGACAACACCTTTGTTTGAACGCTTGAAATTTTTGAGCATCACAGCCTCAAACCTTGATGAATTTTTCATGGTCAGGGTGGCGTCTCTTAAAGACATGGTCCATGCAAAATACTTAAAGAGAGATATTGCAGGCATGACTGCCAGTGAGCAGCTTGATGCTATAGGCATAAAGACACACGAGCTGGTAGAGGATCAGTACAAAACCTACAACCGCATGCTTCTTCCGCTTTTGTCTTCGCATGGTCTTCGTGTGGTGACAGAGCATGAGAAACTTACAAAGGAAGAAGCCGCATATGTTGATAAATATTTTGAAGAGTCGGTATATCCGGTTCTGACACCGATGGCAGTCGATTCATCCCGCCCATTTCCGCTTATTCACAATAAATCATTGAATATTGCTGCACTGGTAAGAAAGAAAAAGGGCGACGGGGAGCTTGAATTCGCTATGGTATGTGTGCCTGGTGTATTGCCACGCGTGGTAAAACTTCCAAGTGAAGATGGTCAGGCGGTTATTTATCTTGAGGAAGTCATAGAGCGAAACATAGATAAACTGTTTTTAAATTATGATATTATCAGCTGTCATCCGTTCCGCGTTATGAGAAATGCAGATCTTAGCATAGACGAGGATGAGGCGGAGGATCTGTTAAAAGAGATCGAGCAGAAGCTTAAGAAACGTCAGTGGGGAGAGGTCATCAGACTTGATATTGAAAAGAAGTCTGACAAGCGTCTTCTTGAAATACTTAAGAGAGAACTTCATGTAGGTGAAGATGCGATCTATGAGATTGACGGACCGCTTGATCTTACGGTTCTTATGAAGGTATTTGGTCTGCCTGGTTTTGACGAGTTTAAAACACCGACATACACACCGCAGCCGGTGCCGGCACTTATGAATGATGATGATATTTTCACGAATATTCGAAAAGGAGATATACTTCTGACACATCCATTCGAGACATTTGAACCGGTTGTCAACTTCATAAAAAAGGCAGCCAGAGACCCGCAGGTTCTTGCGATAAAGCAGACACTTTACCGTGTCAGCGGCAATTCACCTATCATTGCTGCACTGGCTGAGGCGGCTGACAACGGAAAACAGGTTTCGGTTCTTGTCGAACTTAAGGCACGATTTGACGAGGAAAATAATATCATCTGGGCAAAGATGCTTGAAAAAGCCGGATGCCATGTTATATATGGTCTTCTCGGCCTCAAAACGCACAGCAAGATCACGCTGGTAGTACGCCGTGAAGAAGAGGGAATACGCCGTTATGTGCATCTTGGAACCGGTAATTACAATGATTCTACGGCAAAACTCTATACTGACTGTGGACTTTTAACCTGTGATCCGCTGATTGGCGAAGATGCGACGGCGGTATTCAATATGCTGTCAGGATATTCAGAACCGCTTGGCTGGAACAAGTTATCTCTGGCACCGCTGTGGCTTCGTGGCAGGTTCCTAAGACTGATACAGAGAGAGACCAGAAACGCACGTGAGAAAATTCCGGCAAGGATTGTCGCTAAGATGAATTCACTCTGTGATAAAGAGATTATTGCGAGCCTCTATGAGGCATCAAATGCCGGGGTAAAGGTACAGCTTATCGTAAGGGGTATATGTTGCCTTAAGGCCGGAATACCGGGACTTAGTGAAAATATAACAGTTTGCTCGATAGTGGGTAATTTCCTTGAACACAGCCGTATTTTCTATTTTGAAAATGGCGGTGAACCGCAGATCTTTATGGGAAGTGCAGACTGGATGCCGAGAAACCTTGACAGACGTGTGGAGATTTTATTCCCGGTAGAGGATGAAAAACTTAAAGCACGCATTTGTCATATACTTGAGGTTCAGCTTGCCGATAATGTCAAAGCACAGTATCTGAAACCTGACGGAACCTATGCAAAACGTGACAGACGCGGCAAGGCAGCGGTTTGTGCCCAGGATACATTTTGTGAAGAGGCAATTAAAGCGGCAAAAGAAGCAGGAAAGGAACAGGATCCTGCTGCAATGAGGGTGTTTATACCGCTTGAGCAGTAAAATGGGAGGTTTATATGTCTGAGATACACATTTTGGTGGTTGACGATGAAAAAGAGATCGCAGATCTTGTAGAGATATATCTGGTCAGTGACGGATATAAGGTATACAAGGCGTCCAATGCGACAGAGGGGTTAGAAATTCTTGAAAAAGAGACGATTCATCTGGTATTACTCGATATCATGATGCCGGGTATGGATGGCCTTGAGATGTGCAGAAAGATCCGTGAGACGAATAATATTCCGATTATCATGCTGAGTGCTCGCTCAGCGGATCTTGATAAGATCCTGGGGCTTGGAACAGGTGCGGATGATTATGTTACGAAGCCATTTAACCCGCTAGAACTTACCGCAAGGGTCAAGTCACAGCTTCGCCGTTATACGCAGTTAAATCCTCAGAGCGGGGCAGCAGGAAAGGCTCAAAATGAGATTTCTATCAAGGGTCTTACGATAAATAAAGATAACCATAAGGTAGTTGTATACGGGGAAGAGATAAAACTTACCCCGATCGAATTTGATATTTTATATCTTTTGGCCTCGAATCCGGGACGGGTGTTCAGTACCGACGAGATTTTCGAAAAGGTATGGCATGAGAAGGTCTATGAGGCGAATAATACAGTCATGGTTCACATAAGACGTCTTCGCGGCAAGATGAAGGAGGATACCAGACAAAATAAGATTATCACTACAGTCTGGGGAGTAGGATACAAAATTGAAAAATAAAAAGGATATGAGTCTTAGATTTAGGACGAAGATAGTCACGAATATTGTATACAGTACGATAATAGCGTGTCTTGTAGAGAGCTTTCTGATAGCCAATATATCTATGATCAGCAGTTATCTAAGAGAGACACGTTACCGTGATTCCTATTTTCTGCGTCTGACAGAAGCTGAGACTCTGATGGCATTTTTGTACCTTTTATCGGGAATAGCTATCTTTTCAGCAGTATTTTTTATTCTTCAGGAGCGTTCCATGCGCTATATCAGTCGTATATCGGCTGCTATTCAGAATATTTCAGAGGGAGATCTGAATACAACAGTTGAAGTGGTTGGTGATGATGAGTTCACGGCTATGGCGGTTAATCTAAATAAAATGGTGGGCGACATCAGAAACCTCATGGATAAGGAACGCGAGGCAGAACGTACCAAAAATGAACTGATTACCAATGTGGCACACGACCTTCGTACACCGCTGACGTCAATCATAGGCTATCTTGAACTTCTTTCCGGAGATGTGAAGATACCGGCAGAAATGCAGAAAAAATATATTGATATTGCCTATGCCAAATCAAAACGTCTCGAAAAGCTGATAGAAGATTTGTTTGGTTTTACCAAGATGAATTATGGAAAACTGACAATGCATGTGTCAAAAGTGGATATAGTTAAGCTGCTCAGTCAGCTGCTTGAAGAATTTTATCCGAGTTTCAGAGATAAAGATCTGTCTTATGAACTTAAGAGCAATGTTCCGGCCAAGATCATAACAGCGGATGGCAATCTCCTCGCACGCCTTTTTGATAATCTGATTAACAATGCGATCAAGTACGGAGCCGAAGGCAAGAAGGTATTGGTACAGATTCATACGGAAGAAGAACTTATAACAATTTCGGTAACTAATTACGGTTATGTTATTCCGGCAGAGGATCTGCCGCTATTGTTCAATAAATTTTATCGTGTAGAGCAGTCTAGATCTACAAATACCGGCGGTACTGGTCTTGGTCTTGCTATTGCGAAAAGCATAGTTGACATGCATGGCGGAACGATTAATGTAACCAGTGACTTAAATGGCACAGTATTTACCGTGCGCCTTAAGGCAAATTTTGATATTAACCGTGAGAATTTTCAGACACCGTAGTTAGGATCATGCACCTAAAGAAAGTTGGGGATAACAGAATGCACAAAAAGAGAAGAACAAGATTCTTTTTTGCAATATTTATTGTATGGATGGCAATATTTTACGTTCATCCGATGACTTTATATGCATCATCTTCATATGAGTCATCCATAGCAGATGATACAGATCTGTCCATGGATATTTCCTACGGATTTGATAATACGGCAAAGAGTGACCGTTACCTTAAGGTAACGGTTCTTCTGAATGCGGGTTTAGAGCCGTTTGAGGGTACACTGGAATTCTTGACGGAACAGTCAGATCTTAAGATATATGAGTATTCGTATGCAGTATCACTTTCTAAAGGTGAAAATCAGAAGAATGAATATTATAT
>CAVKOQ010000042.1:0-19627 GCA_963657995.1 bacterium
TACGAGTTTAGTGGACACGGTGTTTCATTGAACACTGGAGAAAAACAAGCGACTGTGAAGCAGGCATTTTTTCTCTGGACTATGCAAAAAGTATGGAAGGGGACACAGTATGACCGATTCTGAACTTCATAATTTACTTCCTTTTGCTGAGATTCTTGATAACATTGATGTTGCGATTGCTCTGTTTGATGCACAGGGAAACTATCTTTTTGTTAACACAAACTTAATTAACTGGAGAAACATTACCCGTGCTGAATTTCTCAGTCACAACGTACATGACTTTCTAAAGATCATGGATGTCTGTGTTTTTGATCTTGTTATGGAGAAAAAACAGCAGGTTAAGCGTCTTCAAAGATATCGTCGTTTTAACAATATTGATGGGACAACCAGCTTGCGTATGACTACAGGTACTCCGATCTTCGACGCTTTTGGCAATATACAGTATGTAATTAGTATGATGCAGGATATCCAGACTTTCGAGGAATTATATCATGCACTGTTAAAGGAAAACAAGATAATAAGCTATGACACTAAAGGACCTGCCGTCCATGAGAATCAGGTTATAGTAGCAAAAAGTCCGGCATTTTTGAAACTTTTGTCAGTTGCTGAGAATGTAGCTTCATTGGATTCTACGGTTCTTCTCTATGGAGAATCAGGCACCGGAAAAGAAGTTCTCGCCCACTATATTTACGAGCACAGCGAACGTTGTGAAAAACCGTTGATCACGGTAAATTGTGCTGCATTTCCAGAAAACCTGATCGAGGCCGAATTATTCGGTTATGAAAAAGGCTCTTTCACTGGGGCGTCTAAAGATGGGAAAATAGGGTTAGTGGAAGCGGCTGACGGAGGTACGCTTTTTTTAGACGAGATCAATTCACTGCCGATTAATGTGCAGGGAAAATTGTTGCGCACATTGGAAGAAAAAAGTATACAGAGAATCGGATCAACAAAGGCTAAAAAAGTCAATTTCCGCCTGATTGCAGCAACAAACCAGAGTCTTAGAAAGCTCGTTGAACAAGGAAAATTCCGTGAAGATCTATATTATCGAATTCAAATCATTCCGCTTACTATTCCGCCACTGCGCAGTCGCAAAGAAGATATTATTCCGCTATGTCTTTATTTCCTTCATTATTTTGGAAAAAAGTATAACCTGCAAAAAGAATTTTCGGATTCAGTTCTTGATACGGTGCAGCATTATTTATGGCCGGGAAATGTACGAGAACTACGTAATTTCGTAGAACGAATGGTTGTCATGACGCCTCGTTCGATTAGAATAATCAGTCAGATTCCGGATGGTCTGTTAGATACTACACCAGATAATCAGTATGACTCCGCCAAAGGCACTGCTGATATAAACTCGAACGTATCGACTATTTTCAACAGCGAGCCGATTTTGTCATCATCATTCAAATCAGCATTTTCAGAGGATATTTCGGGGCCTATTTCAGTCATATCAGTTCCGGGATCATTGTCTTACAACAAACGTTTAGGCACGCCCACCAGAGACCAGATTCTCGATGCTCTTAAGGCGTGTTCTGGACATCGTGCCAAAACAGCTGAGTACTTAGGAATTTCACGAAGGTGCCTGCAATATAAAATTAAAGAATATCATATTTCTTCCAGATGTCACTATGAGAATAAATAAACAGATATCAGATGTCGCGGAGCAGGATAAATAGAAAATATTGTTTTATACACAGTGCAAAAAAATGCTTTTAAGGTGTAATATAAGAGGAAGTTGACATTGTTTTTTTAATGTTTTTAATGTATTATAACAATATAGAAGTGACACATTTCTAAAAAGTATCAAAGGAGGCAAGGAGAATGGCATTGATGAATGAATTGTACAGCTATATAGAAAACAACTATCAGCCGAATGAACCAATCTTTTTGTCGGAACTTAATATACCGAGTATGAAAGCAGTGTCTATCCGGCAGCAGATGAAAAATCTGACTGAATCTGGGAAGCTTAAGCGTTTCGATACTGGAATATACTATGTTCCTAAGAAATCAATGTTTCGTTCAGGTTCAAGTTTATCAGTGGATGAAGTTATTAGAAAAAAGTATCTATCAGACGGAGGAAACTGTTGTGGTTATGTTGGGGGGATTTTATTCGCAAATAAGCTCGGTCTGACCACTCAGGTTTCTGGAGTATATGAGATTTATACAAATAAGGCGACAACAGAATACAGGGAGACGCGGATTGCAAATCTACGTGTAATCTTAAGGAAGCCATATTGTATGATAGATGAGAAAAATGTGGCAACGCTTCAGTTCCTGGACTTGCTAAAGGAGATTGTTGATATTTCGGAAGTAGATGGGGAAGAACTGACAAATCGCCTGATCAGTTATATGAAAAAGAAAAACATCGGATTTGAAAGCATGAGGCAGTATTTGCCATACTATCCGGAGCGGATTTATAAAAATATGTATGAGGTGGGACTATTAAATGGCGTATCTGCATGAGAATAGAGAAGAATTTACAAATGCAGTCAATCTAGCAAGTGAATATTTTCATATTTTGCCGATTATTGCAGAGAAGGATTATTATGTGACGATGATTCTTCGAGAACTATCGGAGCGACAGAATTTTATCGTGTTCAAAGGTGGAACATCACTTTCCAAGTGCCATAAGGCAATTAAACGTTTTTCAGAGGATATTGATATTACAATAGACTCCAGATTGACACAGGGGCAGATGAAAAAACTGAAAGACTCCATTAAGGCTGTTGCAGAACAATTGGGACTGTCAATCCCGAATATAGAAGAAACACGCAGTAGGAGAAGTTATAACCGTTATATTCTAGAATATCAATCTGTGCTTTCAGAGCCAGATGATGCCGTTCAGACCGCTGTATTGATGGAAACCTCTTTTGCTGAAGTATCTTTTCCAACTGTTGTTTTGTCAGTTCATAGCTATATTGGGGATATGATGGAAGAGGAGGCACCGGAAGAACTTGAAAATTTTTGCTTAGATCCTTTTGAAATGAAAGTACAGGGACTTGATCGCACATTGGCAGATAAGATATTTGCCATTTGCGATTACTATATGCAGGGTAGAGTAAAAAAACATTCTCGTCACATTTATGATATTTATAAGTTGCTTCAGATTGTCCCACAGACGGATGAGTTTAAAGCACTTGTAAAAGAAGTACGGTGTGTGAGAGCAATGACAAATATCTGTCCATCTGCGCAGCCTGATGTGGATGTGCCTAAGATGTTAAATTTTCTGATAGAGAATGAAATTTATAAAGGGGATTATGAAAATATCACTGCTCGTATTCTGGAAGAAGATATACGTTATGATGTAGCAATCGAGGCAGTTAAAAAGATTGCGGCATCAGGAATGTTTGAATGAAAATCTTAACTTGATATCATCGATTTTCAGTTTGTTTCATATTATAAGTAAGGCCTGCCGGCATTGGAGTTAATCTAATGCCGGCAGGCCTTTTGTTGAAAGACCAAGCAGGCAAAAAATAGATTAGTATGAACATTCATGTATACATTTCCTCTATTCTGTGTACACATTTGTCCGATCTTGGGAGTGGTAAAATACAAACTACTTAAGTACAATATAAACAGAATGTTAACTGGTTGGATTGGGATTATGTCTAACAGTTATCTGAATATATAAGATACGGATGGAGGATGTTATGAAAAAAAGGAAGATTTTGGCGCTGGCTGCAGTAGTCGTAGTTGGCGCTGTCATTTTGTCCCGTTGTGCACACAAGGATGCAACAGTGGAGTATGAGGCGAGACCGACAGTGAAGGTAGAGAATCCGGTTCGTCAGGATATAAGCCTGTATACGGATTTAATCGGTCAGATAGAGCCGCAGTCACGTGCTAGCGTCATGCCAAAGATGAGTGGTGAGGTACTTGAGGTCTACTTCCAGGCAGGAGATACGGTTAAGGCAGGTCAGGCACTTTGCAAGATTGATTCAGATGCACTGACAGCACTGAAACTGCAGGTTGATGCGGCATCCGTTGCATTGAAGAACGCTGAAAGCAGTCTTAGCCGTACACAGGCACTTTTTGCAGATGGATTTGTATCACAGGAAAATATGGAACAGGCACAAAACAGTGCACAGAGTGCCAAGATTTCATATGAATCAGCCAAGAATCAGTACGATCTGCAGGTAAAATACACAACTGTGACTGCACCGATCGATGGTGTGATAGAATCACGAAATGTAGAGCCGCATGACCATGTGTCTCCAGCAGGAGCTATCTGTACAATATCAGGAGCCAGTCAGCTGCAGGTCAAGTTTGGCATAACTGAAAAAATACATCAAACGATGGAAATCGGTGATGAGGTTACACTTGAGAAAAACGGTGTTGATTATACAGGTACTGTGACTGAGGTTGGCACCATGGTTAATGAGCAGAGCGGACTTTATGATGCAAGGGCTATGGTACCTGATACAGCCGGACTTACCACAGGTTCAAGAGTAAAGATGACAGTTATCATGGACCGTGTAAATCAGGTCCTGACAGTTCCTGTGGATGCAGTAAATTATGATAATGGTACTCCATTTGTATATTTATATGATGATGGCAAAGCTGAAAAGACAGAGATAGAGGCCGGTATTTATGATGATGAAAAAATGGAAGTAAAATCAGGCCTTACAAGTGACAGCAAGGTTATAGTGACCTGGAGTAACGAGCTGGTTGATCAGGGAGAAGTTCTGTTGGCACAGGATAGTGACTCTGCTAAGGCAGATGACAGCAACGATGTGACAGAGGAGACGACTAAGGCAGGTGACAAATAATGATTCAGATGACTAAATTTGCACTGCGTCGACCGATTACCGTCATTCTTTGTCTTATAACCATCGCCTACTTTGGACTGCAGTCCATCATGGGTATGAAGCTGGAACTGACGCCTGAGATGGAGATGCCGATGTTGATCATCGCCACAGTGTACCCGGGAGCCAGCCCGGAAGATGTTACTGATTTGATAACCAAGAAAGAAGAAGATGCGATCTCATCATTAGATTCGGTTGACACGGTGCAGTCTATTTCACGTGAAAATGCATCAATAGTTATTGTGCAGTACGAATATGGCACAAATATGGATACTGCATATATAAATTTGAAAAAGGCAATTGACGGTATACAGGGAGATCTCCCGGATGACGCCAACGAGCCGAACATTATGGAGTTAGACATCAACTCTATGGCAACGATCACTCTGGCGGTCAGCGGAGATGTTGACCAGAACCTTTATACATACGTAGATGATAAGATTGTGCCTGAATTTGAAAAGTTGAGCTCTGTCGGTGAGGTTTCCATCGCCGGAGGTCAGGCAAGCTATACCAGAGTAGAACTGATTCCTGAAAAACTGGCCCAGTATCATTTGAATATGAACACAGTGGCACAGCTAGTCGGTGCGGCAGATTTCACCATTCCGGCAGGCGATGTGGGAGTTGGCAAACAGGAGCTTGACGTCAGTGTCGGCAATGAGTTTAAGAGTACTGAAAGTCTCAAAAATGTCGTGCTTCCGCTTGCAAACGGGGATACAATACATCTTTCGGATGTAGCCAATGTATATGAGGCACTTGAGGATGAGAGTTCGATCGGACGCTACAACGGCGAGGATGTTATATCTCTTGGAATCAAGAAACAGCAGAGTTCTACCGCAATAGATGTTTCAAATCAGGTTACAAAAAAGATACAGGAGATCGAACAGCAGTATCCGGGACTTAAGATAACAGTTGTAGATGATTCAAGTGATACACTGAAACAGTCTTTAAGCAACGTAATCCAGACACTGATCCTGGCGATTATTCTGTCCATGATCATTTTGTTCTTATTCTACGGAGATCTTCGTGCGTCGGTTATCGTAGGTACATCAATCCCGATCTCTGTTGTGCTGGCGATCATCTGTATGGCTGCAATGGGATTCTCGATGAATATCATCTCGCTGACATCACTTGTTCTCGGTGTTGGTATGATGGTTGACAACTCGATAAACGTCCTCGACGGATGTTTCCGTGCGAAGGAAAAACTTGATTTTTATGATGCGGCAATCGAAGGAACACGGACAATGATAGGTTCAATCACTGGTGGTACGATAACTACCTGTGTTGTATTTATTCCGCTTCTGATGCTTAACGGTCTGTCCGGACAGCTTTTTACTCAGCTGGGATATACCATCATCTTCTGTATGACGGCATCACTCTTTTCGGCGGTTATCATAGTACCGCTTTGCTATATGTTCTGGCATCCGGTTGAAAAAGACCATGCACCTGCAGGACGTGCAGTTAAGGCAATACAGGATTGGTACCGTAAGCACATGCCGAATGTGATCAAGCGTTATGCCTTAGTATTCGGTACAACCGCCGTTTTAGTTGTTCTGGCAGTTATGATGGCATCGCGACTGAGTGTTGAGCTTATGTCATCGATTGATGAAGGAATTGTCACAATGACCATCAAAACAAAACCGGGTTATTCGGTATCGGCGATCCGCGATACGGTTCTTGATTTGGAAGAAATGGTGGCAGCAGATGAAGATGTTGACCATTATCTGATGACTTATGGTGACAGTGGTGTCAGCATGAGCAGCGGCAGTGATGTTACCCTGAATGCATATCTGAAAGATAAGAGAAAACTTTCCACCGATGAGGTAATCGAGAAGTGGAGATACGAGACAGAAAATTATGTAGATGCGACGATTACCATGGAACAGGGCAGCAGCAGTATGTCAAGCAGCATGTCAAGCAGCACAGATTCGATAGAAATTGACCTTGAAAGTACTGATTATGATGCTTTAAAATCAGCATCCGATGATCTGGTAACAGAGCTTAGAAAGCGCGATGACGTTATGCAGGTTCATTCATCTATTGAAAATGCGGCACCTGTTGTCAAGGTAAAGGTTGATCCGGTAAAGGCGGAGGCCGAAGGACTGACTCCGGCAAGTATAGGTTCGGTTGTATACAGTAATCTTAGCGGTGTGACAGCTGCAACCATCACAGTAAATGGTGAAGATCAGGATGTAAAGGTAGAATTTGCACCGGATCGATATGATTCGATATCTAAGCTTCAGGGCATGATGATCACAACAGCGACAGGCAATACGATTCCGCTCGAAGATCTGGCAGAGATTTATTATCAGGACAGCCCTCAGCAGATTTCACGAAAAGAGAAGCAATATCAGGTAGCTATTACCATGCAGGCCCAGGCTGATTATAAGAAAACTGCTGAAAAAGATGTAAAGAGTTTTGTGCAAAATTGGGAATTTCCATATGGTGTGGAGATGGCAGCCAACAGTATGGATGAGATGATGGGGGACGAGCTTTCAGCACTTGGAATGGCACTTGTGACGGCAATTTTCCTGATTTTCATTGTCATGGCGATTCAGTTTGAGTCTCCGAAATTCTCCTTGATGGTTATGGCGACGATCCCGTTCAGTTTGATCGGTTCCTTTGGTTTCTTGTTCTTGGCAGATTGCCCGATCAGTATGACATCCATGCTTGGTTTCCTGATGCTTGTGGGTACTGTTGTAAATAATGGTATTTTGTATGTAGATACAGTTAACCAGTTGAGGACGGAGATGCCGCTTGATGAGGCGTTGGTTGAATCAGGTGCGATTCGTGTGCGTCCGATCTGTATGACGACTTTGACAACTATCATAGCGATGATTCCGAACTGTCTGGCATTTGGTAAGGCAGGCAAGATGATGCAGGGATTAGCTCTTGTAAATGTCGGCGGTCTGGTGGCAGCGACAATCCTGACACTGGTACTTCTCCCGTCATTCTACCGTGTGGTTTACAATATGGGAAAAGGTAAGGAAAATGAGTATGATGCATTGGACTGTGACTAATACGCATTGATATAAAAGGAAAGCTCAGGCGGCGGATTCGAAAACGAGAAAGCCGCCTGTAGTGATAAATGTTCAGGATACATAAAAGGGAGAGGGGGAGAAGAGATGCCGTCGGAACGTTTTAAGCGTCTTCCCGAGGACAAAAAGAAAAAAATTCGGGATGCGTGTATGGCTGAATATACAAGGACGACGATAGAAAAAGCATCCCTCAATCGTATGATAGAGGAGGCCGGTATTTCCAGGGGCAGTTTTTATACATATTTTGACAGCAAATGGGATGTTTTGGGGTACCTTTGTGATGATTTTATCAACGATTTTTACGAATGTGGGGTTAAATGTCTTGAAATAGCACAGGGTGACATCTGGAATATGCTTAGGCAGTTTTTAAACGGCTCAATTGCTCTGTGTCATGACCAGAAGCGAACTGATTTTATACGAAATATCATGGAATGTGGAAGCAGGGAATCACTTACCTTTGATATTTTCAGCTCTGATCCGGAGAGCCCAAGAGCACGTCTTGGCAGAAAACTAGAAAGAGCCGTATACGAGGCCTGTGTGGGAAAATCTCTTAGAAAGATGAGTTGGGAAGAATATATGAGTTTTTTTCGCCTGGCAATGATATCAATTGCTTCTGAAATAAAGAGTTTTCACGATGGAGTTCCGGAAAATCGCATTCGTGAGCGGTTTCAGCTTACGCTTGACATCTTAAAAACAGGAGCCGGAATCGGAACTAACAGTGGATGCTAAAGCGATGAGCAGTTACGAAAGGAAATAAAATGAGCAAAATGAGGAAAAGCAGGAAAAAACTGTTTGCCATTCTTTTGCAGGCAGCGTTATTAAGTACCGCGGTGTCTGTGCCTGCTTATGCATCAAAAACGCCAGGTATTGGCTCTGATGCACTGACAGGCGATGATGCGACGGGGCCTGTGCTTACCGGAGGCAATACCGAGGCCGATGAGGAAACTTCGCCATATACGAAAGAACAGCTTGAGGATGGGACGCTGGAATATGGCGAGATTATATGGCGAATTGAGGGTTATAATACCACTTATTTAAACCTTAGATCACAGCTTTACAGTCAGGCTACAAATCAGTCCGCAGGAACGGCCCTGGCAGCAGAGGCCAGTGATCTCATGGAAGATGCGATGGATCTGAAATCAGATGATATGGACGAGGAGACAAGAAAGCTGTTCGAGGGATATAAGTCCGCTGCAAAGGAACTGCGTAAGCAGGGAACTAAACTTACAAACAAGGAACTTTCAGGCACATATGCCAGAACGCTTCGCCAGACAAGAAATAAATTGGTTAAGGCAGTCCAAAATCTGATTATCCAATATGAAGAACTGGTTCCTCAGGTCGAGGTGGCTAAAAAGAATGTGGAGATGTGTCAGATCAATGCGGATGCCTCACAGAAGATGCAGGAGCTTGGAAGTGCTTCTGCTCAGGAAGTTTTGACAGCAAAGAAAGCTCTTGAGCAAGCTAATTCCAGTGCTAAACAGGCAGAAAACGGGGCACTTCAGCTTAAACAGAATATTTTGATTCTGCTTGGCTTTGATGCGGATGCACAGGTTACTTTTGCAGATGTGCCGGTGCCTGAGGCTTCACGTCTTTCGGTGATGAATTTGACTACTGATACACAGTCGGCAATCAGTGCTAACTATGATTTGACGTCAGTCCGCACGACTTCAGCTGCTGGTTCTTCGAACCGCTCCATAAAAAAACGTAATGTAGCCTATACCGAAGAATCAGTTGCGATTGCCGTTCAAAATCTCTATGAGGTGATGAGTTCCAAAAAACAGGCTTATGACAGTGCAGTGGCTGGTTATCAGGCAGCAGAACAAAGCTTTAATGTGGCAAAACACCAGAATGAATTGGGAATGCTCTCAAAAGCCAATTATTTGGGACTTGAATGCTCATGGCTTAGCAGCGTGGCGACATATAAGAGTGCAGAGCTTGAGTATATAAAGGCAGTGGAAAACTATGAATGGGCAGTGAAAGGTCTGATTGTCACTAATTAGTCGGCTAAACATTACAGCTTACATAAAACGAAGAATCTGGCAAGCAGGAGCAGAAAGAAAGTAGGAATCGTAAAATGAAACATAGAAGAACGAAAACTGTGCTTATTAGCACGGTGGCGGCTGCAGCTCTAACGCTGCAGGTACCATTTGCAGCACTGGCAGCTAGCCCACAGTTCGCATATGATGCGGACACATGGGCAAAGCTTCAGGATAATGTGATGGAGTATGGCGAACTGCCGTATCTGGTGCAGGAATACAATCCGACGTATTTAAATAACCAGACTACGTACCAGGCAGGGCGTGACACAAAGAATGCGAAGGAAGTGCAGGATAAGCAATACAATCAGGCGAGTGATCTGTATGACAGTGCAGATAATCTGAGAGATCAGGCGGAACAGATAGAGGATTATCTTGCAGTGCCAGGAATGGCCAGTGCCTATGCGAGCCTTATGTCGGCATCAGTCATGGTGGAGCAGAACGCTTTAAAAACACAGCAGTCAGCTGATGCTTCGTATCGCGACAGCGAGATGGACCGCTTGGATTATATAAATAATCAGGATGCGGTGGTTGTACAGGTGCAGTCCGCATTTGCTGCCTATAATCAGGTAAAAAAGACAATTCCGCTTATGGAAAAATCGGTCGAATTGCAGAAACTTTCCATGCAGCTTACACAAAAGCGGCAGCAACTTGGTCAGGCAACCCAGATTGATGTGCTGAATGCCCAGAAATCACTGCAGTCACTTGAGTCTACATTGACACAGACAAAGGCAAGTCTTAAGTCTCAGCATCAGCAACTTTGTGTCCAGACCGGATGGGCGTATGATGCAGAACCGGATATACAGGATTTGCCTGCAGCAGATTTAAGCAGGATAGCGTCAATGGATCTGACAGCAGATACACAAACAGCCTTAGAGCAGAATCTGTCCTTACAGTCCAACAAACGTGGTTATGCCAATATGGCAGAAGGTTCGGCTGATAAGAAAAATATGGATCGCACCATCAAAAATCAGGAACAGACAATCCGCTCCGATATGCAGACGCTTTATAATGACATCATGCAAAAACAGACGGCACTGCAGCTTGCAGAGGCAGCACTCGCAGCTGAAACTCAGACGATGAATTCGACTCAGAAAAAGCTTGAACTTGGCATGGTGACACAGATGGAGTATAATAGCGAGGAAGTGTCATTCTTAGAGAAGCAGATTGACAAAGAAACAGCTAATATGAATCTGCAGCAAGCTATCGAAACCTATGAGTGGGCACTGAAGGGATATATGAAGTAATGAGTCCAAAATAAAAACAAGTGACTGCGAAGACTGAATTTAGTGCTTGTATATGATAAAGCCAATATAGAGAGGAAATCCATACCATGAATGCTGCCAATGAATTGCTTACTTTTATTGAGAAGAGCCCAAGCATGTTTCATTCAATTGAGACAATAAGAGAAATGTTAGATGAGGCAGGTTTTACCTATCTTACAGAGCGAGCCCATTGGGAAGTTAAAAAGGGCGGAAAATACTATACGATCCGAAATCATTCCAGTATTATCGCATTTAAGGTGGGAAATGAGCTTGATGACTACCATTTCCAGATGTGTGCTTCCCACTCTGATTCACCGACCTACAAAGTCAAGAATGTGCCGGAATTAGGCGGTCCCGGCGAGTATCTTCGACTCGATGTGGAGGCGTATGGCGGCATGATCGACAATACATGGTTTGACAGGCCGCTGACGGTCGCAGGACGTGTACTTGTAAAAGAAGGACAGGGCGTCAGTGCAAAACTTCTCTATATAGATAAGGATTTGATTCTGATTCCCAACGTAGCGATTCATTTTAACCGGGAAGTCAACAATGGATACAAATATAACCGTCAGGTTGATTTATGCCCGTTGTTTTCTGCCGGAGAGCTGAAAAAAGGTGCATTCGACGAGATGATCGCGAATGAACTGGGCGTGAAGGCAGAAGATATTTTAGGTAAGGACTTATTTCTTGTAAATCGTCAGGCTGGTACAATATGGGGCTATGCGGATGAGTTTGTTTCAAGTCCGAAACTCGATGATTTGCAGTGTGCTTATGTTTCGCTGAAGGCATTTATTGAGGCTAAGAATGAGAGAGATGTTAGTGTATATTGTTGCTTTGACAACGAAGAAGTTGGATCTAACACAAAGCAGGGTGCGATGTCCACATTTTTGCAGGATGTACTGCATCGCATAAATCTTGCCTTGGGAAAGACGCGGGAGGAATATTATCAGGCGGTGGCCGGTTCATTTCTTGTAAGTTGTGACAATGCACATGCTGTTCATCCGAACCATGCAGAAAAGACAGATGCAGTCAACTGTGCGTGGATAAATAAGGGAATTGTCATCAAGGAGAGTGCGAACCAGAAATATACCACAGATGCATTTAGTCGTGCGATCTTTACAAATATCTGCAACGAGGCCGGAGTTCCGGTTCAGTGTTTTGCAAACCGCAGTGACGTTTTGGGCGGTTCTACACTTGGCAATCTTTCAAATACTCAGGTCAGTGTCCATGCCGTAGATATAGGACTTCCGCAGCTTGCTATGCATTCTTGCTATGAGACGGCGGGTGTTAGAGATGTCGAGTATGCGATCACAGCACTTACTAGATTTTATCAGACAAACCTTCAGATAGAAGGGGCAGAACGTGTCTGCTTCGAATAGTAACGAATAGTTAAAAAAAAGAACAGCCGTTTCGCGAATTTCTGGATGGATCGCAGGGCGGCTGTTTTGACACGTTTAACAAATCGACATAAAGGAATCAGGAAATATGATGGAAAATTTAAATATGAACATGGACAAGGACAAGGCCCGGATGATGACGGATAAGGAACGTTTAATCGGTGCACTTATAGGTCTGGCACGCGCGACAGATGGAAATACAGTAAGGACCAAAGAAACCGGACGATTGATTAGGGAGGGGCTTTTGGCACTGAATGGCAAAGATTGTGAAGAACTTATCTATAAAATTCATGCTGAAAAACGCATATTGGCACCGGATTGTGCAACCTGTGGTGCACCTTGTGGAAAAACAGCCGATTATGATATAAACCTGTGGAAAAAGGAAGAGGATCTGGTCAGGGAGCAGAAATGGCTGCTCCTTGATCGGCTAACACAACTGGCGGCAACAGACAAAAGTTCTGCCTATGCGTCTGATATAGACTATTTTCTCACAAAATCACTCTTCGCCCTAGGTGAAAGCTGGGAAGCGGAGTGGATTGCTGCACTGGTAAAAGAGGCAGATGGCACTGAAACTATCGTCTAAGAAGTTTAGGTGTCATCTCCTTAAACAAATTTGCCAACGCCTGTGCAGCCCGGGAGCGGTATTTTCCGGCAGGCCAGGCGAGTGCCAGATCTAGGAAAATTCCATCTTCTCCAATTCTGAGATAACTAAATTCATCACGCATGACACGACATGAGCGATAAGTAAATGCGAGTCCTACACCTTCTCTTGCCATCGCTGCGGCAAAGGAGGCGGAGAGATATGTGTCAAGTCCAAGCGGTTCTACACCTGCCGCACGAAGAGAATGTCTGGCAGTCCGTCCAAGAACTGTATTTGGCGGCCCTAAAATATATTCAAAGGGAGCTGTATCTTTCAAATCAATCCACATCTGCTCAGGTTCTGATTCACATGGCTTTGCAAACTCCATGACCGGATGTGTGGCCGTGGTGGCTATCATGATCTCGTCCCGCATAAGGAAATCTGCACCATGCTTGATCCGCACCGGAGGTGCGGCAATAAGAGCTAGATCTAAAAGCCCTTCTAAAATCTGATTTTCCAAATCAATACTGTCCATTTCACAGATCTCTACGCGAACTTTGGGATAAAGTGAGTGAAATCTTTTTATAACCGGTGGAAGCAGATACGTTCCGCGATAGGTACTGATGCCGAATATGACGGTTCCGCCCTTCAGATTCTCAATATCTGATGCTTCGCTTCTGGCCTCGCGGTACTGCTGTAAAATCTGCTTAGCATGAGATATAAATGCCTCTCCTGCAGCTGTCGGGCGGACGCCACGGGAAGTTCTTACAAAAATCGGTGTACCCAGAT
Source organism: bacterium (assembly GCA_963657995.1). Lineage (GTDB taxonomy): Bacteria > Bacillota > Clostridia > Lachnospirales > Lachnospiraceae > Otoolea. Next base: position 13,908 of record CAVKOQ010000042.1, read on the forward strand.
CCTGCTCGAAGACTCGGACTGCCTGGCTTAGGCTTGACTGTGCCATGAAAAGTTTTTCAGCCGCACGCGAGATACTGCCTTCGTCAGCTACTGTTACGATATAGTCTAATTCTTTTAAATCCATGAAAAATCTCCAATTTTAACAAAAGCTATCGGAAAATCCGATAGCAGGTATAACAGATTCTGCCTTTCTCCTATAACAAAAACAGTATAAGATAAAAACAGGCAAAAAACAATAGGTTTACAATTTAGGAGGGATAAGCAATATGGAGCAGGATTTAATGAAGGGCGTCATCGATATGCACGTTCACACAAATCCCGATCTGCGTCTTAGGGCGTATGATGATTTTGAATTGATGGAGGCGGCAGTCAGGGTCGGTGCACGTGCTATCGTTATCAAGACACATCAGGGAACCACGATGGACAGAGCATATCTTTGCAATCGACACAACGAGATTGTACATGGAAAAACGAACAATTTTACGATGTTTGGCAGTATCACCTTAAACAAGGTAGTCGGCGGCATCAATCCTAAGGCAGTGGATGTGGCACTTCGCCTTGGCGCAAAGGTAGTATGGCTTCCTACACAGTCGGCAAAGAACCATATGCAGAAAATGAATCAGGATCTTAGTCAGTGTGTGGAAGTTGTAAAGGATGGGAAAATTGTTCCGGAACTTCGTTCTGTGCTAGAGCTTATTCGCGATCATAATGCGGTACTTGGAACTGCTCACATTGCACCGGAAGAGATTTTTACCGTAGTTGAAGCTGCCAGAGATATGGGAGTGAAAAACATTGTTGTGACACATCCGGAGTGGTGGATCGTCGGCATGAGCCATGAGGATCAGCTTCGTCTGGTAAAAGATTATGATGTTATTTTGGAGCGCTGTTATGCACAGAATATGGGCGGTGGAAAATACAAGAGCAATCTGGCAGACAATCTGGAACTGATTAAAGAAGTAGGATACAAGAATGTCATGGTGGATACAGACGGCGGTCAGACAGAAAATCCACACTGGGAGCTGGCACTCGCAGAATATATGCAGTATCTGTTAGATCATGGAATTCCTAAAGAACAGGTATACCATATGACACATACTATTCCGGCAAAATTGCTGGGTATCGAAGAATAGGAGGAAGCGTTAGATGTTAAGTGTAATTTTGGTGGCATCCATCGCGGTTGCCGTTGTTCTCGGATATAAAACAAAAATTAATACCGGATTTTTCTGTATCGCATTTGCGTATTTGATCGGATGTTTCGGTATGGGCTTAAAAACTAAAGAACTGATAGGTTTCTGGCCGGTCAGCACGATGTTTGTTATTCTTTCTGTTTCGCTGTTTTATAACTTTGCTGCTGTCAACGGAACACTGGAAAAAATGTCGGCTAGTCTTCTCTATATGTGCCGTAAATTTCCTGGTATGCTGCCGTTTGCGTTGTTTTTCGTAGCAGTTGTGCTTTCAGTTATGGGAGCTGCATATTTTACCGTTCTGGCATTCTTAGCACCGATCACCATCCTCATCTGTGAGGAGGCAAAGATGGACAAGCTGACCGGTGCGGTGGCTATCAACTGCGGTGCACTGGCAGGCGGAAACTTCCCGACAGCGTCACTGGGTGTCGTTTTCCGTGGTTTGATTGATTCGGCATACGAGGCAGAGCCAGCTATAGAGGCAACTAATTCCTTTGTCGATGAAATGAAAATATTTGGATTTGCAATAGTATTTTCTTTGATTTTGATTGCAATCTTCCGTTTCGGATTCAAGAGCAACAGAGGCATCGGAAAAGGCGTGACTTTCAAACGTCCGGAGCCATTTGACAAGAAACAGAAAACTACTTTATACTTAATGCTGCTGATGATGGTAATTGTCTTGATTTTCCCACTCTTAAAGATAGCAATTCCGGGAAATGCGATGATTAGTACGATTGCCGGAAAAGTTGATGTCGGTTTGGTGGCATTCTGTTTTACAATCATAGCACTGTTATTTGACCTGGCACCGCAGAAGGAAGTAATAGCACGCGTACCGTGGAATACGATTCTTATGATTGCCGGAGCGGGTATGCTGATAGCAGTTGCCGTTCAGGCGGGTACGATTGATGCTCTGTCAGCATGGATCGGTTCCAATGTGCCGACAGCTATGATTCCGATTGCATTCAGCCTTGTAGGTGCATTTATGAGCTTCTTTAGTTCCACAACAGGCGTTGTTGCACCGGCACTGTTCCCGCTCATTCCGGGACTGGCAGCTGCAACCGGACTTAATCCGGCGGCACTCTTTGCATGCACGATTCTTGGTGCACAGAGCAGTGCGATCAGCCCGTTCTCATCCGGTGGAAGCCTGATTCTCGGTTCCTGCGGAAATGAGGAAGACAGAAATCACCTGTTCAACCGCCTTCTCTTTGTGGCAGTGCCTATAAGTGTTGTATGCTGTGCGGTTTATAACCTGGTAGTTACAGTGATTCTGTAAATAAAATTCGAAAAAAATCTGTTCGAAAAGCTGTCAGCTGGTTCTGGCAGCTTTCGATAAAGTTAATAGTGTAAACCTAGGAGGAAAAAATGAGTCATAAAATTACAGTATTTCGCGGCGATGGCATCGGACCGGAGTTAGTTGATAATGTGTTAAAGATTTTAAAGGCGGCAGATGCACCGCTTGAGTATGAGATTTTCAATGTAGGCGAGGACGAGTGGAAGCGTAACGGAGCCTTGATTCCTGATGAGGCATATGCGTCTTTTGAACGCACCAAAATCCTCTTGAAATCCCCGATCACAACACCGGTCGGCAAGGGATTCCGCTCACTGAATGTAACACTTCGCGGTAAATATGACCTTTATGCGAATATCCGTCCGGTTAAGTCCAATGAGGCTGTAAAAACTCCGTTCAAAAATGTAGATATTGTTATCTTCCGTGAAAATACCGAAGGCCTTTATGTGGGTGTTGAAGAGCAGATTGATGAAAATACTGTTCATGCAACCAAGATCGTGACAAGAAAAGCAACTGAGCGCATCATCCGCGATGCGTTTGAGTATGCGAAGAAGAATGGAAGAAAGAAAGTAACCTGTATCCACAAGGCGAATATCCTTAAAATGTCAGATGGTATGTTCTTGTCTATTTTTAAAGAAATTGCAAAGGAATACCCGGAGATCGAGGGCGATGACAAGATCATCGACAACACATGTATGCAGCTTGTCATGAATCCGAATCAGTTCGATGTCATGGTTATGCAGAATCTGTACGGGGATATTCTTTCTGACCTTTGCAGCGGTCTTATCGGAGGTCTTGGACTCGTTCCGTCAAGCAATATCGGTGCTGATTATGCGATGTTCGAGGCAGTTCACGGCAGTGCACCAGATATTGCAGGCAAACATCTGGCAAACCCGACAGCATTTTTGTGGTCTGCTTGTATGCTGTTAGAGCATCTTGGTGAAAATGAGACAGCTGCTCGCATCAGAAAGGCAGTAGATGAGGTATTGGCAGAAGGAAAGCACCTGACAAGAGATCTGCACGGAACGGCAACTACAGAAGAATATGTAGATGCAGTGATTGCAAGACTGTAAAAGTAAATAAATGAAGAATAAGAATAGGCTGTTGCACGAACCATGCAACAGCCTATTTTTGATATTTTTTCTACTTTTCCCCCAACTCTTCCGGCAGTGCTTCAAAGAAAATATCTTTCCAGGCACGGCCTAGCTGTTTTTCGTGGACAACATAGGGCTGGACGCCTATGTATTTTGGTACCTGGTCACTGACAAGCGATTTGGCGACAGCGAGGGCCGCGGCCTTGCCCTGGTCGTAGGGGCGCTGGGTGCTTAAACCTTTAACTAAGCCTTCTTTCATTTTTTCAGCGATCTCAAAGTCCAAATCAGTCGTAAATACAGCGATATCTGTTCGATTGAGTGCTTTTAAGGCCTTGATAGCAAGAAGTGCCGGTCTATCCCAGCTCACATAGAGTGCCTCGATATCCGGATGATCGGTGATCATCTCAAGACAGACCTTATAGGCATTTTCAATTTGGACGAATCCCTTGCGTGCAGTGATTTCAATCTGGGGATAGGATTCACGCAATATTTTTTCGGCAGAATTGTCACGCTCGGTGGTTCCGTAGAACATGGCACCGTGGATGATGAGGCCGACCTTGGCGTGTGGTTTGTCTTTGAGATATTCGCCGATCATCCGTCCTGTGTTTGTACCGTTTTCGCGTTCATTGACGGAGATACAGGAGACATAATTATTTCGATTGAAATTCTGCGGTACATTGCTTAAAAAGACCAACCGTGTCATTTTAGACAATTCCTGAAAGGCTGTACAAGTCTTGACATCATCAGTGGGGATGGCGATGACAGCATCAGGGCGCTGCATTTTAATGCTCTCAAGCTGCATGTTTTGAAGAGCTGGATCAAAATGGGCATCCATGGTGGAAATAATATCGATTCCGTACTGTTCAAGCTCATCTCGGATTCCTTTCTGATGAAGGGCAGCCCAGGCGGTTCCGGTATAATGAAACGAGATAGCAACACGATAATTGCCGGTTCGCAAAAGCTGTTTTTCTTCTTTTGACAGACGTATGCTGTCAGGAGATACAGCGTGTTCACCTAGAGGACCATTGTCGATGATGCGTGTGGAGTCGCGTAAAATAAGTTGTACATCTGCATAGCGGCTAAGTGATATGCAGGGGATATTGTTGATAGCATCAAAAAGTGCCTGAGACGCAAATTCTGCCATCTGGTCAATGCTTCGGTGGATACAGGAGAGTGGAGGGGCAGTCAGCTCGCACCAGAGCATATCATCGAAACCTATGACAGAAATATCTCTGGGACAGTCTTTGCCAAGTTCTCGCAGTGCCTTAAGAAGAAACATGGTCAGGCGGTTTCCGCCGGCGATGACGGCAGTTGGAAGATGTCTGCCTATACTTTTTTGTATATTAAGACTGATGTTGTCATCTGACTGGTACAGGTCGATCTCAGCGATGCAAGAACTGCTCAAGTTGTGGTTATGGGAGAGGAGCGCCCGCTCATAGCCTGTGATTTTGTCCTGTTTGGCAAGACTATCCGTTTTTTCGACAAGAAACATCACATTTTCGTGGCCACTTTCGAAGAAATAAGAGGTAGCAGAATGAAATGTGCTGGTGTAATCAAAGAGAATACGTGGTGTTGTATCGTCATCGATGAAACGTTCGACACAGACAAACGGTATGCCTGATTCATAAAGAAATGAGTAGGCAGCCGGATTGCTGCTTGTCGGGGATAGGAAGATTCCTATTGTTTTGGCACTGGAAATAAGATTTTGCAGGATGCTTTTTTCTTCTTCCGGATTGTCGTTGGTAACAGCAGTATAAAACTGGTAGCCTTGGCTGGTGGCATAAGACTGCAGCTGGTGACATAGATCGCAGTAAAGTGCACTCTTGATATTGGGAAAGACTGCGACAATCTGCGAGCTGCGACCGCTTCGGATTTTTTTAACCTTGTTTTTGATCTTTTCAGAATATCCACTTTCTTCAATGATTTTTTCTATTTTATCCACCAATTCCGGACTTACATATCGTGTGTGGTTGATAACATGGGACACGGTTGCGATGGAGACGCCTGCCCTGGCGGCGATTTGCTTGATGGTCATAAGATTCCTCCATTTATATGATGCCAGGGTCAAAAGGTCTAAGCCCACATGAGCTTGCTCATAAGTGGGTGAAAGACCTTGGGACCCGCCCCGATATGAGCATAAAAGTGGGATGATAA
>CAVKOQ010000043.1:0-19326 GCA_963657995.1 bacterium
TGGATTCTGCTCTTTGGCCGGCTCTTTGTTCTCCTCTTCAACCGGCGGCTGCTCTTCTGCTGGATTCTGCTCTTTGGCCGGCTCTTTGTTCTCCTCTTTGTTCTCCTCTTCACCCGAACCTACTTGATCAATATTTTTGTTCTCAGCAGCTCCATTAGTATCGATAATCTCATTAGTCTTTTTCTCAATCTCCTGCTTATTGTTATTTTCATTATTTCCACCTGGCATAGCTTTCTCCCTCCTTGGTTATCTTTTCCTCCTATATGGACTGATGATTATCTATTTTCTGCCACCAGTCCACATATTCATGAATTTTACATCTGTATTGGCTTCAATCATTTATTTGATAAGTCTATTATACTCCCAGATGTAGACAAATGTTGGACAAATTTCGGGTTATTTTTAATAATTCCACATATTTCTTTTATTTGTTACCGCGGTATAAAGTTCTTTAAGTGTATTTTGCCATTCCGTGTCATCTGTATCACCTGTTATTGTCTTTATATATTCCTGCTTTGCCTTCTTATCCATGGCCTTTCTTTGAGATTCCTGAACCTTATAGATCCAGCCATCGTCAACTATCTTTGTTTTACCGCCTGAGAAAATGTCCTCTGTCTCAGCAATTACATCATCTGTCTTCAGGTATTCTTCCATCGTATCTTTTATCAACTGATCCATAGCACTCTCGCTCGTACAATAATAAAAACGTGATTCAATGGTTGTCTTCTCTTTATCCGTCGGTACAAATTTAAGAATGGTCCAGAATTCCTGGAGTGCCGCATCATATGCATTATTGATTGAAATCAACCGTTTCGCGTATGTCTCAATCTTTTTTTTCGGGTAAAGATCCGGATTAAAGTTGTATTCTTTACAAACATCTTTCCATCCGTCCGGCACCTTGAGGAATCGCTTCTGCAAATCCGTATCAACCTTAAGTCTTTCCTTAAGTGTCAAAAGGAACAAATCTTCCTCACTAGGTTTAAGACCATGATAAATCTTCGCCTTCATGATGTCCTCAAATCCTGCATCTTGAACTCTCGAATTAAATCCTATAGCAGTATAACTGCCATCACTGGCTTTCCAGGAACCATAGTACTGACCCGAATCAGCTACAACAGTTGTCTTGTTAGATGGATCATAGACCAATATTCCACTTTGAAGTGTAGTAAAACGGTATTTGCCATAGCTGCTTCCGGATACCTCTTCATAGGCAATAGTATTTCTACCTGTAAGTGAAGCTTTTTGTCCTATTTTCTTAGTTACATCTTTGTCATCTGCTCCTTTGTATGTCATGACTGTTGTCTCGCCAATTTCATTTGACGGAGTAACAGTCATCATATATGGAATCTGAAATGATGATTCCCACTGATATGGATCCTTCTGCAATCCCAGATCCATCGATTTACATCTTAAAATCCAGACTCCCTCATCTCCGAGTGCAGCCACAACCCAATTATGGAGGTTATTACTGTCTGTCTGGTCTTTCAAAAATGTAACACTACCGGCTAAGTCTTTGATTACTGTCGATCCACAATATTTAGTCGACGTGTCATCAGAACCAAACGGCATCAAAATTTTAGTGGTATTTTTATCATCCCCGGATGTTCTTACCCAATAATAGATGACATTTCCTTCATCAGAGACTGAAAGAGCCAAATCAGAAGCTGCTCCCATGACATCAAACAAGTCTACAGAGCTTCCATTCTCTTTTATCTTTATAGTCACGCTTTGGAGTACTGATTCTTCTTCATCACCTGAAGCGTCAGAAGATTCATCTGAGGAACCACTCGCTGAATCCGAATCTGAACCCGACTCAGAGTCTGAGTCTGAATCCGAGTCTGTATCTAAATCTGCATATTTATACTCTGCTATCTCGATTCTCGTACTTCCAGAACGATATAGGCTAAGACTGACAACATTTTGGGTATTAGTAGTATCAACCTTTGTATTTACCAGTCCAAATCGCATATTTCCTGATTCGTTGTGCTGATTTATGATATCCTCAAGATTGTTACCGGTGACAATGATAGGTCTTTCCACGGTTTTCATAACGGTAGAATAGTTCTTAGCTGTATTATCATTACCACTGACATCCTTATATGCCTCATTCCAAAGGTTATTAAGAGTCGATTCATTGGCATCTTCTTTGTACAATTCCATGTATCTTTTAACCAGCGTATTCAGATAACCGAAGTATGTATCTGCATTGGTGTTTTTATTTTTGTCAAATATATCCGATCCCGCTAGCTTTATTGCAATCAGCTTCTGGCTAGGTGCATCAGTCAGAGAAAACCAGCTCATCTGAGTACCTGTGTCTTGACCACTTGTGCTTTGGCTTACTGCACTTTTGCTGCCTGTACCTTGACTGCTCGTATTTTGGCCACCTGTACTTTGACTGTTTCTACTTTGATTATTGTTCGTTGTAGATGCAGAATCATCTGTCTTTGATTCTGTCTGACTGGCTAATGACAGATTCTCTGATATAAGTGTTGGATCCTCACCTGATGATTTGTTTGAAAACATCGCATAGTTACAAAATACAGAATAAGGCTCTTTTTCTTCTTCGTCCGGCATCGTCACATTTACATTCATTTCCATCAAGAGTCCGCCGGCTACGGTTATATTACAATTAGCAGTAGAATATGTAATGCTGCATTCCTTAAAATAATCATCAAGTTTTTTATTATGTTTATCCGCATAGGTTTTTACTATATTCTGCTTGACATAGTTATTAATTCCCTCTGAAACAAGAGTTGTCGCATCGGTCTGCCTTTGAATGTTTCCGTTGGCATCCATAAGTGTGTAATGCATGTCATACATACTGTAATACAGGTATCCGCCGGTAAATCGATTGAACTTGTCGTAAGATTTCCCGGCAAACATACGACGTTTTCCCGGATCATATTCTTTAAGAGTATTTACAAGAGCCTCATCTGATACACTGGATCCGCCGTCTGAATCTTTTGAAGAATCACTTGCAAGTCCCAGTCTTACATCATATATACGGTATTCTCTTGTCTCGGTATTGTATCTCATGAAACAATATACTTCTAGGTTTGTGTCTGGTTTGTAATCTTTATTGTCCTTCTCTTTATCCGGAACCTTCCAGTTGATATGAGTATGATTTTTCTTAGCTGTGCCAACTCTGGCAATTCCATTTAAAGGTTTTAATACATCGCCGTAATATGCCGTCTCATAACTGTAGATTACGCTTTTTCCGTCATCACAAAGTTCAAGAAGAACAAAGCTTTTAAGGTCTTCTGCTTTGGCAGAATGGTAATCAGGTATGTAAAATGCCGGATTTCCCTCTACATCCCACAATTTGTCATGGTCAACTGCCAGCTGTGTAGTTAAGGCAGCACCTACATCATCAGGAACACCTTCTTTATATTCATCATCAATCGTACTCTTTGCATCACCTACCAATGAATAAATATCGCTGTTTTCTGTCTTGAGTTCTCCTGTTTCAGGGTCAAAATAAAGTCCACTCATACCCGTAGCATCTGATGATGTTGCTGATGTATCTGATGATGTGAATCCATAATCCTCGAAATCTGCGGTTGCCTGATTCACTGTGCCTACATCCGAGAGAGTTGTACATCCGCAAAGACCGAGCGATAGTAAAATTGCTGTCAATTTTATAAAAATTCGATTTTTCATGTCAAATCATTCCTTTTTCACGATTTCTCGTTCGAATCTACATTCTAGCTAATCCTGAGCAGGCTGTATCTCGTAGCATCCCGAACCTGATTCCGGTGTAAAGATTACCTTACAATCCCCCACTGTAATCCAGCTACTGTTTCCTATTCCATGTCGGTTGCTTCCTACGAAACTGTCATAGATTGCATTGTCTAGTGTAGCGGCACTGTTGCTGAATCCATAACAAAACAGCCTCAAAACCTGAAAATCATAGGTCTCTCCCTTGGTCAAATCAGTGGAGTTATTATTTAACACTGTAGAAATGCGAATCCTGTATCCTTTAGTGCCTGCCACCTTTTCAAGTGATAGAAGTTCTTTTTCGCTTGATCCTGAAAGTTCACACCAGGAAATCTTATCCTGATATATATGAAAAGCTCTCGCACCGTCAGTCTGTGCATATGCCAGCTGTCCGATTGAGCCAAGTGCTCCCAACATAGCAGCCCAGTTATTCATGGCCGATGAGTCCTGTGCCACAAAAAGATCCGGTTTTTGTACCTTCACACCTGCTATAACTCTATATGCCGGCTGATATGCACCGGTCGCATCTACCACATAGCAGTCAGGTGTGACACCATTCATCAGGCAGCTTCCGTCTGCCTGAAGGTAATACCACTGGCCATTAACTTCTTTCCAGCCTGTAGCAGTGCTTCCATCATCATTACAAAAATAATAAACATGATTTCTGTTGACCCATCCAGTCTGCATAACTCCCTGAGTATCGAAGAAATATTTTACACCATCGATCACAAGTGCCTCGTCCTTTGCAAGCTGGGTATTGGATTTATAATAATGCCATCCCGATGCATCCTGATACCAGTTCGGATTAGCTGCCATGGCCTGACCTGATGATAAAGCCGCCATAATAAGTGATATCGCAGCTGCTCTTTTTATCTGTTTTTTATATTTACCTCTCATCATTATTGCACCTCCAGTTGTATTCTAATACCTGTCCGTAGCGTAACTTTACTACTTCTGCAAAATACAGGAATATTTCCTGTCCTTTGCAGAAGGGCTGTCGCAAAACACAATTCGTAGCTTTGCGACAGCCTCATTCTGACCGTATGCAGTCAGTATTAAACCAGCTGTATACATATTCTTAATTATGCTTCGGTTGAAATTGTTGTCTTTACATCTTTTGTAGAAGACTCTACCCAATCCATCATAGGATTCAGTGACAGTCTTAATACTACGATCAGAATGAAAATCAACAGATAACCAACAATCGCATTTTTCAATGCGTTTTTTGCCTTCTCCTTCTCCTGTGGCTCATCAGCTTTAGCTAATTTAACCCCCAGAAGAACACACCAGATAGCGCCAAGAGCGGCAACGAGTGCAATTGCAGGTGCAAGGATCATGTTCAATAAAGAAACGATCGGGATTACTGCAGTTGCAAATGGATTGGTAGCTAAGAGTGTAAGATACATTCTCATTTCCTCCTTCTTTTTATTTCTATATTTTATACAGATCGCTGTATGCGTCTGTAATATAGACCAATTTTAGTCATCATCTTTATGGTGCTTAGTAATCTCTTCTTCTGAATTCAAGCCCACTGCTTTTTGATACAAATAATCCTCCAATGGCAACTATGACCAGAAGTATCACCAGATGTTTGTTAAATAGTTTGTATGTTTCCTTAACAAAGAATATATAATCTCTGTTATTTCCTGCCTTATCAGTTACGCTGATTCTGTAATGTCCGCCCTGCTTAAGTGTCTGGGCTTCAAGCTCCACAAAATTGTTTTCCCTGTATACGGTTATAGTATCTTCCTCATCTGTTTTTTCAAATGTAACCGGAAGCTTAAGTGCCTTTTGCTTGATTGGCTGGGAAAACTCAAGTGTCGGTGCTTTAGTATCCTTCTTAAATGTCAGGTTATAATCCGGAAGATTTTCTGCAAAATAACGTATCTGATAGTTTCCGTCATCCGGTATATATATACAATATGGATTGGTAATCTCAATTGGTTTTCCGGAACAAGAGACATATTTTATCTCGTAGCCCTCAGGCGGTAACAGGAAATTCTGACGGCTGTATCCATCATTTAATATCTGAAATACAAGCTGATATGTATATACTGTTATATTATCGCCTGTATAGCTTCCAGGTTTACAAATCATATCAAGCTGATAAAGTCCCGGTTCTGTGAAATAATAGACACCATTGGCTACCTCATATTCCTCTCCGTCCTTTATAACCGATACTGTCGAAGTTTTGTCATCCATGCGCATTCTTACAGGATCAGTGCTCATGGCTCCACCGGGAACACTTATGTAGAATTTAAACTCATTCGGCAACGTATATACATACATGGATGTCTCTTCATCGTAGGTAATATCAGCTTCTTTTGTATCATCGAAATTAAGAGTTAGATTATCAAGATTCAAAAGGGCTTCTAATTCCTGCTGTTCTTCCTCTGACAAAGTCTCGGAATACTGGTTTGCCTCTCCTACTGTCCACTCCTTTGTCGAAGCCGTCACATCCATATCGGCTTCGGTAATGTCAGTTTCATTATCCGGTTCTGCATATGCAGTAAGTGACATCGATACCGCTATGGACAGGGCCAGAAGCATTGTAATCTTTTTTTTCATCAGCCTGTCCTTTCCGGCGTATTAGACATCCTTGCTGATACATCTGACGTACGTGACGGTGCATCCATTTCTCTTTCGTGCACTCTTGAAAGTTTTCTCTGTGCTCTGTCTTCCTGTTTAGCGAGACGTTCAAGTCTGGCCTCTTCAACCAGCTCTTTATAGGATGTACGTATACGGTAAGGCGAATCTGCCTGAATACTTCTGTTTTTCTCTTCAGACTCGTCAAGGCTTACACTGCCCTTACCTTTTCCCATACTTCTGAGTGTTTTTTCTTCGCGAAGCTTTTTTAACTCCACATCCCAGAGTGCCCTGTTTTTCGGGCTATCAAAGTATGACATACTCACTCACCCTTCCTACTGCGTATTTGTGGCCGCCTGATCTATTGCATCCAGATAAGCCTGTGAAATGGTTTCTGCGTCTTCAAGAAGCTTTCTGTTATTCTTTGCTGTTGCAATCACGAAACCATCAGATTCTACATCTGTAAGATTCTGTGCCTGAAAAATGCTGTTTGATTTGATAAGCTCAACCGCCTCATCTTCGTAACAGATAAATGCTTCGATCGCACCATTTTCAAGAGCCTTTTCACCATCACTGTCAGAATATGTATTCTTAACAGCCACCTCTACACCATTGATTTTTTGTTGGTCTGCTATGCTTAACTTATCAGAAATTCCAATATTGCTATCTGTAAGTGCAGACAAACTGTTTACATAATTTCCTCTGGATGTAACTGCACATATATATCCATATGCATACGGTGTAGTGACGCCGTAGCTTGCATCCAATGTTCCATCATTCACTATAGAACCAATTGCAAGATCCGCCTCGTCTTCATCGAGAAGTGCCAGTGCTGACTGCCCTTCTTCCACCGGAACATATGTGACTTCAAGTTCCATATTGTCGGCAATCGTTCTTATAATCTCAGGCTCCAGACCCTTATAGGTTCCATCGGAATTAGCTACTGTCAGTCTGCTCATTCCTGTTGCAATCGCAACTCTCAAAGCACCTGATTTCTTGATTGATGAGGTTTTGTCCTTGCCTTTTCCTGAACAGCCTCCAAGCAAAGCTGCCGTAGTCATAACACCGACCATAAGCAGTGCCTTAATCCTAGTTGTTTTTCTCATCTTCTATCTCTCTGCCTCCTACATCGTAAACAGCTTTTCAATACTCTTTGTAGTCTGAATATCAACACAGGTACGCATGGTAGGCGAAGTTATAACAAATGCTCGGCCGCGTCCGTTATTGATAATATCATATTGCTCACTGCTGTTTAATGCACCTGATTTTTCATACAATTTACACAAATCGTTCATATCATTAGGTGCCAGCGGGAATATGAAAGAATACTGGCTCGCGTTGATGATGGCCGTTGATTTTCTCTCAAGCTCCTCACTTCCGACGAAGTCCTTGATATTCTGTGTAATGATTATCTGCATACCGTTGTATTTACGAATACGCTTTGCCAGCTGATACATGAAATCCAGGGCAATCGGGTATTTGCTGTCGATAAATACGTGAGCCTCATCGATTACGATGATGATCTTACGATTTGCCTTGTACATGATATTGTAATCACGGTTTTTGATAATCTCATTGTCCAGCCATTTAAGTACAAGAAGCATCTGTGCATTTGCAATGGTACTGTTTTTATTTGCAAGCAGTGACTGGAAGTTAAATACGATGAAGTTCTCGTTGGTGGAAATGGTAGCTTCACCATTCCACAATGCTGCATTTCGTCCTCCTGAGGAGAATTTCGAAATGTAGCTAATCAGGATTCTTAAGTTATTTTTAGCATACTCACCGCTAGCTTTCTGATAATCATTAAGAATCTTGTCATACAAATCATCGAAGGTCGGGAAATCTGCCGGTTCGAGTTTGCTTAAATCTGTTGTCGCGTCAATGCCCTTTTCCTCGTACATACGGACCGTAATGTTGTTAAGATATTCCAAAGGATCCGACTCGATACCAGGTAAGATCTGACGGTAAAACTCTTCGAGGAACTGCAGATGTACGTAAAAACTGGTAGTTACACTGTCCGTATCCTTCTCTTCGTCTCCATTATCCTCATCATCTGAAAGATTGGTTATGATATGGAACGGATTCAGACGTCCCTGCGTAGCACTTCCGACATCGATAATCTTTCCGTTGAAGTTCTTCGCCATGAGCGTATACTCATTCTCCGGGTCAAGAATAAATATCTTGCTGTCCTCTGCCGCAAGCTGCGTAAGAATTGTTTTGGTTGCGTAAGATTTACCACTACCACTCTTACCAATGATAACGGCGTTACTGTTTACACGCTCTCTGTTTCTTAAGAAGAAATTGATAAATACCGGTATTCCGCCTGTTCTTCCGATGCATATTCCGCCCGGATCACAGAGATTGTTATATACATATGGATAAGCAGCTGCGATGGATCCTGAGTGAATTCCCCTCGCATAAGTTGAAAACGGATCCCAGTTAGAAATCATGCTTGCACCATATGCTTCATACTGCTGCGTGAAGTTGTCAACCGTCTTGAAACCTTCTTCTGAACACTGTCTGCGAATCTTTTTCTTGAGAGATCTGGCAGCCAAGTCTCGTTTTTCGTCTTTTCCGATCTTTCTTCCGCCCGCCATGGCATTGCTCAGTTCATAATCGAATACAGTGATATAAGTATTTACATCAAACAGAACCTCGTTGTCACCCTGCAAAAGCAAAAGCAACTCCTGCAATGTCTCTACATGCGATGAAAGTTCCATCAATCGGCTTGTCTTTCCTGTATTCATACTCTGTTCACGAAGTTCATCAATCGCACGGTCAATCTGTCTGATAGACTTATATCTGTCACGCGGGGTCATCTTCATAACTACTTTTGTGCTCATAGTATTGAAAAGTGATGCTCCCCATGCATTTGGAACGACAACCGGATAATCGTTGATTCGAAGGTTATGAGTAACCAATCCGTCTATTTTGACTGTACGTGAAGCAAATTCTATCTCATTCGGAACAATCCAGTCCATATACTGATCCGGTCTTAAGTTCTTTACGTCACGTTCATTGAAATTCTGCGTGAAATTATATTTCAAAAATACTGCCAGGTCGCCACCCTTTAATATCTCACACTGGATATCATGGACAGCAAATGCACTGACCGCATCCTGAGCCTGATGAAGAAGCTGAGCCTTATCGGTATTGCAAAAAACAAGATAATGAAATGGTACATATACCAGGTCTTTTTCATTGATCTCTTTGATCTGTTCCAGACGGTCCTGTAAAATACCCACTCTATCCGTAAGCTCTTCTTCACTCATAAGACCATTTAAATAGGCCTCTTTTAATTGACTTAGTTTCTGTTTCTCAGTAGCTACATACTCGTCATATACCATAGGTCTGTCAACTTTTACCATCATGGCGTATTCGCTCATTCCTATGGTTCTGAGTATAGCGGCAAATGTCCTGTCTATAAGACTGTTTTGTTTTTCTTTATCAAGAAATCTGAATTCGATGGATGGAATATGTACGGCAATACCGTAGTATTTGCCGCCATATTCTATAAACTCTCCGTCTATTCCTGTAAAAGGTACCAGATCAAAGGTATCCGGCTTTTTTTGGACTTTACCCTTCTTGTTGACTTTCTGTTCTCCACTACCCTTTGTAAACTTTCTCTGCCTTGCCAGGTACGCCACGGCGTGAAGAAGCATGACGTACGTTTTTTGGTCGTCCACAGGCACTAAAAGTGCAAATGTAATGATCAAGAATATGGAGCAAATCCACATTTTAAATGGGAGATTTGATAGCAGCACTGCCATGATGACTCCACCGCCTATGAGTCCCACTATTAAGTCCGGGACTTCTACTCCCTTAAAAAATTCCAGTTTGACTTTCGTCTTTTTTGGTATGATCCTCATTGTATCCCTTTCACCTCGACCAATCTTAGCAAGCTTGCAGCTTATTTCTTGCGTTTAGGTTTATTAATATCAAGCTGCGATAACCTTTCCTTCTTAGATGTGGCTTCATAAACATTCATTCCAAGGAATGTTCTTCCTACACACTCTGCCTTGCCTTCTTCGTTGACCATCATCTTCTGACCGGCTCCCCAGCCATGGCTAAAGTGGTAGTCACCATTAGCATCCGGTGCAAAGTGTGCACCCAAGCATGATTTCATGTGTACATTACCCTGCTTATCTTCGACTCTTTCGATTCCAAACCATGAATTATGTCTGGTATACATCTCTCCTGTTGTAGAATTCATCTGTTTTTCTACACCAAATGTCCTTGAATTAACAAGCTGTTCGTCAGAATCGTATGTACGGCTGAATAATCCTCCACCGAAGGATGTACTCTGACTTCCGTCACTTGAGACATGATGACTTACAAGTTTACCAAGGCTTAAATCCAGATGTCTCTCTCCAGCATTATCCCATGTACAACCAAATCCGAGTGCACCTACCTTACTTAAGTCACCGTTGTGATCCGTTCTAACCTGCACGCCTAAGAACTTCATTGTATGGCTTCCGTCTGCTCCATATGTATTTGAGAGGAAGCTACCCATATTGACATTCCAGCGATAATTTCCATCCCTGTTTGTCTTGAATGTCATTCCAAGGAACTTCTTTGTTCTCTGTTTCGGAAGCTGACTCTTCTGTGCTGTAGCAAGTTCGTTCATAGCCTTACGCCTTGCCATCCTTGCATTCTGTTCAGGAGACATATTGGCACCGGCTTTAGCTGCTGCCTTAGCTCCTCCGGCTGCTCCCAAACCACCGATTCCACCGATAGCAGGTGCGGCTCCTAAACCGCCAATCGCACCGGCCGGTGGTGCAGCAGGAAGGTCTTTAGAGGCTCCATGTCCTCCGATACCTCCGATAGGACCAGGTGCACCGGAAAGTCCAGGAATTGTTCCTGTTCCGAGTTTTGCAGCTGCATCTGCTCCTAAAGCACCTTCTGTGCCTCCGGTATCCTCTGCACCATCAGCATCTTGTCCTTCAGCACCCTTGCCTTCTCCGTCCGCAGCTTCCGCCGCAGCACCGCCGCCTTTTGAACCAAAGAGTCCGCCTGCAGTCTTCTTAGTTGCCTTCCATGCTAACTTTCCAGCACTCTTTACAAGACCGTAACCGATCATGGTTCCTGTCTGAGCAGTAGCACTCTCTGCAGAACCTGCCGCAGCACTTATAAGGCTTGTAACCATAGAGCCGCTCTTGGTAGCAGCCCAAGCTCCTCCCAAAAGGAAAAGGACCTTAAGTATATAAACAACCTCTGTACTTTCTCCCTTGAGGCTGTCAAACTGAATCTGGCCTCCCATAATTACAGGAACAATCATAAGATACAGCTTCATGGCAACTATGCCGCCCATTCCGGAGAAAGTTTTTCCAAGAAATAGCTCTCGCCACCTTTTAAATCTTTCTCCGTCATCAAGTGGCATTGTTGAAACAAAAAACGGAGAAACTATATACAAAAGCAATATATCAAACAGTCGTTGTACGAATACCATACTGTTGCTTATCATAACGATAAATATGAATATACTGCAGCCAAGTCCCACTACAAAATCAAATTTAGAAAATACAAAGTCTTTCTTTACCTGTGTATTATTGGAATATACCTTATCACTGTTTTTATGTCCATCAACTTGTCCATTAAGATAATACGGCATCCTGAGAGTATCTGAGACGCCAAGTGTACTCTTTACGTCATCAGCCGCCGTAGAAATATTCATCTTTTCATCTTTTGCCGCATCCAGCGAACTTATGACAAATAATGTTGAACCTACTGTAGCACTACCATTGTTGGTTGACGATTCCAGTGAGTTATTAAGGCTGTTAACCAGCACGCCGCTGAATCTAATCAGAAAGAGAACCATAAGCGGTACAATCAAAAATTGTACACATGCTTTCATGAATGATGTCATAACGTGTGATACAGTCTTCGGTCTTTCTGTTTCGAGATCAAATATCGATTTAGAAACAGAATATATCGTAAACATGAAAAGCATAACAAAAGAAAGAGCCAAAATATAGTAAAAAGCACTTCTAAATGTAGGTATATTATATAAAGCCTCAAGAAGTGTTGTAGCTTCTTTTTCTGTTGCCGTAGTGTCTGTGACCTTGGAAATACCTATAAAGATATCATATGCTGTTTCCATACTGTCAAGGAGTTTCCAGATAGAGGCCATAAGGCTATATACTACACCGGCTATCATCTCCCAGATTATCTTTCCGAGTGCTACACAGAGCGGAATAATTGCGTTTCTAAGTGCCGGCTCAAGTAATGTATTGAACAGCCATGTAAATACCGTATTAAGGAGATTACCTACCAGTTCAAACAGCGGATCCAGAAAGTTCTCCATCATCCATCCGATCGGATCGCTCAAAAAGCCCAGATAAACCATATTCATTTTTATCTTTCCTCCTTATCCTCTCGATGTCGGACCCTGAGGTCCATTTCCTACGCGTCTAACATTTCCGGTACTTTGCTGTCCACCGCCACCAGCACCTACGTTACTTAACTTACCTGACATATAACTAATAATTGCATTTCTCTGACTCTGCTCCTCAGATGCACTATCTGGATCAAGCACCTGTCCGATAGTTATGCTGGCATTAAATACTGCCCACGCACCTCCCAGTACGAACAGAACGCTTATAGTTTTATTCATAAGCGGATCACTTGAATAACTGAAGCGATTAGAAGCGATGAAAGGAAGAATAATCAAAAAGATTTTCATCGTAATCACGGTTCCGACTCCGGCAAAAAACTTCCCTACAAACAAATCCTTCCATTTCTTGAATATAGCACCTCCATCAAGGGCAATCGATGCTGCAAAGAACGGAGAAACTACATACAATACAAGCAATTCAAACATTCGCCTTACAAGCATAACCGATGACATCAACATCAGTGCCAGCAAACACAGCACACTCGGAAAAGCAAGTAAGAAGTTTACTTTCATCGGATCTACATCCTCAAAAACCTGATCCGTATTGCTGTATGTAAACTGCATCGAGGCAATATCTCCATAACGTGACATATAATAATCAAGCCTCTGCTGAACATACGCGTTCTTGTCTTCTGTCGTCTTATATTTATCAGGAACTATAATCGCATCCTGCACCATGGTAACAAAGAGTACATCTCCCGCTGTAGAATCAGCGATGATGATATTGTGGTTTCCCGCCCTTGTATCGGTATATTCTATCTGTCCTGTAACCTGGACAATCGTTTTTGAAAAATGAACCAGAAAAAGACATAAAAGCGGAATCATGGCAAACGTAAGTGCAGATTTAAGAGACCACTTGAGTACCTCACTTATAGGATGCTTATTTTCAAATGGGCTGTCAGCCATAGAACGTGCGACAGATACCATGGAAAAGAAAAAAGCAAGAATTATTGAAATTGCTGTCAGTATGATAAAAGCACGCCCAATTGTATCGATCTTAAGAAGTGCTTCCACAAGTGACAAACCACTCTGTTTTCCATAAGATACAGTCTCAACACCTGTAAGTACGTCATAAATATTGGCAACATAATCAACTATAGAAAGAAACTTTGTAAAACTCGAAAGCAGGAATGAGCTTAAAAATGAATGAAGCATTCCCCAAAGTGATTTTAATATAGCTGTCAGAATTTTCTGAAGAAGAGGACTGAAAATCTCTTCAAAAAGTTTTGCAAAGATCCCCTGCATTGTTTCTAGGAATCCCAACTGCACAAATGTCATAGTCCTCTCCTCCTTGTTTCTTTGTCTATCGCCTTATCAGCGCATCGAAGTATTTTTCTTAATATGGATAACATAGGCAATACTGCCACCGATAAGTACTAAAATCAGCAAGACTGCGATAACACTGGATGCACTGATTCCAGCTCCAAGCTTAAATGTAATATTTGACGTGTTACCTGCCGCATCTGTTGCATATACCTGATACTGACCCTTGCCGCTAATCTGTTCTTCAGCAGAAAATTCAATCTCTTCTCCGTCTTTGTATACAGTCAGCTGCTTTAGTGTCTCATTTACCCCGATCTCAGCATGTCCATTCTTAGCAGTTACTGAGAGCTTCGGCGGTCTGGTATCCTTATTGATTGTAACTGTTGTACTCTTCCCGGAAGCCGTTGTATAAGTCAATACATAGGTTCCATCATATGGGAACGATACCCATGATCCCTGATCACTCTGCTCTCTCCCATCCCAGGTAAAGCTTGTAACCGCCTCTCCCTGAGGAACAAATAAGATATCAAGATCTTTTACAGGATCATTTATAATCTGGAAATAAAATTTCGGCTTTTCTTTTCCGCTATATGTCTCCTCATAGCCGGCAATCGTATCTCTAATGTCAAGACAATACCATCCGCTTTCGGTAAAATCATTTCCAGGAGTATAATCGTACGGTTTTCCGTTTCTTGTTGCCTCTACAACCAGTGTATTTTCTGATGGGAAGCTGAACGAAACCGTACCATTTACGGTAGCACCGTTCTGTACAGAAGCTGTAAAGCTTGTTCCTGTAAGTAATGTCTCTGCATACTGACCAGTGAGACTGTCTATGGATTCTACGATTCCTGAACCTGTACCCCGTCCGGCTGCTGCCGCTGCAATCTTGGCATCATCGTCAGAAACACTCGGTGTATCTGACTCTTCCTGGCCTTCATTTTCAGCATTCTGAAGTTCATCATTCTGAGATTCATCTGCTGTAGTTTCAGATTCAGAATCAGTCTCTGTCTCATCTTTTGTAAGGTCAAGGAAACTTCTAAGTGCCTCGGGAGTTGCACCGAGCATATCGGCCATCTGGTCAATAGTAACTGCACCACTTGAGATACTCTTTGTGATATAATCCACTGACAATGATCTGCTTGACAATGCATCTGCTATATCAAGGGCATTGTTTATAAGCGATGTTGTTGATGACGATGATGAATTGCTACCGCTATCCCATGTATATACAGAGCCATTATCAGCTGTAGAACTTGCAGCCTGGGTCTCCTTCACTACCTTATCCTGAATACGGAAACGGAACGTCGTCTGATATTCACACTGCTGTGAAAGTGCCGTATCCGGTGTATAAATAGCCTTTATTCGGAATACGTATGTACCTTTTGTACTTAGTACCTGCTTGCTTACGTAAGCAATTGGCTGTCCGTCAAGCTCTGCCGTATATGAAATATTGGCCGGGAAATCGATATATACACTTTTGTTGGTTACACCACCATTGGAGATATTAGAATAGAAATAAAACAGTCCGTTTATTCCTTCTTCATAAATATCATAATCTTCATAGTAGTTTTCTGAAAGCGTGACCGTCTGTTTCGTAGGAAGATCCGTTGAACCGGTGCTTGTACTGTTTGATGACGAATTCTGAGAAGAACGGTTCTCAACAATCACACCATTCTGACTTCCTGTTACTGTTCCTGTACCTGATGAAGCCGGGCCTGATGAACTTGAAGAATTATTTGTACCGGTACTTACTGTTGATGTTCCTCCCAGCAAACTTCCATACAGATTAGAAATACTGTTATATTGCTGTCCCAGTGAACTGGCTGCTTCAGATGTTATAGCCGCTACGGGAGAAACTGCCATCACTGCTGCTGCAAGCAGCGAAATAGCTGATTTACTACATAATTTCATTTTATTCTCCTCCTGCTGCCTGAAGTCTGAGTTCTACTCCGCCCTCAGTCTCTTCATCTTCATATTCATCTGTTCCCTGCTGTTCCTGAACAATCATATTTCGTTCTGCCAGATCATAGTAGACATCTTCTCCATAGAATACATTGGCTCTGACATCATCAAGATTCATGGTCTTAAACTCATAGAGAGGACACTTATAACTAGGCGTGAACTTCGTCTTAAGAGGGTTATTACCAAATGTTACTATGATTGCATTACCTGTACTCTGTTTATTGTTAAGCTTCTGCAACTCCGACGGATATATAAGCGGTCTTGTCTGCATCTGCTGTGAGTAGTTGATATCACCTACTCTTGATCCCATACCGCTTGATACACTACCTGTCGTAACAGTCATGTTACCACAAAGTTTAGAGAACTCCTCACATGTTGCGATATCGTTAGATCCGATGAACATCTTAAGACCACAGTTACTCTTTACGATGTTTGCGACTGTATCACCGTAAACGTTGTTGAGCTGTGCATAAGACTGAACGACCATGTTGAACCAAATCTTTCTGCTTCGACCTACAGTGATCATCTTATCGAATTTCTCAATCTTAGGCATGTTACCAAACTCATCCAAGATGAAATATACATTGCGGTGAAGTGTCAGATCCGGGTCTGCACTGGCCACCTTGATAAGTGCCTTGTATATACTAAGAATAAAGATAGCCGCAAGTGCATGTCTTGTATCCTTCTCATCCGGAATCTTAAGGAACAGAGCCACCGGCTCAGTAGCAATTGATGTAGGTTCAATATCCGTAGCTGATGTAAGAGCACAAAGACCTTCATCGTTGAACATCGAAAGCTTATCAAATGCAATTGACATATAGCTGGCAAGTGTGGTCTCAGCTGCCGACATAACCTGTCTGGAAAGACCGACTGCCTTTGAAAGTGTCGGACGATTTTCGAAATACTGATGCAATGCCTCAAAGTTATTTTCTGAATTGGAAATAGCTTTATTAACATTGTAGAAGCAGAATTTCTCTTTCGTCATCTCAAGCTCAGGATACTCAGAATCTTCAAGCATCGCAAGACAGGTCGCCATGACGATTGAACGGGCACCTTTCTCCCAAACCGGGTCATCCTTGGATTCGATAGGACAGAGGACGCTGACAAAGTCGTTCAAATCTTCATAAACTTCATCGTAAATCTTCTGTTTTTCAATACGAATCTTGGCAATAAGTTCATCTCTGTGTGCATATCCCTTGCCATCATATTCATACCACTCATCTTCAAATTCTTCTGCCGGATTAACGAGAGCAAGACCACTATCAACTGCGTCATCTGTTCTTCTGTAAATCTCATCTCCTGTATGGAGATAAAGCTGATATCTGTCATAAATATCACTCAGCGGATTCCATCGGAATGAACTGTACGGGTCACGCAGATCCAAAACCATAACCTTGTATCCATGCTCTTTAAGCATACCACTGTGAAGCATGAAAAGCTCGCCCTTAGGGTCAGTCATAATCATGGATGAGCCGGCTGCCGAATGTCCAAGGATCTGAATCATAGGGTTGATGAAGGTTGTTGTTTTACCAGAACCGGTAGAACCGATTACCAGGCCATGCATCGGAGATGCCAGGTTTATATCAAGTTCTTTTCTCTTGTTATTGTACTCAGCATATACCGGAACACCATCATCCTTATCGTTGCCAAGTTTTGTGAACTTGTGAGGCTTAAACAAATCATCACGCTCTTTGTCAGACATGAAATCTGCATTTTCCAGAGCACCCTCAATTCTTTTAGCCTTCTGATTCATCATACGTCTCGAACGTCTTCCGGCATCATAGTCATATACAATCCACAAAACGCCGATCACACACATTATCAAAAATCCCAAGAGGTATGTCCGAAGACTTATCAAAAGCCATGGATCAAAGAATCCATCACCTTCACCAAACATCGTTGGCAGAATCGCCCAGAAAAATTCTGAAACCAGTATTCCAAGAAAGATACTGCCTATAATGAATATTATCAGATAATTAAGGCCCCTTTTCAAAAAATCTTTCATTATTAGATCCTTTCCTGTTTCTGCAGCCAATCCTGTATCTTTTCCACAAATACAGGATTCATTTTAATCCATGCAAACATACATACAAATGCCAATAGTCCATATATAAATATGATCATCTTACTGCCAAAAAGAACTGTATAGAGTCCATCGAACTGACGGATAATCAGCTGAACTACTGTCCAGACATTGAATGCCATATGCATGATAATCGAATAATATATATTATCTTCTTTGACAGATACAAATGCCAAAAGCCATCCCATAACAAATGCATAGCATATCCAGATCGGATTGGCGTGACATAAAGCAAAAATGATTGCAGTAAGAAGTACCGCCGATTTTTCCGAAAACCTCGTCAGAAGTCTGTTGAGCATCAGTCCTCGAAATATAATCTCTTCGCAAATCGGAGCTGTTATCAGTACCGAAATCATGGCAAGAACCAAATCCGTACGCTGAAAAGCTCTCTCTGTCATCGCCTTGTAACCAAAGAAGAATGGAAGAAGCGTAAATACCGCTGATAAAAACAAACTTGCTGACAAACCAAAGAATGCATAGCTTAATGCTTTCTTTCCGTCTGTTTCTTTAAAGTACAGTGTAACCGCTTGCTGAAAGCTTTCTCCCTTTCTCACTATCCGCCATCTTAAGATAATGAAGCAAAGCACAATTCCAATTGCATAGTAGAAATTGCCGCTGGCGTTTATAAATGTGTCTGTATCTCCATTCCACTGACGTATAAACATACCAATGTACATAAGAAGTGCCGGCAAAAACATATATAGCATAAGCGGCATGACGGACCAGACAAGTGTCTGAGTTCCTATCCAAATCTTCTGCTGAGTCGTAAGTTCAGGAGCATCAAGACGGATGACAGGTTTTGTTTCAAATTCCTTTTCATCATCTTTTTTTTCCTTTTTCCTGACCTTCACTTTTTTTGAAAATTCAATGTTTTTTTTATGTGTGAATCTGTCTTCTGAATGACTGACGTAGTCAAGAACCATATCTGGTATCTGCTGCTTGTCTACACTCTTTATATCAGTGAGCCATCCAGACTTCTCATCCGTTTGGTCTGATTTGGCACTGCCGTCAATCTTTGCATCATCGTCAGATATGTCATAACGATCTCTGGCAGCCTTTTGAACTTCTCTCAGTTCCTTAAACAATTCCGCCATGGAACTGTTTTTTTTCTTTTTCTTCTTATTCTTCAATATTCAAGAACCCCGAAAATCCAGTAATATCAAATACTTCCATTACAATCGGTTTTACATTTTTAAGTATCATGTCAATGCTTTTCTTTTTAGCAAATTTCTGTGCTTCGAGAAGTACACGAAGTCCGGCTGAACTTACATATCCTGTATTTTCAAAATCAATATAAAATGTAGATTCCTCAGCCTTATCA
>CAVKOQ010000044.1:0-19325 GCA_963657995.1 bacterium
CGTAACAATTGGAATATGGGAATCTTTATCATGTCTCATATGACGCACTTGTTATTTGTAGAAACTGTAGTACACCGTACCTCCGTTAAGACCGCCTCTAAACTGTGCCAGTTCACTGACTGTTACAAGCTGATAGCCTCTTGCCACAAGCTGTGGAATAAGTGTAACTGCCGCATCTCCTGAAGCATTGTAAAGCTCATGCATCAGAACAACTGAACCATCTTTAACTTGGCTAAGCACTGTTTGTACTGATGAGGCTGCATTTCTGGTCTTCCAATCAAGCGTATCTACATCCCAAAGAACAATCGGCTGACTTATATTGGCAAGAACCGTGCTATTTTTACCGCCACCAGGTAAACGAACTGTCTTCGGTGCCTCGCCAGTAATCGCTGCAACTGCCTGATTACATGCAGCTACCTGCTGACGTATCTCCTGAGCTCCAAGTTTCTGAAGATATTTATGATTCTGAGTATGATTTCCTATCTCATGTCCGTTATTATGCATGCGTAAAATCTCGGTCTTATATGAATTTACACGTTCTCCGACTACATAAAATGTCACACGACCTCCATACTGCTCTGCACAGTCCATAATACGGTTTCCAACAGCTGCATACGGGCCGTCATCAAATGTCAGTGCTACCATCGGTGCGTTCGGATCAATATATCGTCCTCCGCTGGCCACCATACCATCTGGTACCTGATTAGTCTGTGAGGCTGCACCCTGTAACTCCGAAGAACTTTGGCTTTCAGCACCTGTCCCCTGTCCTGCATCACCAGTACTTGTTTCACCCTGAGCAGAATTCTGACTCTCATTCGTTCCATTCTGCGTTCCTGAATCATCTGAGTTCTCTGCAGATGACTGGCTGTCAGCATTATTACTTTGACTATCAGCCACCTTTTCACGTCTCTGAATCAGCTCCTGATCAGATGCTGGACCAGATGGTGCATCATCCGCATATGAGGAAAATGTTCCTCCAAACATACACATAGCTGCCAAAGCAATAGTAGCTGCCTTAATTTTCCAAGTTTTTCTCATACCTCTCCAATTCCCTTCATTTTATTGTAACCGGAGGTTCTGGTGTTTTGACACCCGAACCAATGCTAGGTCTCAAAAAAATTCCTTATTTAATAAACTCACACATCATTTCTGTCCCGTCACCATCATATAACGATTGTGTGCATCTTTTAGACAGGCAATAAGTGGTTTCTGTGTCAATGCAAAATATCTCTCACGGATCATCTTCTGCATCTCATCCAGATCGGTTTTAAGACTCTTTCCTATCATCATAGAAACAACAAAATTGCGTGTCACAGACAAAATCGTATTGCACTCTAAGTCGAGAATCTTTCCTGTCGTCCGCTCCACCACAAAACTCACATAAAATTCGCCGTGCAGACTATAAATTGCATCTTCTTTGCTCGGTTTCGCCTGACCGACAACCAAAATGGTATCCTCTTTATACATTATATAATTTCCCCTTTTTGCCTCAGTGCGGTATTAATTCCAACCACACACTGGCTTTATGATACCACGTTCTATGTAAACGCACAAGCTAGCTTTTTTCAATTTTCTCTCTAACCGCAGCAGCTGCCACCGAAAAATTCATTGCTATTTTCTTCGCTGCTACCTTCTGTTTCTGTATTCCCACTTGCGTCCGTCACCAAAATATCCCCCCGAATCATTCCCATCCAACAGGTATAGCTTACTTCGCCTGTTTTGGTGGGCGTAAATTCAATGATATTTTCGCCTTCAGTGAATGTATGCTCGATTCCGTACGCATTAAGTAGCATCTTGTAATTACATCCATTAAGTACATTTTTCGGCACATCAATTACCCACTTAACAGGAACACCTGCCGTTACCGTAATATTGGGATATCGACCACCTGTTAATGTGCTGTGTATCTCTTGGACTTCACCATTGCTCTCCACATCAGCTGTGGTATTTTCTGTATTATTTTCTGCTGCATTTGATGCATCGACACTCTGTACCACTGACATATATGGAGTTCCGATTAGATTTTTTCCCTGTAAAAACATTGCCATTCCAAGTACTACTACTAGCACTGATCCTGCCGTCATTACCTTTCCGGCAAATTTCTTTCCAAGCATCGAAACAACAGAGCCAAGTCCTAACATAAGCGGCACAGTTCCCAGACTGAACATAAACATGGAAAGTGCACCCTGAAATGGATCTCCGCTTGCAAGAGCAACAATCTGCATAGCCTGCAGCGGTCCGCACGGCATCAAGCCATTGAGAATTCCCACAACAAATGCACCGCTTCCCACTTTTCTTTTCTGAACACTCAGGGCAATTTTCTTTGGAATACGCGGCATCAATCCTCGAATTCCCGGAAACAGATTGAGCATGTTGATCCCCATAAGGATCATAAGGATTCCGGCAACAAGTTTAAGCATCCCCTGAAAGATCACCGGAAGACCGATACATTCGCTGCCTCCGGCAAAACTTCCGATAAGACCAAGTATCCCACCTATCAAAGTATACGAAATCACTCGTCCCGAGTTGTAAAGAAATGCAGACCTAAAAGAATGTTCCGTATGACCGATACACTGCGAAAGATTGATGCCGCCACACATTGCAATACAATGCACGGAAGTTAACAAACCGATAAGAAAAAGCATCCCATAGCTTGCATTGCTGTCAGCAAGTTTTCCCGGTGTCAGTGTGTTAAGAATACCTGAGTTCTGTAAAAACATAAACAATGCAAAAATCAGAATAAGAAGCGACATTCTTCTTGATACACTGTTTTCATCTCTTCCAATGCCATAACCTTCATCTGCGATAATTCTCTTAATTTCATCAAGTGAAATTATTTCATCATCAAATGTTATCTTTGCCATTCTCGTATCATAGCTAACGCTTGCTTTTATGATTCCTTTTTCTTTTTTTAGTGCTTTCTCAATCCTGTTCTGGCAATTTATGCATGTCATACCACTTATCTTTAGTATTTCTTCTTTTTTCAATACTTTATTCGCTCCTTCCTAAGCTGAACACTAACTTTATTTTACATTTTTCCAGTATACAAAACTTTTTATTATTTTCCTAGTATATTAGTATGTTTTAATTATTAAATTAGTATAAACTCAGCGGAGCATTTTTGTTTCATAGGACGCACTTTCCTATAAAAAAATCCGAAAAAGCAAATCTCTCTGCTCTTCCGGATCTATTTAGTATCCATATTTCACCAATCATTTTGATTCCGATTCAGTCCTATCATTCTGGCTGGATTCATCTTTCTTATTTTCCGCATCAATCTTTGCCAGATGTGCAGCTGCAAACTCCTTGATAGCCTCGAAACTCTGAGGACTTATCACATGTTCGATACGGCAGGCATCCTCCATCGCCACTTCTCTTGGCACACCTAAAGCTACTAAAAGTTTAGTTAAGAGAGTGTGACGCTCGTAGATCATCTCCGCAATCTTGCGTCCTGATGGTTCCAATGTGATATAGCCTTCATGATCCATGGAAATGTAACCATTTTCACGAAGATTCTTCATCGCAACACTGACACTTGGCTTTGAATACCCCAATTCATTAACTACATCTATCGAACGAATCATCGGCTTTCTATAGCCCAACATAAGAATTGTTTCCAGATAATCCTCTGCCGACTGCTGTATTTTCAAAGTGATTCCCTCCAAATTTCTGATTTATAACAAGAACAAACAATGTGCCTTGGCTCATTACCCGCACATTTCACCTAACTGACACTTTTTATCAGCTATCAACTGCTTACTAGAATACCATATTTTTTTAAAATTTTCAAATCATATATTGTTTAAAATCAACAATTAAAAAGCCAACCTTCAAAAATGCTTCACATTACGTCGGTGTGGCATATAAGTCAAATAAGAAAGAATGTGCCTTGGCACATTCTCCGCCTGCGGCGGGTCGCGAATGCGACATGCTTCTTTGCCGCCGCAGTGCGATCCAAAGCGGAGCGTTTTTTTACTTCATAGGACGCACTTTCCTATGAAGTAAAAAGAATGCATAACAGTCAGTTCAACACATAAACTGTTATGCAATCCATCATACGCACCTAAATTAGCAAGCTGCACAGTGTTCCTGTAAAATCTCTTCCAGTGCAGTTTTGCTGCTTGTGTGACAGCGAACAACTTCTGTCCTGCTTCCCTTAGCACCATCAACTGCGGTTCGAATCATTTTATGGGAAACAGTGCTGGTAAATAACACAAGCAAATCCGGTGCTCCGATCTGTTTACCGAAATCTGCGGTCATCTGTGTAAATACCTTTGCCTTACAATTAAATGATTTACATATCTTTACGTACTGGCTGACCATACGATCATGGCCTCCTACTATAACAACGCTCATATTTTATCCTCCGAAAAGTTAGTTTAGTCTAACTGCTGATGTAGTTAGTATACACTAACTCGCATGGTTTGTCTAGAGGAAATTTGAAATTCATAGAATTTTTATAGGTTTTCGTTCCCTCTCTTTTTACAAAATAAAACAGATCCCGATCATCCTTTCAGCTGCTGCCTCACATTTTTGATCTGAATCTGTTTTATTTTCCGACCATTTCTGGTCTTCCATCAAAAGGGTTTATAACATTATCTGTTCCGGCTGTCCCGCCCTGCTGGGAAGGGGGATTCCCATACAGAACGAAAACATCCCGGGCAGAAAATGAACAGAGAATACACTTACATCCTTACATCAGTTCTCTCGAACGTCTTGCACACGCATCCGTAGCACGGATGACAGCACTTCTGAAACCATTGTCCTCCAGGACCCGGACCGCTTCGATGCTGGTTCCCGCTGGAGAGCACACCATATCTTTTAACTCTCCCGGATGCATCCCCGTTTCCAGAAGAAGCTTCGCAGAACCCATGACCGCCTGTTCCGCAAATACATACGAATCCTTGCGCGTCATGCCCGATTTTACAGCCGAATCAGAAAGAGCCTCAATCATCAGGCACACATACACCGGGCAGCTTCCGCTGACGGCCGTTACTGCATCCATCATGTACTCCGGTACCTCTCTTGTCAGTCCAAAACCGTCAAATAACTTTTTGACACGTTCCATATCGGATTTCTTTACATATTTGTTCCGGCATACAGCCGTCATGCCTGTCAAAACCAGCGCCGGGGCATTCGGCATCGCCCGGATAATCGGGGTTTCTGCCGGGAACTGTGCTTCCAGCATCTCAACGGTCTTTCCCGGTGCAATCGAAATCACGATACTTCCCGGTTTCACTGCATCCGAAAGACTTGCGATCGCTTTGTCCAGAAACTGCGGTTTGACTGCCAGCACGATGATCTCACTATCTGCCACCGCTTCCCGGTTATCTGTACAGCCGATAATTCCGAGCTCCCGCTCCAGATCCTCCACCACATAAGCATTCAGATCCGTCATTACAATCTCTTCCGGCTTTAAAAGTCCCGTCTTAATGATGCCGCGCACCATGGCCTTTCCCATATTGCCGCTTCCAATCATGCATAACTTCTTCATTTTACTTTACCTTCCATATGTTTATTTTGCACTTTTTCTTTTCACATTCGGTCGGATCGCCGGCTCCTCACTTCCAGCATATAGGATCACGCCGAATAAATATCATTCACGATATACTTATGTGTATCGTATTTCTACGCCTTCAATTCCTCCTCCGTCACTCCTGTCTTTCCCTTTCCTGCCTGATACACCTGCATTCCCGAAATTGCCATATCAAAGGACCATTTTTCCTCGCAGAGGAATCCCATCTTCTGATATACATCCCACCGGTTCATGGAGGCGTGATCCTCTAACTGGTATGTCCTTCCAAGCTGCCGGTACGCGTGAAGTCCCAGCCGGTGATACGGCAGAAATTCAAGCTCCTGGCAATTTTTAAGTCCCTGACAGAACTGCGCTGTTTTTCGGATGTTTTCCACATCATCATTCACTCCCGCTACCAGCGGCAGGCGGATATGGATGGAATGTGGCGGACAAAATGCATCCGCTTTGCGGATATTCTCCAAAATGACGGCATTGTCCTGCCCTGTCCACTTCTTATGTTTCACCGAATCCATACATTTTACATCCGCATAAAACATCTGCAGATGCGGCACGATCCGTTTCACATTCTCAAAAGAAGTGAACATATCCAGCTCCGCCGCCGCGTTGATGCAGGCGTCATCACAGGCCTCCAGCAGTGCTTTTGCAAAATCAGTCTGGCAGAATACGTCGCCGCCGGAGAGTGTCACACCACCTCCTGAATAGAAGAAAAACATCTCATCTTTCAGGATCTCACGCATTACTTCTTTTACGGTCATTTCCCTGCCATAGATCTGCTGTGCCCGATAATTGCAGGCCTCGACACAGCGAAAACAGTTTTTACAACGTGCTTTGTCCCGGACAATCTCCCCCGTCTCCTCACTCCGGGAAAGTGCCTCTTCTGGACATACACGGATGCAGGCGCCGCAGCCGATGCAGCGTTCTTTCATATAGTAGACTTCCCGCTGCCCCGACTGCGACTCCGGCGTTGAACACCAGGCACAGTGAAGAGGACAGCCCTTGAAAAATACGACGGTACGCATTCCCTTTCCATCTGAAAGAGATAA
Source organism: bacterium (assembly GCA_963657995.1). Classification (GTDB taxonomy): domain Bacteria; phylum Bacillota; class Clostridia; order Lachnospirales; family Lachnospiraceae; genus Otoolea. Next base: position 6,580 of record CAVKOQ010000044.1, read on the forward strand.
TCGCTCAATCCGAAGAATATTTGCTTTCAATTCCATACGCTGTTCCTCCTGTCAAATGCCCTCTGTCTGCTGCCAGCCACCGCGCATATCTCATATACCCGATGGCTGATTTGCCGCATTCTTCATAAAACACGGCAGATTTCCATCTTTTTTCCTAGCAGATATTGGAATGGGAAGTTCTGGAAATAATATCGTCCTGTACTTCTTTTCCAAGCTCTGTGAAATATGCTGTATAACCCGCTACACGTACCAGCAGTCCGTTGTAATCTTCCGGATGCTTCTGTGCCTCTTTCAGTGTCTCCGTATCGATGACGTTGAACTGTGTATGGAATACACCCAGGGAGCAGAGACTCCGCAGGTAGTTCATCAGTTCCTTCGTCGAATTCGGGCTGTCACGGAATACCGTATCCATCTTTACATTCAGCAGGGTTCCCTGATTGAAACGGCCGTGCGGAATGTGGGAAATGGATTTCAATACTGCACCCATGCCCTCGGTATCAGTTCCCTGGTTCGGGGATACGCCGTCTGCTAACGGCTTCCAAGCCAGACGTCCGGACGGAAGTGCGCCGACCTCCAGGCCAAATGGGGTATTTCCCGATACCGGAAGGATACCCGGTGTCATCTTTCCAAATTTACTGTGGAACGACTCGATGTAGTCCGCGATAAAGCAGAACATATCGCCCGTCAGCTCGTTTACTTCGTCGTCATCATTGCCGTACTTCGGAGCTTCATCGCACATCTTCTTGACATCCTCATAGCCCACGAAGTTCGCATCCAGTGCATCCAGAAGACGCTGCATGGTTACTTTCTTATCGTCAAATACAAGCTTCTTTACTGCAATCAGGCTGTTGATTAAATCTGCTACGCCGATCGCATCGATACCATTTCCAAGGTTATATTTCGCACCGCCCCATGCGTAATCTTTCGCATTTTCCACACACTCATAGAAGGAAAGGGAAAGTGCTGGAACGACTCTCTGGAAACCGATATCGTCGCATACATGGCTGGAAGCCACGGTTCCGCGAAGCTCATAACGGATCTGCTCTTTGACTGCTTCTTCAAACTCTTTATAGGTGCTGAAGGAAGTCGGGTCGCCCGTCGCCTCGGATGCCTGTACGCCGTACTTGCGGCTCTTGCCATTTAAGAGGGCAAACTCAACCGCAGAACCTAAGTTGAAATCTGCATAAGCCGTATAGCATCTCTGTTTTCCTTCCAGGTTGGTCTCTACACAGCCGCACGGGTTCCAGTTGTACGCCTCTTTTAACGGGATTCCTTTGTTTAACAGCATCTGAATACCGATCTCATCATTATGGAATGCCGGGAAACCAGTTCCAAGCTTCACAACCTCTGCAATCTTCTTTAAGAAGCTGCTCGGGTTCTTCGCCATATTGTAGCGGACGGACAGGGACGGCTGATACAGCTGTACCTCTGCGGTCGCCTGTAAAATCAGGTAGGAAACGTCATTGACCGCATCCATGCCGCGCTCATCAACACCACCACAGCATACGTTCTGGAACATCGGATAACCGGCTGAGAACTGCGCTGTAATTTTATCCTGGAACAGGCACTGCTCAGAGAATTTAACCCACAGGCAGTCTAAAAGTTCCTGTGCCTCGTCCTCCGTCAGGCGGCCAGCTTCGATATCTGCTTTATAGAATGGATAGAGATACTGATCCATACGTCCCGGATTGTAGCTGGCTGCATTCTGCTCCATGAAAATACAGGTCTGGTAAATATACATTGACTGAATTGCTTCCCGGAAAGTACGCGCCGGTTTTTCCGGAACCTGATCACAGGTTTCCGCAATCTGTAACAGCTCTTTTCTGCGCTTCTCATCCGGCTCAGCCTCCGCCTGTTTTCTCGCTTCCGCTGCATAGCGGTGTCCCAGTGCAGAGATACCATCAGCTGCCAGTTCCATTGCTTTCAGATATTCAATCTTCTCATAGTCACCCGGACGGGTAATGTCGAGTGTATCAAGCACTTTATGGATATGCGCCTTGATTCCCTCCATACCTTCTTTGATGACTCTGGAATAACCCGCAGTCGTCTCACCCCAGCCACGAACCGATTTACGGTTGATGTAAAGGGCACCGCAGTCACGTAAGGTTGCCGCAAAATCCGGGCACTGTACCAGCCACTGTTCATAGGTCGAACGTCCTTTCCAGTACGGACGGATGATCTCTTCAAACGCCTTCCGATCTTCCGGACGCAGATAGAACGGGTCATACGGGCGGGTGCTGATGGTATCCAGCTCATCATCCAGAACCGACCAGCAGGTATCTACACTTAAGATACCACCGCGCTGCTTGCTGCCGGCATTGCCGACGATCAGCTCATCGCCCCAGATTTTAACTGTTTTTTCCAGACACTGTTTCTTAAATGCATACGCCTTTCGGATGCACAGCGGCTGTCCCTCTGATTCCTGAAATCCCTTTGTCAGGATAATTGCATTTTCCAGATCCATCTCTGGCTTGGTGTCAAGTACTCTCTTTTTTAACCGATCGATACGGTCCATATATGGTTTTCTTTCATTTACTGCCATCTTCTCTCCTCCTTGTCTCTAATGAATCAATGCTGTAAATAACAAATTAGCTGCTACGCCTGCACAGATACCGCCAATGGTATGTGCCAGAATCGCTTTACCAGTCAGATCTCTTTCTTTCAGGCAGTCCATCATTGCTACGTGAGTGGACAGATAACCACTCCAGCACATACACATTGCTGTGAATACTGCAATATCATGTGCATTTGCAAGCCCTGCATCTACTAAGCTCGGAATCAGGGAAATGGAAGCTCCGCCGGAACCGATCGCGGTCAGCGGTACGGAAAGTGCATCTACGGATGAAAAACCAAATAATGGTTTCAGGATAAAATCAATCTTAGAAAGAACGGTCGGAAGGAATGCAACGCCCTGATAAGCTGCGCCTGTGTAAGCACCATCTGCGCCAGCCCCACGGGTCAGCATGATAACGATCGTTGTGAAAATCAGGATACCCGGTACGGTCTGCATACCAATCTTAACACCGCTTGCGCCGCCGTCCATGGCTGCCGACATTACTCTCGATGCCACGCTGCCGTCACGTGTTTTCTGGTATTTATCCATATCGATTCCATCGTCTTCGAAATCGCCATCCAGTTCAACCATCGCTTCTTTGCCATATTTCTTAGCTGTAAAGATCAGCATGATACGGGTGCTGACGATACCGCCGATGATAGCTGCCACATTTCCCAGAAGAACCGGTGCTGCAAAACTTTCACCGATCGGGGATTTGATTCCAATGACAACCGCCGAAACAACCATGCCCATTCCAAAGCAGGTTCCCAGATTTGTAAGGGCCGGAAGCTGATATTTTTTAAAGAGTCTTCGAATCTGATGATTCTCTGCAAAGGTAATAATCGCCGGATTATCCGAGAAATAAGTGGTCAGCATACCAACGACACACGCGCCCGGCATACCGTAAACTCTCTTAACAATCGGGGATAAGAATTTATTTGCCGCCGAAATAATACCAAATTCGTTCAACATCTCTGCAATCGCGCCTGCCAGTACCGCTACCGCCAGTACATAAAATGCTGTGTTGATCAAGAGGTCAAACGCCGTTGCTATCAGGGAATTGATCATATTGGTTCCGCCCATGACCATCGCCATCGCAACGAAAAATCCAAAGAAGATAACCAGGAATCCGATTGATTCAAACCGGACTGCTTTCTTGATTGCAAATCCCTCTTCCACTTTTGGAAGCGCTTCTGATACTGTATTCTGTACTGCGTTCTTTACCGTATTCTCAAGGTTTTTAGCCCCCGCACACATATCCGAAGGTGCCTTGTTCATCTCTAAACTTGTGCTGCTCATATTACTCCTCCTTACTATATTTACCCCTTTTTATGTACCGCTCTGCCTTCTTTTGACGATACATAACCTATCACTATAACCACCTTATTTTTACAAAATCCATACCTGCGCGCTTTTGTATTTCCTTTGTTTCTGTGATTTTAGTATAGCAATCTGCACTTGACAATGGTACAATATTCATGACTAAAAATATCAAATTATTATCAAGATAACAAAATAACAAAAAAGGGGATGACTGAATTGAAAAATCGAAAGGAGTTTAAAGAAGTCAATCGCTATCAAGATTCTGACTTTCCCGTAAATATTTACTATGCTGATATTCATTCCATGCAGCCCCCTGGTAGGTGGCTGCACGATTTTCACTGGCATGAAGAACTGCAGTTTACACTGGTGACAGGCGGAACACTTACCATGCAGGCAGACAATTCCACAATTCAGGCAAAAAAAGGCGATGTCATCTTCATCAACAGCACCATCATCCACGCCGTGACAGAGATGTCCGAGGATGGTTCCTACGCCAGTTTAAACTTTCCCTTCCGTCTGCTCTCCTTCTTTCCAGGAAGCCGCATGGACAAGGACTATGTGCTTCCTTACACCACCGGAGAAAAACTTTCCTCTCTTCTGATTGTGCCTGAAGAGCCATGGCAGAAAAAAATCTCCCTCTTTGTAAGGGAGATAACGGATTATTTTGTTTCCAAGCAGGTACAGGGACATGAATATTCCATCTGTGTGATGATCGTCGCCATGTGGAATGAACTGATCTCCAACTACCAATCCGAAGAGTCCAAACTATCCGTCAATATCCTGCGTCAGCAGCGCCTGCAGAAGATCCTGACCTACCTTTATGAGCATTATGAAGAGGATATACAGCTTGGTGATCTGGCGAATGCCGGAAATATCAGCAATTCTGAATGCTGTAGAATATTTCAGGACATTCTTCACACCACACCGTACAACTATCTGAAAAACTACCGCATTCAGGCAAGTGTTGCCCTTTTAAACAGTGACCTGTCCATCTCAGAGATCGCCGGGCGTGTAGGCTATAATCAGGTTAGCAATTATATAGCCACGTTTAAGCGGATCATTGGCTGCACACCGGCTCAGTATCGAAAACAACAGAGAAATAAAGCAAATGAGTGATCTTCGCGTAAAAGAACAAAGAATGTGCCTCGGCACATTCTTGCGCCGAGTGCGGTCGCTCGCGACATGATTCCTCTTCGCACGAGTGTGCATATACGCGAAGCGTTTTTGTTTCATAGGACGCACTTTCCTATGAAATAAAAACATCCTTTCCTTCCGGTTAATTATCAAATTGCCTGGAATAAAAGGATGTTTTTTATAAATGCTGTGTATTTCGTCGGTGCAGCTTGCCTCTACCGTTCTATCTCTGCAGCCGGGCCTACGGCAGGTTCTACCACTGGTCCGTGCCCCGGACCTGACGCATCACTTCCCGGACCTGCCGGCACTATCGTCGTGCTCGTCTCAGCCGGGTCAGCGGCTGTCTCAGACATTTCCTCAGTCTCACTGACAGTCTGCTCCACTGAATCCGAATATTTCTTTCCAGCTGTACCAGTCTTGTAGATTCGCTGCATCCGCTCCTTCATCGATTCACTCTTAATCTGTTCAATCTTCGCGTTTGCATCTTCCCTAAGCTCTGTACTGCTTCTATCTGAATCACCGCTATTTGCTGTCTCCAGAAGCATCACCGCCTCATCTGCAAGCTGGTGATCTTTTCTGAAATTTGCAGCTGTATATCCATCTTTGGTGATTTCAAATGTATCATCATGTCCTGCCAGATAGGTATCATCTCCACGGCCATCATCTGTTTCAGGTGTATCAAATGATGCCGCCGGAAGTCCTTCTACAAACTTCTCCATCGCATTTTTCCAGATCTTTGCCGGATAAGTACCACCGTACAGATTTGAAAGTGTTTTTTGTTGATCATATCCGACCCACACTGTCATCGTATAATATGGTGTAATTCCACAGAACCATCCATCATGGCTTCCATTTGTTGTACCTGTCTTTCCTGCTGCCTCTATATCACTGCTCCAGCCCATCGAAGCCGCCGTACCTCTTGTAACAACACCTTTTAAAATGTCAACCATCATCACAGCACTGCTTTCCTGATATATCTGAACAGGCTCATAATCTTCGAAAATATCTTCTCCCTGATTATTTACCATCTTTACTATACAGGTTGGCTCACGGTACTGTCCATGATCTGAGAGTGCAGAATATGCACCGGCCATCTCTTCTGTAGTCACACCTACAGTGAATCCTCCAAGTGCAGATGCCAGATAATAATCCGATGCCTGCACACTTGAAAAACGCATCTGTGTCAGATAAGCCATACCTACATCCGGTGTTATATCGTCGTAGATGTACCATGCCACACCGTTTTTACTCTTCTCTACGGCATTTCTGAGTACCATCATCTCACCTGAAAGAGATTTCACATCAACGCCTTTCTCCTTGGCCGCACTTACATCAATGTTGGGTACCCTGGTCTCTGATGTATATCCATTTTCAAGTGCCGGTGTGTATACAATAATCGGCTTAATGGAACTTCCCGGTTGTCTCGGGCTCTGGAATGCACGGTTTAACGTATACGTATCGGTTTCCTGACTTCGTCCTCCCACAATCGCGACAACCTTATTCGTCTCGTTGTCAATAACTGTAGAAGCACCCTGCAGTTTGTAAACTCCGTTATCCGATGTATTGCTGTCAAATGAGAGAACTCCATCAAGTGCTTCCTGCAGAATCGTCTGCTTATCAGGATCCAGAGAAGTATATAGATTGTATCCACCCGTATAAAGAGCATCTCTCTCCTGGCTGTATACCTCGTTATAATTTTCGTTATACTGCTTATACTCCTCATCGCTGCGAAAACCGTATTTGAACTCAAATCCGTCTCTTTTCATCAGGTACCTTATCGCACAGTCAATGGCATATGTCGTCTCATAATTGTGCAGTGGCACTCTCTGTCTGTTGACAGTAATCTCCTCTGCCTTGGCCTCTTTACATTCCGCTTCTGTAATATACCCCATCTCAAGCATGTCATCAAGAATTTTATCACGCCTCTTAAGGGCATTCTCCGGATGGCGATATGGATTATAATATGTTGGCGAGTTCGGAATTGCACATAAATATGCAGTCTGACTCAGTGTAAGCTCATCAGCATTCTTGCCAAAATATCCCTTTGCGGCAGCCTGAAGACCATAGTATGTATTAGCAAAACTGATATCGTTGATATAAAACTCCATGATCTGCTCTTTTGTATATTTCTTCGTCAGATCAAGAGAAATGAGCATCTCTTTTGCTTTACGTTCAAGCGATACTTCACGAGTCAGGAAACGGTTCCTTGCAAGCTGCTGTGTAATAGTGCTCGCACCATGTTTTTCTGTACCTTCACTTAAGAAATAATTAACCGCAACACGGAAAATACCCTTTACATCTATGCCTGAATTTTCCCAAAATGTTCTGTCTTCGATTGCAACAAACGCATTTACAGCATTCCTTGGTATTTCATCATATGTAAGATAGCTGGAATCCTCATCTCCGGTAAGCTTGGCAAGTACATCTCCATTAGAATCATAGATATAACTTGCTTCCTGAAGCCTGAACGTATCAAGTGTACTGTTCTCAACCACTCCCGCAATGTCATTTTTATATTCTTCGTAAATCGGAAGTATCTTATAGACACCATAGCAACCACCGACGAGCATCAGTAAAATCAGGCATATAAAGAGCGTTTTGAACATGGTTCCAAATATTCTTCCCATCGCATGAAATACTATCTGTCCGCCGCTACGGTTGTTCTTTTTTCCGTTTTTCTTTTTTTGACCGGACTTTATTTCCTTACTTGTTTTTGTGCTACTTTGGCTTTTTGCAGACCGTGCAGAAGAATCTGTCGGCCTTCTTCGGTCAGAGGATGTACTTTCCTTAGTCTGTTTCTCCCTCATCTCTTACCTCATCTTCCTACTCTTATATCTTCTAATTCTGTGTTTAAGCCTCATGTGACTGTGACTGCAAAGCAGGTTTACGTTCCAAAGGAGTATAGTTATCTTTTTTTCTCTGCAGCGGTTGGGCCTGCGATGGCTGTGATATCACAAGCTGCATCTTTTCCCTGAAAGTGGGCACGCTGCCAGTTTCTGCATGTGTACGAAATTCTGAAGAATTATTATCAACCACATCATTTGTCCTGACAATAGGAGAAGCATTCCGCTGAATGTTCTTCTCGCGTGGTTCACGAACCTTTCTGCTTCTGTCCTGAGGACCACGTTCACGATTAAACTTAGTTCTCGTATCACGCTCACGCACGCCCTTGTCACGATTTTCGCGTTCTTTTATATCTCTTTCTCTTACTCTTACACTCTTTTCCTGAATTTCTCTTGCATCCCTATCACGGATAGCTTTCTCACGTGACTCTTTTTCTCTGGCATCTCGTTCTCTGATATCTTTTTCACGGGTATCACGTTCACGTGCTCTTCGTTCGTTCTTCTCCTTAGCTTCTTTATTCGGCTTTTCTGACAGAACGGTTCCTGACGCATCATCATCTTCGCCAGAATCCTGATTTTTCTCAGCAATCATTCGGTTTGGCACTTTGTTTTTCTTTTCTTTCTCACGAAAACTTTTTAATACAAGCGATGCCGGATACTGATATGCAAATATACAGCTTTTCATGAGTTCCTGCTCCTCTTCTGTCTTGCAGGAGCTAAGAATCATATCCTCCTCTTCCTTTTCAAGGTACGCCTCCCCGTTCGTATCACGTTCCTTTACCTGCTTATAAATACGGTATTTCTTATAATACGGTGGGCACGGAAATTGCTTATTTTTTACTGGTTCTGGCACGATCCGCAGTTTATATGTATCTGACATTCGTGCCAGTACATTATGTATCTTTTCACAATTTTCTCTTGTATTTGTCTCTCCTGACGGGATACAAAGTAAATATTCCATCTGATTTTCCTCTCATATTCTAATTACTTCCCTGAAATTCGCGGATAGTTTCTATTGACTTTTCATAGCATTTCTTTACTGCCAGGAAATCTGACTCATAATCTTTAAGTTCTCTCCCTCTCAGCTTCTCAGTAAGCGTAGCACTGACCTCATAAAGCTCATTAAATCCCAGATTAAGACATATGCCTTTCAGAGTATGTGCTGCACGGAATGCCTTTTCCGCATCTTTTTCTTCTAATCCATTTTCAAGATCTTTAAAACTAGCATCATTAAGAAACTTTATCGCAAATTTTTCTACAAGCGTGACACCGCCAAAACGTCTTTTTACATCTTCAAAATCTCCGCCCATTTGTTCGTAGCATTCCTGAATTGTCACAATAGCCTCCTGATATTTTAGACTTTATTTAATAAGTCATATTAAGCAATTCCTTAATATATGAAATTTAGTTTCTCATCGGCAGTTACGTATTCTTTTTCGATTTCATGAGTCACTGTTCCGAAGATTTTTTTCTGTGAATCTTCGTATAATTCGAATTTTTCATTTTTTCGTGAAGAAACAGCTTTTTCATTGCTATATGCCATCGCCTGCAGTTCTTCTTTTACTCTATCCTGAATATCACACAGACACTCTATAAGGAGTGGATTAAATGTTCCGCATTCGCCGTTGCATATCATCTGCACCGTCTTCTCATGTGTATATGCCTTCTTGTATACACGCTCACTGGTAAGGGCATCATATACATCTGCAAGTGCTACAACTTGAGCTGAGATCGGAATCTCATCTCCCTTTAATCCATCCGGATACCCTTTTCCGTCATAACGCTCATGGTGCCAGCGACAAATCTGATATGCGACCTTCATCAAAGGTTCATCACTATACATCTGAAGCTCTGAAAGAATCCTCGCACCAATAACCGTATGCCTCTCCATTTCTTTACGTTCTTCTGATGTCAGAGGTCCCGGTTTATTCAGTATCTTCTCATCTATACCTATCTTTCCAATATCATGAAGTGATGACGCTGTACAGATGAGTGCTCTGTCTGACCATGTAAGATGATACTTGTCAGTCTTTCTGACAAGCTGTTCCAGTAATAGCGTAGTCAGTATATTGATATTGAGTACGTGTGCCCCGCTCTCACCATTTCGAAACTCTACGATCTGGCTAAGAACACTGATAAGCATCCTATTGTTTTTTTCTTTTTCCAACACCTGGTTTGTCACCAACGCCACAAGACGTCGCTGCTTTGCATATAATTTGATCGTATTTAGTACTCGCCTGTGAACGACTTCGGTATCAAACGGTCTCTTGATGTAATCTGAGACTCCACACTCATACGCACGCTTGATAACTTCTCCGGAATCTTCTCCAGAAATCATAATTACCGGAATATTGTCGATCAGATTGTTGTTGTTCATGTAATCGAGTACACCAAATCCGTCCATCGCAGGCATAACAATATCGAGAAGAATCAATGAAATCTTTGTGTCGTAGTGTTTGAGAATATTTAGGCATACCTCACCATTTTCAGCTTCTAATATCTCAAACTCACTTCCTAACATCTCAGATAAAATCATCCTGTTCATCTCTGAATCATCAACTATCAGAATCCTATAACGGCCACCAGTATTTACCCCAGATGAACATATCTCCTCTGTCGTCTGTTTGCCATCTTCATCCGTTACGATCATATTCTTGGATGTCTTCGCCTGATACATGTACTCATCTGCACGATACATAGCCTTCTCTATGGTATCTCCATTTGTAAGAGTACCACCGATACTGACCGAAAGTTTCATCTTCGGGCAACCTTCGATCATAGTGCCACGAATAATTTGTCTAATCTTACGCAGTTTTTTGATGAAAACTTCAAGGGCTATCTCCGGCATAACAAGTAAAAACTCATCCCCGCCATACCGAATCAGCTGATCAGTCTTTCTGATGCATCTTTCTATCACTGATGCAACCGTCGTGATTGCCTTATCGCCTGACACATGTCCGTATATGTCATTATATGCCTTTAGATCATCAAGATCAATCATAGCAACTCCGGCGTCTATCACCTGTTCTTTTAAACAGTCCTCAAAATATCTACGGTTATATACACCAGTCAGCGCATCCGCATATAATTCACGCCTGAAATCAGCAAATTTTTTAATGAGTTCTTCTCGTCCATTAGCATCAATAAGTGAATCTTCATCCATACATGAAATCATTTCGATCACGTGAGGCTTTTCATTTACTTCAATATATTTTGCTATAACCTGGTACATCTTAGGACCTATAAATTCGATCTTAGTACACTGTCCCTTTGTCAGGAGAGCACGCTGTGCCACACAGTTTTCACATCTTTCTCCTTTTTCCCAGAAAGCATAGCACTTGCATGTTTCAGAAAGAAGTTCGCCTTTCTTTACCGCAATCTTATTTTCCAGTTCATTGCCAAGAACTCGTACAACCGTGAAAACCTTATTCATTTGCACGATCATTTGTTCTAATTCATCTGCTGTCATATTAATTTTGGAATCCATACCCACATTCCTTCATCATTAATGCTGTTATTAAAACCAATATACGTTAATTTTAAATGATTTCCCATATAACCACAACCCTTTTTTCTGAAATCCTCAAAATATATCCTTTATTTTTTTAGTATTTCGTATTACAATTGAATTTATAATTATTATAGAGAGGGGCAACAAATATGGCAAAAAAGCATTTTGGAAAGCTGCTGACACTTGCAGCTGTGTTAGGCGCTGCAGCAGCCGGCGTTTCTTACGTATTACAGTATAAATCATTTCACAAGGAATTGGATGAAGATTTTCATGACTTTGAAGATGATTTTGATGATTTTGATGACGAAGATGTTAAAGACTCTGAAAATTCCGATACCGCCTCTTCAGAGCGCAGCTACGTATCACTGAATCCAGAGAAAAAAAATTTAGCTGATTCCGACTCAGAAGATATCACCGATAAAAATGATTCAGATGATGCTTCTGACAATTTGGCGATTAACACTTCAGATAATACTACTCATGCTGACAGTTCTTCTGACAGTGAAGACGGTCTTATAAATAAAAACAACTCCGATACTACTGCAGCCGATCCAACGACTGTAACCGTTGAAGAAGTTACGGAATAATTAGGAGGCCTCTTTGCATGATACAAAGTCTTCTCCGTGCGATGGAACTTTTAGAGCTTTTAAAAGAGTCCAACCACAAGTATACCATCGCAGAACTATCCCAGTCTACTGAGCTTCCGCCCAGCACGATCCATAGGATTTTACAGACTTTTTGTGAGAAAAAATATGTCATTCGAAATGATCAGGCTCATACCTACCAACTTGGTCCTGCACTTATTTCTTTGGGACGTGCAGCAGCTGATAATGTCAGGATCCAGGATTTGGCCCTCCCGATTCTTCAAAACCTTTCTTACTGCACCAGAGAGGATTCTTACCTGATCATTCAAGTAGGTGATAAAGGACTTGTGCTTGACAAAACTGATGGTCCAAATCATCTCAAGGTTGTCGAAGAATTTGGATATGAGATGGATTTGCACTGTGGAGCCATCCGCAAGGCTCTTCTGGCTTTTCAAAGCGATGACTACATAAAAAGATACCTGGAAACGAGACTTAATCGTCCAAAGGCATTTCCAAAGGCAGATCCGAAGGAACTGTCCGAAGAACTACAGTCCATCCGTGAAAAGGGTGTTGCCGTTTCACACGGCGAATATGTTCCTGATGCAGTAGGTATAGGTGCACCTATATATGGTATCGATGGCAGCGTTTCGGCCTCTGTCGGCATCATCGCACCCTATTCTCGCATCACAGATGAAGCACATCTTTTGCATCTTCAGGAACAGGTCAGACACAGTGCAGCTGAGTTATCTTATTATATGGGACATACATTTAAACAGAATACGTAAACTATGAACAGT
>CAVKOQ010000045.1:0-19276 GCA_963657995.1 bacterium
GTATTATAATTTGCAGAAGGGATATTTAGAGATACGAGTATATTTGTCCCACCCCGTAAAAAGAAAGTGAGGTAAATTAGCCATGTATGACAGATATGTAAGTCCTCTTTCCGAGCGATATGCCAGCAAAGAGATGCAGTATATTTTTTCTCCGGATAAGAAATTCCGTACATGGAGAAGACTTTGGATTGCTCTGGCAGAGACGGAAAAGGAACTTGGACTTCCGATCACACAGGAGCAGATCGATGAGCTGAAGGCACATAAGGATGATATTAATTTTGATGTAGCCAAAGAACGTGAGAAACTGGTACGTCACGATGTTATGTCCCACGTATATGCATATGGTGTGCAGTGCCCTACAGCCAAGGGAATCATTCATCTGGGAGCTACGTCATGTTATGTAGGAGATAACACAGATATTATTATCATGACTGAAGCTCTTAAGCTTGTACGTAAGAAACTTATCAGTGTTCTTGATGAGCTGGCTAAATTTGCTGATAAATATAAGGCACAGCCTACGCTTGCATTTACACACTTTCAGCCTGCACAGCCTACCACAGTCGGCAAACGTGCGACTCTTTGGATGATGGAATTAAAGCAGGATCTCGATGATCTTGATTATGTGCTTGGTTCTCTGCGTCTTCTTGGTTCTAAAGGAACTACCGGTACACAGGCAAGTTTCCTGGAATTGTTTGACGGAGACCATGCAAAATGCCGCAAACTTGACCAGATGATCGCAAAGAAGATGGGATTTGAGGGGTGCTATCCTGTTTCAGGACAGACTTATTCACGCAAGCAGGATACCAGAGTTTTAAGTGTACTGGCAGGAATTGCCCAGAGTGCACATAAATTTTCCAATGATATCCGCCTCCTTCAGCATTTGAAAGAGGTAGAGGAGCCATTTGAGAAGAATCAGATCGGATCCTCTGCGATGGCATACAAGAGAAATCCTATGAGAAGTGAGCGTATGGCATCACTTTCAAACTATGTTATGTCAGACCTTATGAATCCGATGTTAGTTGCATCAACTCAGTGGTTTGAGCGTACTCTTGATGATTCTGCAAACAAACGCTTGAGCGTTCCGGAAGGATTTCTTGCAATCGACGGAATCCTTGATCTGTACCTCAATGTAGTTGACGGACTTGTGGTATATCCGAAGGTAATCGAGAAACATATGATGGCTGAGCTTCCGTTTATGGCAACCGAGAATATCATGATGGATGCAGTTAAAGCCGGCGGAGATCGTCAGGAACTTCACGAGAAAATCCGTACATTATCCATGGAAGCAGGAAAGAATGTAAAAGAGAAGGGACTGGATAACAATCTGCTCGAACTGATCGCTGCAGATCCGGCATTTAACCTGTCACTTGATGACCTTAAGGCTGCTATGAAGCCAGAGCGTTACACAGGACGTGCGAAGGAGCAGGTAGAAGAGTTCCTTGATGAGGTTATCAGACCTATTCTTGATGCCAATAAAGAAGATCTGGGCGTAAAAGCGGAGATCAATGTCTAAACAGGATTTACGCGGAAATGTAAATCTGGAGTACTACAGGGTCTTCTGCAGTGTATGTGAATGCGGTGGTATAACAGCAGCTTCAGAAGCACTCTGTATATCCCAGCCGGCGGTTAGTCAGGCGGTCAGGCAACTGGAAACCGTTCTTGGCTGCCGCCTTTTTTTGAGAACATCACGCGGTGTGAAGCTAACCAGCGAAGGGGAACTCCTTTTTTCGTATGTTAGAAGGGGAATTGATGCGATAGCAGACGGAGAAACGATGCTGCGTCGTATGAAGGATCTTGAGATGGGTGAGATTCGCATAGGAGCGAGTGATATGACACTCCAGTTTTACTTGCTTCCGTATCTGGAGCAATTTCATGAAGAGCATCCGAATATTAAAGTGACAGTTTCCAACGGTCCAACGCCCGAAACGCTGGAAGAACTCTATGAGGGCCATATTGATTTCGGAATAGTTAGTACACCATTTGAGACTAAGCAGGCTGTGAAAAGTTTTCCGGTAAGGGAGATACGAAATGTTTTCATAGCCGGACTCAAATTCTATAAGGAACTTGGCGGCAGAAAATTATCATATAGTGAACTTGAAGGTTTCCCGTGCATATTTCTTGAACGCAATACCAGCACAAGACGTTTTATGGATGAATTTCTTGCCAAACGTGATGTAATGCTTGAACCTGAATTTGAGCTTGCGACCAGCGAGATGATAGTTCAATTTGTGAAACGCAATCTTGGGATCGGATGTCTGATGGCAGATTTTGCAGAAAATGCGATCGAGTCAGGAGATATATTTAAGCTAAAATTTGAGGAAGAGATGCCAACTCGTCAGTTCTGTCTTGTCGCACCGGAGAAGTCATGGATGTCACCGGCGGCAGCAGAATTGTTTAAGAGGCTTTCAAACCGGCCAGGGGATGGAACAGGGAATTAACACGAAATAGGACACTAACATAAGTTTGAATTATGTATCAGATAAATAATATTGATTTTACTTATATTGTGAGATCGTGTATTATTTTAAAGTAAGAGAAAAACACATATTCTTCTAAGGGAGGAAAAATCATGGTACGAGCAATAGTAGGAGCAAACTGGGGAGACGAAGGTAAGGGTAAGATCACTGACATGCTTGCCAAGGAATCTGATATTATCATCCGTTTTCAGGGTGGCAGCAACGCAGGCCATACTATCATCAACAATTATGGACGTTTTGCACTTCATCTTCTTCCATCCGGTGTATTTTACGGACATACAACCAGCATCATCGGTAACGGTGTTGCACTGAATATTCCATTTCTGGTAAAGGAACTTGAAAGCCTGGTATCTCAGGGAGTGCCGATGCCTCATATTCTGGTATCAGATCGTGCACAGATTCTTATGCCGTACCATGTTCTGTTTGATACATACGAGGAGGAGCGCCTTGGCGGCAAGTCCTTTGGTTCTACAAAGTCTGGTATCGCACCGTTCTATTCAGACAAATATGCAAAGATCGGGTTCCAGGTAAGTGAGTTATTTGAGGATGAGGCAGCACTTAAGGAAAAAGTACAGCGTGTATGTGAAACCAAAAATGTCCTGTTAGAGCATCTGTATCACAAACCGCTTCTTAATCCGGATGAGGTTCTTGCTGAGCTTTTAGAGTACAAGAAGATGGTAGAACCTTATGTATGTGATGTTTCAGCATATCTTTACGATGCAATCAAAGAGGGCAAAAAGATCCTTCTTGAAGGCCAGCTTGGTTCTTTGAAAGATCCGGATCACGGTATTTATCCGATGGTTACTTCTTCATCTACACTGGCAGCTTATGGAGCCATCGGTGCCGGTATTGCTCCATATGAGATTAAGGAAATCACAACAGTTGTAAAGGCATACTCAAGTTCAGTAGGAGCCGGTGCATTTGTAAGTGAGATTTTTGGAGATGAGGCAGATGAGCTTCGTCGTCGTGGCGGTGACAAGGGTGAGTTCGGTGCTACAACCGGACGTCCTAGACGAGTAGGCTGGTTTGATGCTGTTGCAAGCCGTTATGGATGCCGTATTCAGGGTACAACAGAAGTAGCCCTGACTGTTCTGGATGTTTTAGGATATCTTGATGAGATACCGATCTGTGTAGGTTATGAGATTGACGGAGAAGTTGTTAAAGATTTCCCTGTAACATACAAACTTGAGAAGGCAAAACCAGTATTCAAGAAGCTGCCGGGATGGAAATGCGATATCCGTGGAATCAAGAATTATGATGAGCTTCCGGCAGAGTGCCGCAATTACATCGAGACTATCGAGGCTGAGCTTGGCGTGCCGGTAACTATGGTATCCAACGGTCCGGGTCGTGATGAGATCATTATGAGAAATAGATAAAAACAGGAAGGTTATAAAGACTTTCTGTATAGTAAAAAGACGCCATCCTCTGCGAGGTTTATGCAGAGGATGGCGTTTTTACGTAGAAAGAAGAATCTCCAGTTTAAGAGTAAGTTTTAAGGTTTTTTAAAAAGATCTATTTATTTTTCTTCTGAAAGTATCGTATTGCAACTGAATAGCCATAAAGCACCGCCGGAATAACGATCGTAGAAAAAAGTGATGCAAGAAGCAGACGCTCGGCGAGTGGACTGTCCATCAGTGCAAAAATAATAGAAGATATATATAGTGCGATTAGGATGATAACACCTAAAATCGCAAAAATGCGTTTGGAATTCATGTTTTAGGTCCTTTCTGCATAATTGTTATATAGCATTATAAATGATGTAATAAAATTTTTCTATACTTTTTGGCTGCATTGCTGTAAAATGAAAGCGATAGCCTAAAGCATACAGTCAAATTATCTTTTGGCTCAGGTGTGATATTTGTTTTGATTTTGTCTTGGAAGGGAGATGCAAACTATGAATTTTAAATGTAAATTTATATGGATTGCATCCTTTTTATTATCTGTATGTTGTTGTCAAAATGCGTTTGCAGATGTTGTTGATGAAAAATATGCATATGATGGTGAGTGGGTCACTGATGGAGAGGACTGGCAGTACAGTCTTGCTGATGGCAGTTTTTTAGAAGGCTCCTGGCTCAAATCAGGGGATTATTGGTATTATCTGGATAAGAGCGGATATATGCAGCGAGGTCTAAGAAAGATCGGTTCAAAACGTTATTATTTTGCGGAAAGCGGTGCGATGCTTACCGGATGGATCTGTGATGAAGATACTGATTACTGGTATTATGCCGGAGATGATGGGGCACTTTTGACCGGGTGGTATCAGGCAGGAAGTGCATGGTATTGGTTCGATTCAAAATGTGTCATGTATCACGGTGGAAGCCGCATGGTCAACGGTCATAAATACTATTTCTTTGATAATGGTCAGATGGCGGCTAATCAGTATGTGGAACTTGATTATTATGATGCCGATGGAATACATGATGCAGCACATGATATCAAACTTACGGGAAAGCGGCGTCCGTCTGAAAGTGAGAAAAAGCAGATTACAAAGGAACTGGCAGGTGTGCCCAGAGAGTGGATCAAACGATTTGTGGATGACGGCTGGGAACTGATGTATTATACAGATAAAGCATATTTTTCAGCACCGAAAACTGATAAGGGAATTTACTTTGTTAATTATGATACTGATACACATTACAAGAAGATAAAGTTTTCTAAAACGCAGGGACTTGCGATGGCTTTTGGTGAATTTGTAGCGTCAACTTTAAGTGATGAAGAAGTTTCACAGGCACTCACGGATTTTGAACAGTACATATCAGCCAGTTCACTGGCACAGCCTCTGCCATCTTATTTTGATGAAAATACTAAGATGCAGTTTGGAAATTTCTTTTCTGCTTGCTGTGATGAAGATATCAGGGCTGATATACGCAGGGAAAGTCCTGAATTATATGAATATATGCTTGGGTTGGGATTCTGGCATCAGGGAGAGAAGCCGGATGAGGCTGAACTTATAGAGATGAATTCGGAGCCTGAATCAGCTGGGGGCGGAAGCGGGCCGGCCAGTGATGATTCCTTAAAGAAACAGGAAGGACCGGCATCATAAAACATCAAAAAGAGAAAGTGCCTATGACATAGATGTATGTTATGGCACTTTCTTTTAAAATTTACTCAGCCAGTTCTTCCCACTTTTCGTAAAGCTCTTCCAGTCTTGAATTAATCTCTTCTTTTTCTTTATTGAGCTCCATCAGTCTTGGAACATCGGAAAAGACTGATTCGTCACACAGAAGAGTATCTATTTCCTGATCGTGGGTTTCCAGTTTATGGATTTCTTCTTCGACTTTTTTAAGTTCGTTTTGTTTCTTTCGAAGGCGCGTCTGTTCTTCTTTTTGCTGTTTCCAATCAAGTTTTCCTGAATTATCTGAAATTTGACTATTTACAGTATTTTCATGATTTGTGGAATTAACAGGATTTTTGATACCAATGATTGCATTGATGTTGTTATTTTTTTCAGTTCGATTGGCATTTTGTGAGACTGAAGCCAGATAAGCTTTCTCCTGAGTTTCTTTCTTTTCCAGATAATAATCGTAATTGCCAATATAGTTTATGAGAGTTCCCATGGTCAGATCCAGAATTCTGGTTGCTGTTTTATTGATAAAATAGCGGTCATGTGAAACGTAGAGAACAGTTCCGGTATAATGATTCAGAGCATTCTCAAGGATCTCTTTTGAGGCAATATCCAGATGGTTGGTCGGCTCATCGAGGATCAGAAAGTTGGCTTCGGAAAGCATCAGCTTCGCCAGAGAGACACGTCCGCGTTCACCACCGCTGAGATCACGGATTCGCTTGAAAACATCATCACCAGTGAAAAGAAAGGCTGCTAGGACGTTTCTAATCTGCGTGTTGTTCATATCAGGATAGGTGTCTTGGAGTTCGTCAAAGAGAGTCTTATCCATATGAAGAACCTGATGTTCCTGATCATAGTAACCGATATGAACCTTGGAACCTAAGCGGATTTCTCCGTTATCTGGAGTTATCAGACCGTTTATTATCTTAAGGATAGTGGTTTTTCCGGTACCGTTGTTGCCGATGATGGCTATTCGTTCGCCTCTTTTTACCTCAAAGTTAAGATCTTTAAACAAAGTCATTCCGTCAAAAGTTTTAGATAATTCGCGGATTGACAGAACATCATTGCCGCTGGTAACACATGGTTCCAGAGTGATGTGCATGGCGTCATTTATCTCGGTTGGTTTATCAAGAATTTCCATCTTAGAAAGCATTTTTTCGCGGCTTTCAGCTCGTTTTACTGATTTTTCGCGGTTAAATGATTTCAATTTTGTGATGACTTCTTCCTGATGCTTGATCTCCTGCTGCTGGTTAAGATAAGCTTTTAGTATACCTGCACGGATGATGGCTTTTTTATCGCTGTAGGCAGAGTAGTTGCCCTGGAATGAAGTGGCAATTCCACCGTCCAGTTCTACGATTTTGGTTACCACTCTGTCAAGAAAATAACGGTCATGGGCTACTATGATAACAGTTCCTGAATAATTCATCAGATAAGTTTCAAGCCATGCGATGGATTCCATGTCAAGGTGGTTGGTCGGCTCATCAAGAAGTATGATATCCGGCTTTGAAAGAAGAAGTTTTCCCAGGGAAACGCGGGTCTTCTGACCGCCGGAAAGCTCACAGACCGGTTTTGAAAATTCTTCTTCGGTAAAGCCAAGTCCCTTTAATACGCCGGTAATTTCACTCTGCCATGCATAACCATTTAAAAGTTCAAATTCGTGGTTTAATCGGCTGTATGTATTGAACATATTTTCAAGATCTTCACCTTCTGCGTGCTTCATCTGAAGCTCTAGAGAGCGGATTTGCTGTTCCATCTCAAGTATTGGCTTTTTGACTTCTAAAAGTGAATCATATATGGTGGTCTGGCTTTTCAAATCCTGATGCTGTGCCAGATATCCTAATGTTTTTCCTTTGGCGATTGTCACAGAACCTTCGTCTGCTGATAATTCACCAACGATTATTTTTAAAAGGGTTGATTTGCCGGCACCGTTGATGCCGACAATAGCGGCTTTCTCGTGGTCCTCTACATGAAATGAGACATGTTTAAGGATTTCCTCGGTACCGAATGCTTTTGAAATATTACTGCAAGATAAAATCATGGATTCCTCCTGGATAAATGTCTGAAAGCATTATAATATAAATCAAATAAAGAATCAATGCAAGAAAAGAAGGAATTGAGTCGGGAGAAATTGTCAACAAATTTGAATTTATTCTTGACAGTAACCGTTCTATTGTGTTAAATTGATGAAAGTGACCACTCAGATATTGAGTTAAGCCCAGACGGACAGGCGGGTCGGAAGCCGAAAGTGGGAAACCACATTATTGATTGGGTTAGGAGCCCAAATTTTATAAGTCGATACGTATAAGCGTATTTTATCAGTGCAAAAGGCACGTCACTTGTGAAACGGTCAATAAGAGCTTCTGACAAGCGCAGAGCGGAAAATTTGGGATGAGGGTCGCTTTTTTTCTGCCTGTCAAAGGGACAGAGACATTTAAAGACAAAATAAGATATAGCAGGTGATGGAATAGAAGTATGCCATTACCTGCTTTTTTATTTCATAGGAAATTGCGATATATATGGAGGGAAATATGGATCGGGAAGCACAAAAGAGGGCGCCTATTTACGAGGCACTGGAACGTTTCAGAAAGAGACGTGTAGTTCCATTTGATGTACCGGGGCACAAGAGGGGAAGAGGGAACCCGGAGCTTGCAGCACTTTTAGGTGAAAAATGTGTGGGTCTTGATGTAAATTCAATGAAACCATTAGATAATCTCTGTCATCCGGTATCGGTCATCAGACAGGCGGAAGAACTTGCGGCAGAGGCTTTTGGTGCAAATCATGCTTTTCTTATGGTTGGCGGTACTACATCGGCTGTTCAGGGAATGATACTATCGGTATGCAAGGCCGGTGATAAGATAATTTTGCCCAGAAATGTGCATAAAAGCGCTATAAATGCACTTGTCCTTTGCGGTGCGGTTCCAGTATATGTAAATCCGGAAGTAAACGGTGATCTGGGGATTTCTCTTGGAATGGATATTCATAAGGTGGAAAAAGCCATTGAGGAAAATCCTGATGCTGTGGCGGTTTTGGTAAATAACCCTACATATTACGGAATCTGCTCGGATCTTCGTGGAATCGTAAAACTTGCACATGAAAAAGGGATGAAAGTACTGGCAGATGAAGCCCATGGAACACATCTGTATTTTGGAGAAGGTCTTCCGATAAATGCTATGGCAGCCGGTGCTGATATGGCAGCTGTCTCTATGCATAAATCAGGCGGAAGTCTTACACAGAGTTCGATGCTTTTGTTAAACAAGAGTATGAATCCTGATTATGTGCGCCAAATTATCAATCTGACACAGACCACCAGTGCTTCGTATCTCTTGCTTTCAAGCCTTGATATTTCCAGAAGAAATCTTGCACTTCGCGGAAGAGAATCTTTTGAAAAAGTGGTTCAGATGGCTGAATATGCCAGAAATGAGATTAATTCCATAGACGGTTACTATGCGTACGGAAAAGACCTGGTCAACGGAACCAGTGTTTATGACTTTGACGTAACCAAACTTTCTGTATATACACTTGGAATTGGTCTGGCTGGAATCGAGGTATATGACCTTCTTAGGGATGAGTATGATATACAGATTGAGTTCGGCGATATATGCAATATTCTTGCCTATATTTCCATAGGTGACCGTATACAGGATATTGAGAGACTGGTTGGGGCACTGGCCGATATTGAGCGTCTTTACAGAAAAGATAAAACCGGCATGCTGACAGGAGAATATATATCACCAAAGGTGGAATGTTCACCTCAGAAAGCATTTTACTCAGAAAAAATCTCACTTCCAATTGCTAAGACAGTGGGAAAGATAAGCGGTGAATTTGTCATGTGTTATCCGCCGGGTATCCCGATTCTGGCACCCGGTGAGGTAATTACGAAGGAAATAGTAGAATATATACTTTATGCAAAAGAAAAGGGATGTTCCATGCAGGGAACGGAAGATCCTAAGATCGAAAATCTGATGGTACTAGGGTAAAAAGATTTATGAAAGAACATCAGGAGGAAGAAAATGGAACTTTGGTATTCGGAATTTCATACGGACAATGTCAAACTTTCCGTCCGTGTGGACAGGCAACTGTTTTCAGGTGAAAGTGAATATCAGCGGATTGATGTATTTGAGTCTGCTGAATTTGGAAAATTTGTGGCATTAGACGGAGAAATTGTATTTTCTGAAAAAGATGAATTTATTTACGATGAGATGGTAACTCACGTGCCTATGGCTGTCCATCCTAACGTGAAAAATGTGCTGATTATCGGTGGCGGAGATGGTGGTGTAGCTAAGGAACTGATTCAATATCCGGGGATAGAATCTATCGATGTTGTAGAAACCGATAAAATGTTTGTAGACGTATGCAGGGAAATATTTCCGGAGGTGGCCTGCGGGTTAGAGGAAGAGCGGGTTCACGTTTACTACGATGACGGACTGAGGTTCCTTCGCGGAAAGAAAAACTGCTATGATCTGATTATCAATGATTCTACAGACCCGTTTGGACATACAGAGGGACTTTTTACCAAGGAATTTTATGGCAGCTGCTACAAGGCACTTCGTGATGACGGAATCATGGTATATCAGCATGGAAGCCCGTTTTATGATGAAGATGAAGCGGCCTGCCGCAGTATGCACAGGAAGGTATTTCGTTCATTTCCTGTAAGTCGTGTATACCAGGCACATATCCCGACCTGTCCGTCAGGATATTGGCTGTTTGGGTTTGCATCTAAGAAATATCATCCGCTTAGGGATCTTCAGGCAGAAAAGTGGAATGAGCTTAATATATCAACATGGTACTATACAACTAATCTTCATATGGGTGCATTTATGCTGCCAAAATATGTGGAGGATTTGTTAGAAGAGGAGGAAAATAATAAATGAGCAGATTAATGGTAATCGGATGTGGTGGAGTAGCTTCTGTTGCAGTGCATAAGTGCTGCCAGAACAGCGGCGTATTTACAGAACTTATGATCGCAAGCCGCACAAAGTCAAAATGTGATGCATTGAAGGCACAGTTAGAAGGAAAAACAGATACAGTGATCACAACTGCAAAAGTCGATGCGGACAATGTAGATGAGCTTGAGGCCCTGATCCTATCATATAAGCCTGATGCTGTATTGAATGTAGCTCTTCCTTATCAGGATCTTACCATAATGGAGGCATGCCTTCGTACAGGTGTCGATTACATAGATACGGCCAATTATGAGGCTGAAAATACAGACGACCCGAAATGGAGAGCAATTTACGAAAAACGTTGTGAAGAAAAAGGATTTACAGCGTATTTTGATTATTCCTGGCAGTGGGATTTAAATGATCGTTTTAAAGATGCAGGCATCACGGCACTTTTAGGAAGTGGATTTGACCCGGGTGTTACCAGCGTATTTTCAGCTTATGCATTAAAGCACTATTTTGATGAGATTCATACCATCGACATCTTAGATTGCAACGGCGGAGATCACGGATATCCATTTGCGACCAATTTTAACCCTGAAATCAATTTACGAGAGGTATCTGCCAATGGATCTTACTGGGAAGATGGCCATTGGGTTGAAACAAAGCCGATGGAGATTAAAAGAGAGTATGATTTCCCGCAGGTAGGAAAGAAGGATATGTATCTTCTTCATCATGAGGAGATAGAGTCTCTGGCAAAAAATATCCCGGGTGTAAAGAGGATCCGGTTCTTTATGACATTTGGACAGAGTTACTTAACTCACATGAAATGCTTGGAAAATGTAGGAATGCTCTCCACATCACCGATTAAATTCCAGGGACAGGAGATCGTTCCGATCCAGTTTTTAAAAGCACTGCTTCCTGATCCGGCTTCATTAGGTCCAAGAACAGTAGGAAAGACCAATATCGGCTGTATTTTTAGTGGTATAAAAGACGGAAAAGAGAAGACTATTTACATTTATAATGTATGTGATCACCAGGAATGCTACAAAGAAGTAGGTTCTCAGGCAATTTCCTATACAACAGGTGTTCCGGCTATGATCGGTGCCATGATGGTAGTTACAGGTGCATGGAAGAAGAACGGAGTATTTAATGTAGAGGAATTTGATCCGGATCCATATATGGAAGCATTAAATAAGTGGGGACTTCCGTGGCAGGTAAGCGAGAATCCGCAGATTGTTGAATAGTGCAAATTTATCAAAAAATTATGAATATTTAGAATTTGCTGAACAGTTGTGAATAGGGAGAATTTGAAAATGAAGATAGACAAGCTTCCCACCCCGTGCTATGTGATTGATGAGAAGAAGTTGAAAGAAAATCTGCAGATTTTAAAAGATGTCAAGGACAAGGCAGACTGCAAGATCTTGTTGGCACAGAAGGCATTTTCCTGCTTTTATGAATATCCTCTGATCGGACAGTATTTAGACGGTACCACTGCGAGCGGACTTTATGAGGCCAGACTTGGAAAAGAAGAGATGGACAAGGAAAATCATGTCTTTGCCCCTGCTTATAAGGATGCGAATATAAAAGAGTTAGGAAAGATTTGTGACCATATTATCTTTAACTCATTTTCGCAGATTCGTCGTCATAAAGACGCAGTTTCGGGAAAAAGCCTGGGACTGCGTATCAATCCGGAGTGTTCAACCCAGGGAGACCATGCGATTTATGATCCATGCGCTTTCGGGTCCAGACTTGGAGTCACAAAAGAGGTATTTGAGAGAGAAGTAGAGGAAGAACCGGAGCTTTTTGAGGCATTGGAAGGTTTGCATTTTCATACTCTCTGTGAGCAAAATGCAGATGATCTGGCAAAAACACTTGAAGCAGTGGAAGAGAAATTCGGCCATTGGCTTTCAAAAGTAAAATGGCTTAACATGGGCGGAGGTCATCATATTACAAGAGATGATTATGACAGGGATTTGCTTATAAAAAGTGTCAGACATATAAGAGATACTTATGATGTAGAAGTATATCTGGAACCGGGAGAAGCCATCGCACTGAATGCGGGATATCTGGTAACTGAGGTGATGGATATTGTGGAAAATGGTCTTTCAGTGCTTATTCTGGACGCTTCCGCTGCATGCCATATGCCTGATGTGCTTGAAATGCCATACAGACCACCGTTGAGATACAGTGGAAAGGCAGAAGAAAAGGCATATACATACAGACTTTCTTCCTGTACATGTCTAGCAGGCGATATAATCGGGGACTATTCCTTTGATAAAGAGATAAAGGTTGGGGATAAGCTTTATTTTGAAGACATGGCTATTTACTCTATGGTGAAGAATAATACCTTTAACGGTATTCCTCTTCCCGGAATAGCTGTGATGAAAGAGAATGGTGAGTGTGAGCTTATTCGTACCTTCGGATATGAAGATTTTAAGGGGAGACTGGCATGAAAGAGATACATGATAAGATAGAGAAGAACGGTAAAATAGTTCACTCTGAAATGCTAAAAACTTTACCATCATCAGACGGATTTTACATGCCGGCAGAGTTTGCACCGCACAAAGGCACCATCATGATCTGGCCTGAGAGAACGGGTTCCTGGGCCTATGGAGCTAAAGATGCAAGAATCGCATTTGCGAAGATCGCTGAAGAGATAGCCAAAAGCGAGGAAATATTTATGCTTGCAGGTCCATCTTCTATAGAATCAGCCACAGCTGCATTATCAGGAAAATCGGAAAAGATCCACATCCTTCCTATAGAAACAGACGATGCCTGGGCCAGAGATGTAGGACCTACATTTGTGAAGAATGCTGACAATGAAGTAAGGGGGATCAGTTGGCGGTTCAATGCCTGGGGAGGAGATGTGGATGGCCTATATGCAAGCTGGGAAAATGATGATGCCGCTGCTGAGGCAATCTGCGATGCACTTGACTATCAGATATATGACGCAGGAGATTTTGTGTTAGAAGGCGGATCAATTCACAGTGACGGGGAAGGAACACTTCTTGTAACAGAAGCCTGTCTTTTAAGTGCAGGAAGAAATCCTGGACTTACTAAAGAAGAGATTGAGAAAAAGCTTTGCAGTTATCTGGGTGCTAAAAAGGTAATCTGGCTTAAGCATGGCATCTGGATGGATGAGACAAACGAGCATGTGGACAATGTATGTGCATTTGTAAAACCTGGTGAAGTAGTGCTTGCCTGGACAGACGATGAAACTGACCCGCAATATGATCTTTCCGTGAAAGATTATCGAATTTTAGAAAATGAAACCGATGCAAAGGGCAGAAAATTTATCATACACAAGCTTCCTATTCCTAAAAATCCTGTTTGTATTCATGAAGATGACCTTGCAGGTCTTGATTTTGAACCGGGGGAAGATACCAGAGAAGCAGGCGAACGCCTGGCGGCCAGTTATGTGAATTTCTATATATCAAATGAATCTGTTTTAGTTCCGCAGTTTCAGGATGAACATGATAAACTGGCCTGCGAGATTTTGGAAAAATTATTTCCGGATAGAAATATATGTCCGATCGATGCAAGGGCGATCATCATAGGTGGCGGAAATATTCATTGTATTACTCAGCAGATCCCAGCTGGAGAGCACTGAAATCAGAGAATCATGCAGAACAGATTAAAAAAATAGACAGATTTCAGAAATAGGCAGATTGCAAAATGGAAGGAGAAGCAGAAATTGAGAAATGTAAGATGTGCGGCAGTTCAGATGCGATGCAGTAGGAATGTAGCAGAAAACATAGAAAAAGCCGAAAATCTGGTGCGGCAGGCGGTAGCGGATGGAGCACAGGTAATCCTTCTTCCGGAGCTATTTGAACGTCAGTATTTTTGTCAGGAACGCAGATACGATTATTATAATTTTGCAGCACCGGTGATGGAAAATGCGGCAGTTATACATTTTCAGAAGATTTGTAAAGAACTTGGCGTTGTGATACCTGTCAGCTTTTATGAGAGAGATGTAAACAGACTTTTTAATTCAGTTGCTATGATTGATGCAGACGGCTCAATTCTTGGGGTTTACAGGAAGACTCATATTCCGGATGATCATTTTTATCAGGAAAAATTTTATTTCACACCTGGAGATACGGGATTTAAGGTGTTTGACACAGCTTATGGGAAAATAGGTGTCGGCATATGCTGGGATCAATGGTTTCCGGAGACGGCAAGGGCCATGGCGATAGAAGGAGCGGAGATTCTTCTGTACCCGACGGCTATCGGCAGCGAGCCGATACTGTCTACGGACAGTATGCCTCATTGGAGAAGATGTATGCAGGGACACAGCGCGTCAAACCTGGTACCGGTGCTTGCTGCGAATCGTGTGGGAGAAGAAAAAGTCGAACCATGTGAAGAAAATGCCGGACAGAGATCTTCTCTGATTTTCTATGGTTCTTCTTTCATAACAGATGGTTGCGGAGAAATCAAAGCATCTATGGGGAGAGAAGAAGAGGGGGTTATCACAGAAACATTCGATTTGGATAAATTGATGGAAGATCGTCTTTCATGGGGCCTTTTCAGGGACAGACGACCGGAAATGTATAAAAATTTGGTATGATGTTATACACATTTATCAAATATATTGACGTATAATATGAATTAATCTATTTTTTAAAAGAGTCAATGCTTGATTTTGGCATTGACTTTTGTGCATTGTTGCCATAAAGTATAGGTGGGATGTTAGGTTAAAAAAGATCTGTAGATAGAGAAGGAGGATGAGAAGATGGCAGAGAGAAGCTTTGAGGCTATGGGAAAAAATCTGGATTCGATCATGGAGTTTGTGCAGGAAAATCTGGACAAGTGCGGCTGCCAGGAAAGAGAGCAGCAGCAGATCTGCATGGCTGTAGAGGAGCTGTTTGTAAATATAGTCAATTATGCATATCCTGATGAGATTGGTCTTGCAATTATCAGAGTAGAGGCAATTAACGAACATGAACTTGAGATAGAACTTAGAGACAACGGAAAGCCATTTGATCCGCTGACACTTGAAGATCCGGATGTTACGCTTGAACCGGAGAAGCGCAGAATCGGAGGACTGGGCATCTATCTTGTTAAAAAAACTATGGATGAGGTGACATATCATTTCGAAAATAACCAGAATATCCTGACTTTACGAAAGAAGATATAGCAAGAGGTATGATGTATGACAATTAGGACTGCTATCCATGTTGCATTGGAATTGTGGGGAATGTTTTTCTGTTTCGCGGCATTTCTTGGACTTTTCTTTGGAAGTGAACTGAAAAGTGAAAGCAAAAAGATTCTCGGAGCACTTCTTGTGACTGATTCACTGCAACTACTTATGGATGCGGTTGCCTGGGGTTTTAGAGGCAATGTGACAGATGTTGGCTATCATATGGTGAGATTCAGTAACTATATGGTTTATGCCACCAATTACGTGATAGTATATCTTTTTACAATATATTTTCTTGATTATGTGAAGTTGCCTGAGAACAGATCACAGGATATCAATAAGTACAAAAGATTTATGTTTAGTCTTTTGATGGTCGGTTTATTTGTACTTACAATAGGTCAGGTGGGTGATATATTTTACGGTTTTACCGCAGATAACTGCTATTACCGTGGCAGATATTGGTGGATTCTTATGGGAATCGGACTAATAGGAATGGTTATTGATCTGGTTGCACTTTTGGAATATAGAAAATATATCATAAGGGAAATGTTCTTTTGTTTTTTGAGTTACCTGATTCTTCCGTTAGTAGCTGTGATTATACAGATCATATTATATGGATAT
Source organism: bacterium (assembly GCA_963657995.1). Lineage (GTDB taxonomy): Bacteria > Bacillota > Clostridia > Lachnospirales > Lachnospiraceae > Otoolea. Next base: position 16,186 of record CAVKOQ010000045.1, read on the forward strand.
TCGCTTATGAATCTTGCGGTTACAGCTTCACTTATTGCCATGTATATAGCCACACGAACGATTCAGTCAAGGGAACTCATAGACAATGAGAGAATGCTCGGTGATATGCGTATTCAGATTGCAATCTCACAGATAGGACCGCATTTTCTGTTCAATGCACTCACAACTATCAAGTTTTTATGTCAGTTGGATCCTGAGCGTGCAGCAAAGGCGGTTGATGAACTGGCTGTATATTTCAGGGGTAATCTTGATGCACTTACAAGCAAGGACAATATTCCTCTTGAAAAAGAGATCGAACATGTCAAGCATTATCTGGTCCTTGAAAAAGAAAGATTCAGGGATAGGATCAATATAAAGTGGGAGATCGAGGAGACAGGATTCGAACTTCCACCACTGACGATACAGCCGCTGGTTGAAAATGCACTCAAGTACGGCATATTAAAGCGAATTGAAGGAGGTACTGTACTTATACGTTCCAAGCACACTGAAGATGGATTTGAGGTTATCATACAAGATGACGGTGTAGGATTTGATACTGACAAGACGCCTGATGACGGCAGAAGCCATATAGGAATTATCAACGTGCGTGAGCGAATCCAGAACATGTGCGGAGGTAAATTCGAGATTACAAGTGTGATCGGTGAAGGAACGAAGTGCAGGATATGGGTACCGAAGGAAGCGAGGAAAACATGACATATTTACTTGTAGATGATGAGTGGATGGGACTTGAACTTTTAAAGCATGAGCTGGCACCGCTTGTTACTGGGGAAAATGTAGTTGGCTTCAATAATCCCGAAGACGCCTATCAGTATGCAAAAGAGCATGTCTGTGAAGTGGCTTTTCTGGATATCGAGATGCCTGGTATGAACGGAATTGAACTCGGAAAAAAATTAAAAGAGCTGAATTCCAGAATTAACATAATTTTCGTAACAGCATACAACAATTATGGAATGGAAGCGTTTGGGCTGCATGCCAGCGGATACGTACTTAAACCTGTCACGACTGAAGCACTGGCTAAGGAACTAAAAGAAATTCGCTATGAAAAACCGAAGGAAAAGAAAAAACTCCGTGCAATCACATTTGGACAGTTCGATCTGCTTATTGACGGTGCACCGGTTAGGTTTGGAAGGGCAAAATCAAAAGAGCTGCTCGCTTATCTGATTCATAAGAAGGGCGGAGGTGTCACAAGAAAGGAAGTAGCAGCTGTTCTTTTTGAAGATGTTGAGTATTCCAGAACTGTTCAGGACTATCTCTCAAAGATTGTTCGTGAACTTGATGCATCGCTCGAAAAAGCTGGGATTACAGGACTTTTTGTGCATGACAGGAATTATTATTCGGTAAATACAGATTTGTTCAGCTGCGATGCATACGAATACGATAAAGATAACTCATCGTCAGACGAAAATCCGAGTGAATACATGGCACAGTACAGCTGGGCAGAGGGCGAATGGGAATTTATGTTCTAGATTAAAAAAATTTGAAAAAAGACAAAATTTGTCCCACAGTTGTCCCACATTGGGTGCTACAATTTCTGTAAAAGATATGAAGAGTGATGGATGATATAGAAGCCGGATGACAATGTTAGGAGGATGTTATGAATAATAGGATTAAGACTTTCATAAAAAAACATATGATACATATGTCAGGACTGGCAGCAGCTGCCGGAATGATGGCTATGTTGTCGGCTCCTATGGTCAGCTATGCGGATATTATAGATGTATACTGGGATGGCAACAAGGCATGTTGGGAAGAAGATGAAGACTCCGAATCAGAACGTTATCAGGTAGCACTTTATCGTAGCTCTAATCTGGTAAAAACAGTAAAGACTACCAATATGACCTATAATTTTGCAGATGATATGACGAAGACGGGAAATTATAAATTCCGTGTACGTGCCTATGAGGATGGTGATTATACAGCATGGTCCTCATACTCATCATCAAAATATAAACAGGGAACCAGTTCATCAAGCAGTTCGGGCAGCAGCTCAAATACATCGACTCTGCCAAATGTAAGTTATACTCCTTACAGAGAAGGCTGGTTTATCAAGAATAACAGATGGCATTATATGTATGCAGATGGAACGGAAGTTCAGAATGCGTTTGCACTAATAGATGGATCGTGGTATAATTTTGAGTCGGATGGAGCTATGCGAACTGGCTGGTTTCAGAGAGAGACTAATTGGTTTTATCTGGAATCAGACGGTAAGATGGTAACCGGATGGCATCTGATAGGTGATAAATGGTATTATTTTGATTTGTCTAATGGCATGATGCTTGCAAATACAGCTACACCGGATGGCTTCTGGGTAGGAGCTGATGGCGCCTGGGTAAATTAACAGGAAGGAAGGTGCGATTATGTGGAGTGAATCAGAGCGGATGTATATGACCCGTTATGATAAGAGAAATACAGTCATGATTCGAAGAAATCCAGAGTCAGACAAGATTGAGTTTTACATGCAAAATGGAGAAGAGGGCACATGGCAGTATTGCTTTTCTATTGACTGGAGTGAAGTTGGCGAGGTGACAGGAGAGACAGTTGCTGACTGGCATCACATGGTTGGCATAGATGCTCTGGTAAGAGAGTACCGTGAAAAGCTTAAGCCTTTTGAGAGTAAAGAGGGCAAGGTTTTCGCAAGACAGGTTGATACGGCAGATTTCTTCCCTGAAGACGATTTGACTTACTCATTATCAGATTGTGAGCTTGTGAGACTTGATGTGACGATTGATAATATCATCAAACAGAAGCCTGTTGATGGTGAGGAACCGAATACAGCATCTGTACTTCTTAAGGATCGAACCGGAAGTATGGTAGGATTTGTAGATAAGGAACTTTATCAGGATTTCATTAATACTTATAGAGAAAACCAGCGTGTTCAGGTGATTGGCAGAGTTTATCTTCCACTGGAGGTAGAGGATGGAACACCGGCTAATCTGGATATATTGGAACTGCAGTTCAGATGATTTGTGTAAATTGATTGAAATCTAGATGGATTTGTGTTAAAAGATACAGTTGAGAAAGAATGGTGAATAAAGATGACAATAGAGGCATTAAAGAGAATTGATAACAGCTCAGCCCCAAAATTCAGAGA
>CAVKOQ010000046.1:0-19134 GCA_963657995.1 bacterium
GTACTGAGCTGGCCACCCATGGAACCTACAGCGGTACGGCATGCACTTGCAATTACGACTTTCTTAGACATTGAAAAATCCTCCTTGAAAATGATCCACCACGTAAATAACACAACTGCAGTAAAAGTAAAATAGTGATAAATATGATAGTGTAACTGTATCTTAACACCACAAAAGAGTTCTGTCAAATAATTATCAATGGATTTATAAAGTTTTTAGATTCTCAATTTCTTTTAGACTTTAGTCTATAATTTTTTTAATTTTTAGGCTTATTATGCGGAATGCACAATTTTTATATCATATTTTCTCAACATGATAGCCCTTCGATCAGCATTATAACCAAGCAAAAAATGACTTTGTGAAATAAAAGACAAAGTCATTTTTATCTTATTTACAAATGTTTATATCTATGTTTTGCAAATATGAATAACCATACATTTTCGTGCTATTTTCTAATTTTCTCCTTCGTTGACAATGGATAATTGAGATGTTAAACTTGTATTCATCGGAGCTGTTCTGAACACTCGTTTGTGAGAACACCTTCACATTTTTTCATATATTATAAGGATAGGGTGAACAATATGGATTACAAGAAACTGTATGCAGGAAAGCTGGTTTCAGCCGAAAAAGCAGCCTCAGTTGTCAAATCTGGCGACTGGGTTGACTATGGCTGGACCACAGGAACACCGGTAGCTGTTGATGCTGCCATCGCGAAGAGACTCCCGGATCTTGAGAACGTAAACTTCCGCGGCGGTATCCTTATGTGGGTACCGGAGATCTTCAAGATTGATAATCCTGCAGCACATATGACATGGAACTCCTGGCACATGGGCGGAATCGAGAGAAAGGCAATCGCACAGGGATTTAGCTTCTACGCTCCGATCCGTTACTCTGAACTTCCAAGATATTACCGTGAATCTGCAACCAAACCTGATGTTGCAGTTTTCCAGGTCGCTCCTATGGATGAACACGGATACTTCAACTTCGGTCCGAATGCTTCACATATGTCAGCATGCTGTGAGACATCTAAAGTTGTTATCGTAGAAGTCAATGAGAATATGCCTGTCTGCCTTGGCGGATTTGAAAACTGTGTTCATATTTCTGATGTAGATATGATTGTAGAGGGAAGCAATCCATCTATCGCAGAAATGGGCGGTGGAGCTGCTGCTACTGAAGTAGATGAGGCCGTTGCAAAATTGATTGTAGACGAGATTCCAGACGGTGCATGCCTGCAGTTAGGTATCGGTGGCATGCCGAATGCTGTCGGATCTCTGATTGCCAAATCAGACTTAAAGGATCTCGGTGTTCATACTGAGATGTATGTTGATGCATTTGTAGATATCGCTGCCGCAGGCAAGATTACCGGTGCTCATAAAGCACTTGACAAAGGCCGTCAGGTATATGCATTCGGTGCAGGTACCAAGAAGCTTTACGACTACTTAAATAATAACCCTGCTTGTATGAGTGCTCCGGTTGACTATACCAATGATGTTCGTACAATAGCCGCCTTAGACAACTTTATGTCTATCAACAATGCAGTAGATCTCGACCTCTTTGGTCAGGTCAACGCAGAATCCTCAGGAATCAAGCACATCAGCGGTGCCGGCGGACAGCTCGACTTCGTTCTCGGTGCTTACCTTTCCAAGGGTGGAAAGAGCTTCATCTGCTGCTCTTCTACATTTAAAAACAAATCCGGCGAACTTCAGTCACGTATCCTGCCGACACTCAATCAGGGTTCCATCGTAACTGATACACGTTCAAACATTCATTACCTCGTAACTGAATACGGTAAGGTAAACTTAAAGGGACTTTCCACATGGCAGAAATGTGAAGCAATTATCTCAGTTGCTCATCCACAGTTTCGTGATCAGCTGATCAAGGAAGCTGAGAAGATGCATATCTGGAGACAAAGCAACAAAATCTGATAAAAACTTCTAAATTCTATTAAGCTTAAACACCCCAGTGATCTTGAATTTTTCGATCACCGGGGTGTTTTTTACTATTATTACTATTTATTATTTTTTCCACCTATTATAAATTTGATTACCAAGTGTTTCCACTTTCTTAATTCCTCCAGCGAAAACAAGCTGCACCGGCATGATGATCAGATTGTCAATCAACACTGAAGCAATAAGAGATACCAGCAACGTCAAAATAAGCGTCAAAAATAAACCGCCCGTGTAATACTGTCCAACATGAATCTGGTACTTTTCTCTCACAATCCCGTATAGTGCCCACCAATGTACCAATATCAGGGAGTAGCTATATTTTCCCAGTATCAGCAATAATACATTTCCACGTTCAAATATCCTTCTATTTTCTAATACGAACGCAAACATCCCCATGCAGATCAATGCCATGACAGGCGAATAATTTGTGCATAATGTCTGGTAGTTCAAATCACAGCCAATCATTGCAACCATAAGGCCAAACGCTGCGAGTCCAAGCACCATCAGCTGATGATAATATTTTTTTGTCTCAGGTCTTGTTACCCAGTAGCCCATGATGGCAATACCTTCCCACTTCCCCAGAAAACTGCTGATCCCGAGTGCTATAGGACAAAATAAATCAAGTGCCATCAAAACCATACTCACGCCTACCAGTCCAGTCAATACCTTATATGGCATATTTCTAAACATATAACGTAAAAAGGGAACTGCAATATAGATCGATAAAAGCACATACATCAGCCAGTAATGCGGTGACTCCGGAGTTGTACCCTGGCACAAACGAAGCAGCAATTCCCGAATTGTTTCCCACGGAATATTACCGTCCAATTCACTCGCCTGCCACATATAAAAAGCATAGTAAATTACCATCGGAAGAGCCACCGTCGAAATTCGTTTCAAATAAAACTTCCATGCACTCTCTTCTTTATACGGAAGCAACAACGCCCCGCTCAACATCACGTAGATCAAATTGCAAGCCAGACATAACATATAAAACACGGTAAATACAAATTTCGCCCGTTCATCCAGAATGAATCCCTCGTCCAAATCCGCTTTAACCGCGTGAGTAAGAATTACCATCATGACCGCCAGACATCTCAGCCAATCATATCGGTAATCTCTGCCCGCTTTCTGTTTAAGTCCCAATACCTGACTACTATATTCCGGATCCGCCAATGTTCTTTTCGCATGAATCAGAACTGAAACAACACACACGCCTCCCACAACTACCATTCTCTTCACAGTCTTGCCAAATTGCAGCAATTCTATGCAAAAATACACTGCAGCCAGACACCATAACACGATTTCAAGATACTGTTTTCGTTTCTCTTTTGTAAATGTCATGAAAATATCCCTTCATTTATCTTCTGAGTAATAATTTTAGACTATTTCTTCCGCGACCATTATAACAAAAAACTCCACTCATTGGGGATGTTTTCCCCTCAGAACGGAGTTTTTATTGATTTTTTTTGATGTTTTATTTTTACTGTTCCAGATACTTCCATCGGAAATTCGGAATCACATCCGACCACTTGTTAATTCCAATGATCGACTTCGCAAAGTTCGTAGAATCCAGCGTGTATTTTTTCTGATCAATGTCATGGAATACTCTCCAGAGTTTACGATCCTTCACAGCAACAATTTCATCACCCTGATTCATATCACAAGACCAAAGACCGAAGCTTAAACCTGCTCTTACCTCAGACGGAGCATCGACCTGACGACTTAAAATGTACGCATCGATATATGGATTACTGTCCACGATATAATAAGAATAAGCAAATGCTGCTGCCTGAATATCTGACACATCACCCCGTGTCAGACTCTGTGCGGTAAATCCTTCCTCTGTCAAAATGACATGACGCACTTCTCCGGATGCCGTCTTCATCGAATCCTGGTTCAGATAATCTGTCAGCACATGTAAATTTGCAAAGTTAACAATCGGTGAATCCGCACTCTCAGTTACAAGCCCTGTTGCCGGATCATCCCAGAATTCCGGTTCCGTCATCGGATACGGATACGGATGATAGGCAATGCCCCAGTCCATCTGACCCTCTGTCACTGCCAGGGCGTTAAACGTATCTACAATACCTTTACCGGTATAGTGTACCTGATCGTTCAGATTTTCATACGGAGTTCCCCACCAGAAGTCAAGTGAGAAGTAAACCCGGTCATTCGCACTTGTACTCTTGATCGCCGTGTAAAATGTACGGAATGCCTGCTGATACGTGGATACATACGTATTCAGATCCGCCGGTCCCATGTAGTTCCAAATCTGATTATTGATCTCATTGCCAAGAATCCAGTTGGAAACCTTTGCATAATTCGAATTATGGTTCTTGCCACTGTAACGATCTGCCAAAAATGCGAAGATCGCACGCGTCGTCTCAAATCCCTCCTGCGTCTTCGTGTTAAACATATAATAATTTGCATTGGAAGATTTAGCAGTTCCTGCATGAACCAGTTCCGGATGTGCATCGTTCCAGTCATTTAAAACGATCGCCGTCACAGATATATCTTTTCCGGTATATGTACTGATCGTCTTATCATAGTTTTCAACTACGGATTTGTTAAAATGATATGTTTTTCCATCATACACATAATCAATACCGCTTCCCAAAAACTGCGAAAATGCAATATTGACCGCTACGTGCTTTACTCCCAGTGTAAATGCATCATTGATCATATTTAACTGAATATTCAAACCTTTTTTCGTAAGCGGCGTCTTAAACGCATCCTGATTGGCCGCAATCACCTCCGGATTTGTGATATAATGTGCCGAGCCGACTGCTGTAAATGTCGAACCATCAAACACTGCCGGAACAAACCGGCTGTAGAGGCGGTCCTGTGCAGTTCCCTTGTTTAAAGGAATCGAGATAGTTGTCGTCTCCCCTGCACCTATGCTGCCTACATAATCCGTCCGGCTTCCAATCTCCGACTCATACGGCTTAAGTTCAAAGAGATAAATCTTTCCATCTGTCCCCGCTGTATCTCCTGTACTTGAAAGTGAAATATCGACTGTATTCTGTCCTGCACTGATCAGACAGGAGCCGATCGAAGCGGTTATCTGAAACGTCTGTGCCGCCATGGCTGTAAACGCTGCTGCCACACTCAGGCAGACCGCTGTCATCAGAACAGCCGCCGTTTTTATCCATTTCGTTTTCATCATATTCCTCCTCGTCTACTATCCTACAGTATACGATCTTACTTCATTCTTTTGATAGATTCAATTACTATTTTATTAAGGATTATTACAACTATTTCAGAAACTCTGTATAAATTACTTTAATATTTTTCGTGTTGATTATTTTGTTCTTAATGCACGCATTGCATTTAAAATTGCAATTACCGAAACACCTACATCAGCAAATACAGCTTCCCACATATTAGCTACGCCGGCTGCGCCCATCAGAAGTACAATTGCTTTTACTGCGAGTGCAAATACAATATTTTGACGTACAATTGTCATTGTTTTTCGTCCAATTTTTACAACGCTAGCAATCTTAGCCGGATTATCATCCATAAGAACTATATCGGCCGCTTCTATTGCGGCATCACTTCCCATACTCCCCATCGCAATTCCTACATCCGCACGCGATAGAACAGGTGCATCATTGATACCATCGCCGACAAAGGCAAGCTTATTTTTTTCGTTCATCCCGGCAAGCATTTCTTCCACTTTATTTACCTTATCTGCAGGAAGGAGTTCAGTATAAGCCTGATCAATACCTATCTCTTTGGCAACTGCCTCTCCGACTGCTTTTCTGTCACCTGTCAGCATGACAGTCCGTCGGATTCCGGCAGATTTAAGTCCACGAATAGCCTCTTTAGTTTCTGGCTTGATTGAATCAGCAATAAGTATGCTTCCAGCAAATTTACCATCCTTTGCAAGATAAATCACGGTTCCAATGCCATCACACTCCTGATATGCTATATTTTCACTCTTCATCAGGCGTCCGTTTCCAGCCAGTACTTCATGTCCGTCGATCAATGTTCTGATTCCATGACCTGAAATTTCCTTCGTCTCACCAATTCGCTTTAGATCAATCAGGGCATCTCTCGTAGATGCCTCTTTTGTGTCATCTTCAGAAACATCTATATTTCCCTTTTTCTTAGGATTTCCCTTTCTTTCCAGATATGCTTCACGGATCGACTCTGCAATCGGATGAGTGGAATAATTTTCAGCATAGGCCGCCAGCTCAAGAAGCTCATCTTCACTGATTCCTAACGGATGAAGCTCAGTCACCTTAAATTCACCCTTTGTCAGCGTACCTGTCTTATCAAATACAACCGTATCAAGCTCTGAGACGGCCTCAATAAAATTGCTGCCCTTAACCAATACACCAATTCTTGATGCTGCACCGATTCCACCAAAGAAGCTGAGTGGTACCGAGATAACCAATGCACATGGGCATGAAATAACTAAGAATATGCAGGCTCTCTGAATCCATTCGCCAAATCCGCCTCCAAGTACTATCGGTGGTATAAAAGCCAGTATAACTGCGGCAGCAACAACCGATGGTGTGTAATACTTAGCAAAACGAGTGATAAAATTCTCAACTTTTGCCTTCTTACTGCTGGCATTTTCTACCAATTCCAGAATACGTGCCACTGTAGAATCATCAAATTCTTTCGTAACACGTACGTGCAAGAGACCACTTCCGTTGACACATCCGCTGACAATCTCATCCCCCGCTGTGGCATGTCTTGGTACAGCCTCTCCTGTCAGTGCAGATGTATCAATCATAGACTCGCCCTCGACCACCACGCCATCCAGCGGTATCCGCTCCCCTGGCTGTACGACAATGATATCATCCACTTCTACATCATCCGGATCAACCTGTTCTAATTTCCCATCTTTTTCAATGTTGGCATATTCCGGGCAAATATTCATAAGATCGCTTATGGACTGACGGGAACGATTTACAGCATAGCTCTGGAAAAGTTCTCCAATCTGATAAAACAGCATAACGGCAACAGCCTCTGAGAACTCACCTACACCAAATGCACCAAATGTGGCCACGGTCATAAGAAAATTCTCATCAAAAACCTGGCCATTCTTTATGCCTCTGATTGCTTTGTATACAATATCCCACCCAATAATCATATATGGAATAAGAAATAATACAAAATTCGTCCATGGCTTCGGCATGTTTACAAGTATATTCATCTTTACTGTTATCGAAGCCGCAATATATATAATTGCTGATGCAATGATACGAATCAGCATGTTTTTTTGTTTCTGATTCATATACTCTCCTTTTATCATAGAAGGTTCGGGCATTTTGACACCCGAACCAGCTTTAGATGTTATATTACATATTTATAATGCAGTCCGGCTCTACTTTTTTACAAATATCCACAACCTGTTTCATGATATCGTCAAATCGTGCATCATCTGCATCAATTGTCATCTTCTGCATCATAAAACTCACACTTGCATCATTGACTCCATCAAGTTTCTTGATGGCATCTTCCATCTTTGCAGCACAGTTTGCACAGTCCAGATCAGTTAATTTAAATTTCTTCTTCATGATAATTTCTCCATCCTTTTTTATATTTTTATTATTCCTTGATATGCTCGAATCCCTGTTTGATAATCCTGTAAACATGGTCATCTGCCAGTGAATAAAATACCGACTTTCCATCTCTCCTGCTCTTTACCAGCTGAGACTGCTTGAGAATCCTTAGCTGGTGTGAAATAGCAGACTGCGTCATATTCAGAAGCTGTGCGATGTCACATACACACATTTCTGATTCAAACAGAACAAATAAAATACGGATTCTGGTTGAATCACCAAATACTTTAAATAATTCCGCCAGATCATATAAATCATCATCGTCCGGCAGCATTCCTTGAACAGATTTCACAACATCGTCATGAACAGCACACTCTTCACAGCACTCTACATCATGAATAGCCATCTTATTCCTCCCTTCGCATAAAACATCATTCATATGAATTATTGTTCATATGTTCATTATATAACAACTTTTAAATTTGTCAACAACATATTATCCAAACTTATTATGATACAAACAAAAGAATGCTGCAGACATTTTTGTGCCCACAGCATCCCACTTAATCAATTTATTCAATAAAATCTTTCCTCACCCGGTATCTTGTCCAGATATTCCGGCCACTTCTCAGGTGGCAAATCATGTACTGATACCGTCACAACCTTAGGATCTTTATTTAATTCTTCAGAAACCAGTGTTCTGACTTTTTCTGCAAGTTTCGCTTTTTCATCATGTCCGCGTCCTGGGTACAAGGTTATCGCTATATGAGGCATATTCATTTTCTCCTTATCGTTTGTTAAGTCACGTTATTCTAATAACACGCTTCAAGAATGTCCAAAATTTCTGCATGTGAAAGCTTACGATATCCGCCATCATTGAGAATACAAGAATCAGCTATAGTTTTAAGCAAACTGTGATCTGTTATTCCTAATTCACGTAAACTTCCCGGCAATTCGATATCATTTATAAATTTCTGCAGTGCATCGATTCCGGCAAATGCCACTTCTTCCTCTGTACTACCTTCTGGTGATATTCTCCAAACATTTACGGCAAATTTAACAAATTTCTTTATGCCGTCTTTGCAGATTCTTCTATAATACTCCGGATGAATAACTCCAAGCCCCATACCATGATTGCAATCTGTATATGCACCCATCTGATGTTCTATCATATGTGCCTCGAAATCGCACTGTTTTCCTAATTTGATAATACCAATCTCTGCCATCGTAGATGCCCACATAAGATTACTTCGTGCTTCGTAATTTTGTGGTTCACGAATAGCAATCGGAAGATTTGCAATAATAGTTCTCATCAGTGTTTCTGAAATTCCGTCCGAAATATTGTCATCATCAGGTGCACTGAAATATGTTTCCATCACATGGCTTAACATATCAAAACCACCTGCTGCTGTCTGAAGTTTTGAAACAGTATATGTATATTCAGGATCCATCATCGCAAAGACAGGATTGCATCTCTGATAATTGCGGCTTGTCTTGATCTTCTGCTCCTCATGTGTGATAACACCCTCACCGTTGACCTCACTTCCGGTACCGACAACAGTTACAATCACACCAACAGGCACCGGTTCAAAATCAATTTCTCCCTTTTTGATCCAGTACTCTTCCCAGACATCCTTGTCAGTCGCTGCTGCCATTGAGATCGCCTTGCTGCAGTCCATAACAGAGCCACCGCCCACGGCGAGAATCAGATCTACATGATTTTCTTTGACTACTCTTTTACCTTCCATCATCTTACTATATGTAGGATTGGGCATAATGCCTGAAAATTCTACCACTCGCTTACCGGCAAGCTTCAGTATATCAATAACCTCTTGATAAATGCCATTTTTCTTGATAGATCCCCCACCGTATGCCAGCATCACATTTTCGCCATACGGCTTTAATGCCTCAAGCAAATGTTCCTTTACACAACCGCTGCCAAAATAAATCTTTGTTGCGTTCTCAAATGTAAAATTTCGCATCGTCCCCGTCCTTTCTGAAAACTTTCTATGATGATAAAATCAAAATATACGTTTCTCTGATGGTATCATAGCATAAATTTATAACAAAATCACTCTACTTTTGGGGAATGTCATGAAAAAAGAACTGTCAAAATTGCTGTACAACGCATGAGCTATAAAACAATAAGAATTTATGAATATTTGAACAAGTACCGTAACATAGGAGGAGCCGGCAGAAAAGGAGTTCTGCCGGCGTAGGTATGAAAAAGTAATTATGAAAGGTCTCTTGCCTTTACGTGTTTTAATATAATCAATAAATGTGATAAAAGTATGTTCGGAATGTGAAAAAAAATTAAATTTCTAACATCTTTCAAATGTATTATCGTGCTATAATGTAATCAATTAACCAATTTGGGGATATTTTAAAGGAGATTTCCATGATTCAAACACTTACTCAGGATGTAATTCTGAAAAAAATAAAAGAAATATTATCCGGATATGTAGAAATATCCAGCCCCCTGACCCTCGATAAAAAACTTATCGATGATCTTGGGCTGGATTCATTTTTAAGCGTATACTTTATCACAGAGATTGAAGATCAGTTTAAGATAAATATTCCAGAAACTGACTTTTCAGAACTTGTAACAATCCAGGACCTCTATGAGATGATCATGCAGGAACTTAGAAAAAAATCTGCATCTGAAAACATTCAGAATAACTAATTTTTCTTATTTTTCCTCTGCTGCCAGCTGCTTTTTAAGATATGAGAGCTGTCCGCCGCTTAAAACGACTGCAATCTCGTTATCTGTAAGGTCTAAGCGTGCACGGAATGTGAAATCTTTTGTCTTATCTTTGATAAGGATAGATCTCGTTGGAATCTGATCAAGAAGATTTTCAAATTCCAGCTCGTCACTTTGATCAAGCTTATCATAATCAGCCGGATCCTCGAAAAGCATCGGAATAACTCCGTGGTTTACAAGATTTCCTTTATGAATACGTGCAATGCTCTTAGCTATAACGCATTTTACGCCAAGATACATCGGATTGATAGCCGCATGTTCACGTGATGAACCCTGACCATAGTTTTCACCACCGATAATAATGCTCTTACCCATGGCTTTTGCACGTGCAGCAAATTCCGGATCATATCTATGATAGCAATACTGTGACATAAGCGGAATGTTGGAACGCATGCTTGAAAACTCAGCACTGGCAGGTGTGATGTCATCTGTAGAGATATTGTCACGTCCCTTTAAGCTAATAGGTGCACACAGATACTGTGTAGGAGCTTCTGGTACAGGAAGGAATTTGATATTCGGTCCGCGAACGATCTCGACCTTTTTAGCCTCCTCTTCTGAAAGCGGAGGGATAATCATAGAATCATCAACAATATACTGATCAGGTTCTTTGATTTCGCCCAGTTTCTTTACATCTTCTCCCATAATGTCTTCAGCTGTTGCAAAAGTTCCAACAATTGCAGTAGCCGCAGCACTTTCAGGACTTACCAGATAAATTTTGGCCGTTGGATTTCCGGCACGGCCCTTGAAGTTACGGTTTGATGTACGAACAGCAACTCCGTCTGTAGCAGGAGTCTGGCCAATAGCACAGCAAGGTCCACACGCAATCTCAAGAATACGCACTCCGGCAGCAAGAAGCATATCAATATAGCCGTCTCGTAAAAGTTCACGGTATGTCTGCTTGGATGCAATAGCACATGTACAGCTTACATCATCGTTTACATGATGACCGTTAAATACTAAAGCTGCCTTAGCAATATCTGCATAGCTTGCATTTGTACAACTTCCAATGAAAACCTGCTGAACACGTTTTTTCTCTGCATTTTTTAACGGAATTACATTGTCAGGCTGATGCGGACATGAGATAAGCGGTTCAAGCTCGCTTAAATTGATATCAATACACTCGTCATATTCGGCATCCTCATCCGGAAGTAATTCAACATACTGATCTCCACGTCCCTGAGCTGTCATAAATTTCTTAACCTGCTCATCAGCCGGGAATATAGATGTAGTAGCACCCATCTCAGCACCCATGTTTGCGATAGTTGCTCTCGCCGGAACCTCTAAAGCTGCTGCACCAGGTCCAACATATTCATATACATTTCCAAGACCACCCTTGATTGTTACAAGCTGAAGCATCTTTAATATAACTTCCTTCGGGTTGCATCCAGGCTTTAACTCACCCGTCAGATTGACTTTTACTACACGCGGCATGGTAAGACGCATCGGAACACCTGTCATAGCTGTCGCAACATCCATTCCGCCTACTCCGATACAGAGCATTCCAAGTGAGCCGCCGTGAGGAGTATGACTGTCGCCACCCATGCTGACCTTACCAGGAACACCAAATCTTGCCACATGAACTGTATGGCAGATACCATTTCCAGGTCTTGATACATGAACGCCAAAACGTTTTGCAGCTGACTGCAGATAAATATGGTCATCAGGTGTCTTGTTGTCTACATAAAGGAGATTGTGGTCAAGATAACTTACACTGCACTCGGTTCTGATTCTGTCAAGACCGATAGCCTCAAATGCCAGATATGTCATAACTGCATTTATATCATGCGTTAAAGTCTGGTCAACTTTAATAAATACCTCTTCTCCCGGAGTCATACTTCCGGACACATAATGAGATTCAATGATTTTTCTTGTTAATGATTTACCCATTTTAAAACCTCCATAATGATTCAATTGATTCAACGTTAACCTGTTTTCATCATAGCATCGACATTGTTAAAAATATAATTGAAAGGTGGAATGAAACTATTCAAAAGTGGAATGGCTCAGATTTAAAAATTATATATTTAGATTTTTTCTCAAAAAATGGGACAAACCACAAATTTTATCGTAAAATGATAATTGTTTAGATCTACACTTAAAACAGCAACACAACTACTTAAGGAAGTGATTTTTCATGAAAGACTCTGACTGGAAAATAATATATGAGCTGCACAAGACAGCCAACCTTACAAAAACAGCCAATCTTCTATATATGACGCAGCCAACACTGACAAAGCGACTCAAACAAATTGAATCAGAATGGGACTGCACCATCGTAGACCGCACACCAAAGGGACTGGCCTTTACTGCAGAAGGCGATTTTCTGGCAGAACAAGCAAAAAAATATCTGGAACTTTTTCAATTCACCAAAAATGAGCTTAACAGGATGAAAGAAGAGGCCCTTACCGAGATTGTCATAGGTGCTTCCTATACATACAGCAAGTATTCCCTTGCGGATGTACTCGTCCCATTTCAGATGACTCATCCCAATATAAAATTCCGAATTCTGAATGATTCTAGCGATGCTCTTTATCGTCAGGTTATGGACGGTTCCGTTGATGTAGGATTTCTGCGTGGTGACTATGATGGGCCTGTACATCGCACGCTACTTGGAAAAACAAGAGGTTTTCTTGTCACAAAAGAGCCGGTAGAACTTTCCGAACTTTCCGGCATGCATAGACTTGACTACAAAACAAACGAAAAAACATCTGATATTCTTACCAAATGGTGGGAATCGAATTTTGATACGCCATATCCATCAGGAATGATGATTGGTCATATCGACGGAGCCTGGAAGCTTATATATGAAGGCATGGGATATGCACTGGTCTTTCTTCCGGAAAACTTTGAAAACCGCTTCAATCTCACACTTACCCCGCTTTTCTTAAACGATGGCACTCCTGTTACCAGAAATACGTGGTTTGTTTATCCAAAGGAAAAGAGACTCCCGGAAAAGCTATTTGATTTTATACAATATACAGAACAATTCGCATCAGATAAAAGTATGAAGATTTAAAAGGAAAACATATGAAAAATATTGACTGGAAAATTCTAAGCGTTCTCTATGAAAAACGCAGTATCACCAAAGCGGCCAATGCACTCTTCATGACGCAGTCCGCACTGACCAAGAGGATTCAATCAATAGAGGCTGAGTGGAACCGCCAGATTGTAGAACGAACAAGCCGCGGTGTAATATTCACTGATGATGGCAAATATCTGGTTCAAAAGGCCAATATTATTCTTGATTTTCTTCAGGAAATTGAAGACCACTTTGCAGATCGGCCATCAAAAACAGAATCACTTAAGATTGGTGTTCCCAATTCCTTCGCAAAACGTCATCTTCCAAAGCTTCTGGCTGCTTATCAAAAAAGTGGCTCAAACCTTTATATTAAAACAATTTCTAACTCCAGCGATGTGATACTTAAAAATCTTATCGACGACACTATCGACATC
The DNA here is from genome assembly GCA_963657995.1 of bacterium. Classification (GTDB taxonomy): domain Bacteria; phylum Bacillota; class Clostridia; order Lachnospirales; family Lachnospiraceae; genus Otoolea. The sequence goes on from CAVKOQ010000046.1 coordinate 13,683, forward strand.
GGCCTCGTATGCGGTGATTTTCCATATCTGGGAGATCAGATATGTCTTTTTAATGAAGAGCTCTATATTGTTGCACCTAAATGGGCTACCATAGACTCTCTTGAGCATATGCCACTCATTGAGACTTTTTATAATCCCATGGTTCGCATGATCATCAATCAATGGTGGAAAGGCCAGTTTGGAAGTAGTCCTCACGAAAAACAGCAGGTTCCTTATTTTGATATCGCTATAGAAATGGCTGAGAACGGGCTTGGAATCTGTTTCGTATTTGGAAATGACTGGAAAGTGGACGACTCAAAGTTGCAGCTTATCCCGGCATATGATCAAGATGGAAATCCCGTATCCAGAAAAGTATCCATGCTCATATCTGACAGATGTTATAAGAGTGAAGAAATATCGGGATTTATTCGATTTGTAGAAGAATACTACGGAATAAATTAATAATTTATAACTATTTAGAGCTATGCAAAACTGCGTTCTGCGAATGGAATTCTGAATAGTTACCAAAATAGGCAAGATATTCCAAAGTGGAATATCTTGCCTATTCATTTACAGAATTTGCATTTGTCATGTTAATAATTTATCATAAAATCATAGTAAAAATACAACTGAGGAATAATGATGTCAGGGTCAAAAAGGAATCTTTATTCTATCAATCAATATTCATTTTAGGAGGGACTGTCGATGAGCTACGCTTATGTTGGCTGCAGAACAACCAAAGAAAGAAATGCAAGAGGTAAAGGTTTAAAAGTATTTGAAATCAATGAAAATACAGGAGACTGGAATCTTATCCAATGTCTTGAGACTGCAGAGGAAAATCCGTCTTATCAGTGTCTTGACAATGACGGAAACTATCTCTACTCTGTTCATGGAGATAAAACAAAGGTTTCAAGTTACAAAATCCTTGAAAATGGAACATTATCACCATTAAATATGATTGAAATAGGTGGTAGAAATCCGGTGTTTATTACCGCAGATAAGACTAATGAATACCTGGTTGTGGCTGCTCTTCAGGGCGGTGCAGTATATGTAATCAAGAGAAATTCTGACGGAAGTCTGGGAGATATCGTTTCAGAGACTCATCTTCCGGGAAGAAAAGAAGGCACCGTATCTTTCGCACATCAGTGTATCTGGGATCAGACAAAGACATTTCTCTTTGTTGTCACACAGGGAAGAATCCAGGGATACGGTCAGGTCCTAGTATATCGCTTTGATGCAAAAAATGGTACTCTTACCGAGACAGACTGCTTCCGCTCCAGAGAATATGATGAGCCGCGTCACATCGCGATCCATCCGAACAACCACTATGCATACCTTATCAATGAAAAAGGCAACAAGATGACATATTTCTGGTTCGATGACATCAACGGAAAACTCATCGCACGCCAGAACCTGCCTACACTCCCTGAGACATACACCGGTGAAGGACAGGCCAGTGCTTCTCTCCTTGATAAAAATGGCGAGATCCTTATTGGTTCAAACCGTATTCATGAATCTATAGTTCTCTACCGTATCAATCAGGAAACCGGTTATATGAAGGAACTTGGTTACTACCCGGCTATGGGTCTCACCCCTCGTTTCATCACATTTAATCCTGATTACAGCCGTTTCTATATGGCCAATGAGGACAGTGATACAATCATTGAAATGAAACTCGACTCCGAGCAGGGACGTATGGAATACACAGGTCGTGTGATCGCTTCCGAAAGTCCGGTCTGCATCACATTTCGCTAAGGAGGTATACTTATGAATCTTGGACTCATTTCACTCATTGCCCTTTTAGCAGCTATCGTAATAGGCTTTTTACGCAAGGCAAATGTCGGAATCCTATGTATTGGCTTTGCCATGATCCTCGGACTCATTTACGGAGTCAAAGCAAGTGATATCATCAAGGGATTCAGTTCTTCTCTCTGCATGCAGATGATTGGAATAACATATCTTTTTGCTATCATCAATGAGAATGGAACTCTTGAACTTCTTGCAAAAAAAATGGTTGCTCTTGTAGGTCCTCACAAGGCTCTTATTCCATTTGTAATGTATCTGCTTGGGTTTTTGATCTGTGCAGTAGGACCGGGTGCCATTCCATCACTTGCTATTGTCCCGGTTATCGCAATCCCGGTTGCTATATCAGCAGGTGTAAACCCTATCATGACTGCAATCATCGGTGATCTCGGTGTTATGTCAGGACGTATGAGTCCGCTGACTCCTGAAAGTGCCGTTGTCCGCGAACTTATGGAGGCACAGGGACTTGTCGGAAATACAATTCCGATTATGATCTGCCTCACTATCACAGCACTTGTAGTTGCTGTTCTCGTATACATTTACTACAAAGGATGGCAGGTTGCACCTCATTCTAACCATGAAGACACTCTCCCGAAATTCAATAGAAACCAGTGGCTGTCTTTAGCAGGGCTTGCAGCACTTGCTGTCGGTGCACTGTTCTTCTCCTGGAATGTAGGTCTTACAGGATTTACAGTTGGTTCAGTACTCATCGTACTTGGCTGCGGAGATGAAAAAATGGCATTCAAGATGATTCCATGGAATGTTATCATCATGGTTCTCGGTGTTGGTATTCTTATGAATGTAATCTCCATTTCTGGTGGTATTGACATCATGGTAGCCGGTCTTGAATCCGTCATGGGACAGAAAACGGCAGCAACAATCTTAGCAATCGCATCAGGTCTCATGTCCTTCTTCAGTTCAGGACTTGGTGTAGTATTCCCTACTCTGATTCCAACTGCAAGCGGACTTGCTGAGAGCATCGGAGGCGTAAGTGCTGTAGAACTTGTATCCGTAATCGTTATCGGCGGAACTGTTTCCGGTTTCACACCGATATCCACTACCGGAGCTCTCATCATGGCAGGCGTTGCACAGCAGGAAAATGCTGATGAAAAATTCCCGCAGAACCGTATGTTTGTAGAGCTGTTCGCAGTATCATTTATCGCACTTGCTGTGTTGGCTGTATTTGCTTTCATTGGAATATACAAATTTGTTGCATAAAAACATATAGTTATAGAAGGAGGAACACGCCTGTATAGATGTCACAGCACATTTACTATACAGGCGTGACACGAAATGTTCAACAAAGAAGAAAGAACCTACTGGATCGAAAACTACAAAAAATTTCCAACTGGAAATATCTCTGATGCCATGGATAACCTTGGCATCCGCTCCGGAGTTGTACTTGGTCTTCATCCGCTTGATGTATACCAGCCTCGTACTGCCGGTTTTGCAAAAACACTCCGTCAGATGCCAAGAAAAACCGCATATGATGGAAAAGCTCTTACTAAACAGGCCTCCATCATAGACAGCCAGACAGAATATGGTGATCTTTTGGTTATAGAAGCCACCGGACTTACAAATGTTGCCACAGGCGGTGCCATGCAGGCTACTAGGGCTAAAATGCGTGGTGTCATGGGCGAGCTTACTAACGGCAGCCTGCGCGATATTGACGAGATCGCAGATCTTAAATTCCCGGCATACATCGGTGGTTTCAGCCCCGTAAAAAGTGCCAGAATTATGGAAACTGTTGATGTCGATATTCCAGTATCTATCGGTGGTATCCAGATATGTCCCGAGGATCTCATCCTAATGGATCGCACCGGTGTTGTAGTCATCCCGGCCAGTCACCTTCAGGAAGTACTTGAAGAAGCCCAGAAAATCAAGGCAAAAGAGGATCGTATTGAAGATCTCATCCGTAGTGGAATGAGTCTCAACGAGGCCAGACAGGCGAAATAAATAAAGACAACATGGGAGTTCTCCTGAAATCACACTTTCAGGAGAGTTCCCGTTCTTTTTAAATAATCCATGAAACCGTCACATCCCTTTAAAACATCTTCATATGTTTCATCGAAATTACCGGTATACCACGGATCTGCTATATCTCTGTCAAAACCCGCAAATTCAAGAAATTTGTATATTTTCCCATCAGGATCATTTTTTAGCATCATTTTTAAATTTCGAATATTTGCACTGTCCATTCCTATAATATAATCAAATTTCTCATAATCATCCCACGTAATCTGCCTTGCCCTGTGAGGAACCAACGGAATACCTACTTCTCTCAGCTTGTTTACTGTACCTCTGTGAGGAGGGTTTCCGATCTCATCTGTGCTCGTAGCAGCACTGTCAATAAAAAATGAATCTGACAATCCCGCAACTAAACATTTTTGTGTAAATACACATTGTGCCATGGTAGAGCGGCAGATGTTGCCGTGGCATATAAACAGTATTTTTAACATTGTTTCTTTTCCTCGCATATCTTAGTTTATCTTAGTATATCTTATATTTTCTATGTTTCTCAATATATTAACTTTGGCATATTATATCATATCCTGTCATAAGATGTACAAAAAATGATAAGAAACTTAACCGTGCTATTTCTAAGGAAAAGCACCAGTTTCCTGATGCTTCAAAACTTTCATATGCAATTAATCATGCTCTGTACTATATAATTTCTCGCTTATCAAATGCTTGATACTATCCGGAATCATTTTATTCTTATCTTCTGCCAATAATGTATCATACTTTGCAATGCTTGCATCTTTTGAAAAAATGAAATCAACGATTTCCCCATCATTACTCTTTTCTACGGATGTATCCTCCACTCGTAGTGACATAGGAAGAAAAAAGTCATTAATCTTCTTACCATTTACATCTGTATTTTCTGTAAGTCCCAACGTAAATTCCAGATTAGTTACGCTTAGTTTGTAAATAATTGTAACCGTCTGCATCTCCTTAAGGATACACACCATATTATTTGTCAACTCCGGTAATCTCTTTAAGCAGGGCAACTTCTTTCTTGCATTTGCATAAGGATGCCTTGCATCAAAATAGAACTGGCTACTTGTAAGTTTTGCCTTTTTTGCATTTTTATAGAAGTCCTTTGCAGAAAGTTTTGTCTCCACTCCTGTTAAGTGAAGAAAATGATCTATCAGAAAAGAGACTTCAAAAAACTCTTCTCCATATACATATAGAAATGTTTTACCAGCTAGGCTCTGACTATATATACCGGCTGAATCTATAATACCTTGTCTTATTGCATTTTTCTTATCTGCTTTTGTTGCCATCCATACCTCATACGTAAAGAGGAGTGTGATGCTTAACCACACTCCTCTAAGAATTTCTTTTTGAAAAGAGTTTTCTGCTGGTTGTCAGCCTCGGTACCCAGTTAAGATACCCATAACGACGTGGAAATCATTAAGTCCTCCACGTGGACTACAGCTTTATCCAAGCTGCCAAGCTCGATGCCCAGTTAAAACATCTTATTAGACGGAAAATTATCCTGCTCCATCTGCAGCCCAACTTTTAACGATGCTCTTACATCGAGAACATTGCTGTTCATGCTTTCATTATACTCAATTAAGTGAAAAAATCAACTATAATGAACCAATAAAATAAGACAAAAAAATCATTGTTTCTAAGTTGGATTCCTCGTATTATTTCAGTAAAG
>CAVKOQ010000047.1:0-18942 GCA_963657995.1 bacterium
CTCGAAATCCTAACTGCATTACCAGGTCATTATACTTCGGATATGTAAAATTATCAATAGTTTTTTTACAGAATTTCCAACTTTTTATTCAAAAGCGAAAGCTTTGCTACATGAACTATATTCGATAATCTCTTCGAAGTATCGCCTTTTCTCCGATACATCCACATTATAGTACATGCTTTTTCAAAATACCATAACTTTTATCTGTTCATTTTCTTACGTATTTTTTACGGTCAATTATTTTCCAGTTCAAATTTCGAATCACTATCTTTGTTCAAATACCACCTTGTTTTTTATTTTTTGAACATGTATAATTTCAACATCAGAACATCTGCGAATTTTCTATCGCATCTTGTCCCTGATATCTAAGTAAAAGTTGAGCGGAGGTTTTTATATATGGATCGTTATGGACTGATCTGTCGTAGTTTTTATGAGAATCCGAATGTGACTCAGAGAGAGCTATCTTCTATTTTAAATCTGTCTCTTGGCACCGTGAATAAACTTCTAGGTGACTGTCTTGAGGAGGCGTATCTTATGACCGACGAGGATACCGGCAAGTATATTCTCACTGAGTACGGTCTTAAATATCTTGAACAGTTTAAGGTTGATGGTGCCGTTATCACTGCTGCCGGGTTTGGTTCAAGATTTGTGCCGCTTACCTTTGAGACTCCTAAGGGGCTTCTGGAAGTTTTTGGCGAGAGGATGATCGAGCGGCAGATAAAACAGCTTCACGAGGCCGGTATCACAGATATCACTATCATCGTAGGTTATCTTAAGGAAAAATTTGAATATCTGATTGACAAATATCAGGTTAAGCTACTTTATAATCCGGAATATTCGACCAAAAATAATCTGGCCACGATTTATCATGCAAGGGAACTTTTCCGTGGCCGCAATATGTACCTTCTGGTATCTGACAACTGGATCCGAGGCAATATGTACCACAAATACGAATGTGGTGCCTGGTACTCTTCTATATATATGGAAGGTGATACTTCAGAATGGTGTCTTTCTTCGAATAAGAAAGGACTCATCACCTCGGTCGAGATCGGCGGACATGATTCATGGGTTATGTACGGCCCAGCGTTTTTGTCTCGTGATTTTTCTGATAAGCTCATTCCTCTCATAGAAAAAGCTTATCATCAGCCCGGTACTGAGCAGTGGTATTGGGAGCAAGTTGTGGTTGATAATATCAAAGACCTTGATTTTTACATAAACTGCCAGCCAGCGGATCAGATCTATGAATTTGAAAATCTTGAAGAGCTTCGCCTTTTTGATCCCAAGTATCAAAATCATTCTGATAATGCAGCCATGCAGCTTATCGCGAAGGTCTTCGATGTCAAGGAAGAGGCTATTCACAATATCCGCTGTCTTAAATCCGGCATGACAAATCAGTCTTTTCTTTTTGAACTTAATGGGGAGCACTATATCTGCCGTATTCCGGGACCTGGCACTGAATTTTTGATTAACCGTAAGGAAGAAGAAGCCGCCTATGATGCTGTCACACCACTCGGAATAACTGAGCATATTTTATATTTTGACGGTAAGACAGGCTACAAGATTGCGAGATATTATGAGGGTGCCAGAAATGCCGATGCAAAAAATCAGTCCGATATGGCTGCCTGTATGGAAATGTTGCGAACACTGCACAACTCAGGTGTGACTGTTTCTCATAGATTTAATATAAGAGAGAAAATTGATTTTTATGAGCGTATCTGCCGTGGACACGAGGAGATGCTTTTTGAGGATTATAAGGATGTCCGCGGATGGATGAATAAACTCATGGATAAACTTGATGAACTTGGTCGCCCGTGCTGTCTTTCGCATATAGACTCGGTTGCCGATAATTTTCTATTTCTTCCTGACGGAACACTTAAACTTATCGACTGGGAGTATGCTGGTATGTGCGATCCTCTCATCGATATTGCCATGTGCAGTATTTATTCTTATTATTCTGAAAAAGAGCTTGATCATCTTTTAGAAGTATACCTGCAGCACGCACCTTCTGAGGAAGAACGCTTTGTCACCTACGCATATGCGGCACTCGGTGGTTTTCTGTGGGCGCTCTGGGCAGTATTTAAGAGCATGGAAGGACGCGAATTTGGCGAATATACTATAGTGATGTATCGATATGCTAAGAATTATTACCGCAAAATCATTTCGGAAGGATTTATTAAAGAAAAATAGTTACCACTCATACATTGCATGACCAGCAACTAAAAATAAACTAAAAATGTAATATTTACGTTAGGTATTTTTTCTATGTTATGTTATACTAACTGTAAGTTTTCTTTTTTACTCACAGTAACTATTCAAGGGGGATACGCGATGCGAAAAAGATATGCGAAATTTTTTGGTCTTCTGTGCCTCGTCGGTGCCATTGGACTTATTCCTTCTTCTAAGAGTATGGCAGCCGGATGGCAGAAGGACGGAAATTATTGGTATTATATAACTGACAGTGGTCAGAAACATACCGGATGGGTTCATATAGGTGAAAAGTATTATTATATGGATGACTCTACCGGAAAGATGATAACAGGTTGGAGACAGGATTCATCCACACAGGCCTGGTACTATTTTGGTTCAGACGGTGCTATGCGTACCGCCTGGCAGCAGATCAACAATTACTGGTACTATTTTGACCAGTACGGAGTGATGCAAAAGGGCTGGCTGCAGCTTGATACGAAGTGGTATTATCTAGGTGACGATGGCCGTATGTTTACGAACTGGCAGAAGATGAGCGACGGCACCTGGTATTATTTTGCTACAGACGGTGCTATGCGTACAGGTTGGCAGAAGGTGAACGATTCATGGTATTATCTTGACGAATACGGAAAGATGCTGACCGGATGGCAGCTTATAAAAAATGAATACTACTACCTCCACGAGGGCAAGATGTTGACCGGATGGCTCAATGACAGCAACGGAAACACTTACTATATGGACAAGACAAATGGCAATATGAGCCGTGCATGGAAGCAGATCGACGGTGACTGGTATTATTTCAATGAATATGGTCACAGACAGAAAGGCTGGCTCAAGGTTTCCGGAACTTATTATTATCTTGACGGAAACAGCGGCAAGATGGCTTCCAATACTACATTGACCATTGATTCTGTGAAATATACATTTGCTAAGAGTGGTGCCTGCCAAAATCCGCCTACGAATTTGAATATAACTGACAGCTATTTTGATCCAAGTTCTTCCCAGAGCAGTACAAGTTCATCAAATAGCTCAAATTCATCAACTACGAATACTACAGGTCCGGGCGGAAACAGTTCGAATAATTCAAACACTTCGAGCAGCTCAGCTACTTATACCGCACCGGGATCTACTACTGCTTCATCGACTAATTCCAGTTCATCCGGCATCACTGTTCCGATCCCGGGAAGCGGTTACAGCAGTTCATCCGGCACTAGTTCAACAGCCGGTTCATCCGCCGCACCTGGAGCATCGACTAACTCAGGTTCCACAAGTAGTTCTGCAGCCGACACATCCAGCACTACCAGCAGTACACCGGGACGTATGTATACCAATGGCACAACATATACTTCACCAACAAGTACTACCGATATTTCAACTAACTCGACCTCCAGTTCGTCCGGAACAAGAATTAACGGATTCACATCCGATCAGGGCGATGAGATCAAAGAAGGACTGACCACAGGTCCCGGAAGAAAGTAAAAGAAGAAAAGGATTTACCCACCGAATAGCAATGGTGGGTAAATCCTTTTTTCACATCCTTAAGTTCTGCCAATGCCACCTTCATCTCCGAAAGTTTGTCTGATGTCTCTAAAAGTAATTCTTTCTGAACACTTACATCAGCATCTTCGCAAGCATTTTTAACTGCTGAAAGTGAATTTGAGGAACCAACCATACGGAACTCCCTCACACAAATGATAAAATAACAACAAACCGAACCACCGGCATATATCTTCGTAAATGCGAAAGATACACCCCGGCAGTTCGGTTCTTAATTTCAATTATTCATCAAGCTTTTCCGATAGATCCGAACAGTTCCATCTTAGTCTTAACAGTTTCTTTGATAGCATCAAAACCTGGTGCAAGAAGCTTACGTGGGTCAAATCCCTTGCCCTGAAGGTCTTTGCCTGCCTCTACATACTTGCGGGTTGCCTCTGCAAATGCAAGCTGGCACTCTGTATTTACATTGATCTTAGCTACTCCAAGAGAGATAGCCTTCTTGATCATATCCTCAGGAATACCTGTACCACCGTGAAGAACAAGCGGCATGTCACCAACTTTTTCTTTAACAGCTGCCAGTGTCTCAAAGCTTAAACCAGGCCAGTTCTCCGGATATTTGCCGTGGATATTGCCGATACCTGCTGCTAACATATCAACACCGAGGTCTGCAATAGCCTTGCACTCGTTCGGATCTGCACACTCACCCATACCGATAACGCCGTCTTCCTCACCGCCGATAGAACCAACTTCTGCCTCAAGGGAAATGCCCTTCTCTGCACAAACCTTAACTAATTCTTTGGTCTTCTCAACATTTTCAGCAATCGGATAATGAGAACCATCAAACATAATGGATGAAAATCCAGCTTCGATACATTTGTAGCAGCCCTCGTAGGTGCCATGATCCAGATGAAGTGCAACCGGAACTGTGATATTCAGCTCTTCGATCATCGCTTTAACCATAGCAGATACAGTCTTAAAACCTGTCATATACTTTCCTGCACCCTCAGAAACACCTAAAATAACCGGTGAATTCTGCTCCTGTGCTGTAAGTAAAACAGCCTTGGTCCACTCAAGGTTATTGATATTGAACTGACCTACTGCATATTTGCCATCTCTTGCCTTCTGAAGCATATCCTTAGCACTAACTAACATGTACAAACCTCCTCGTTGTCTCTATTGTTAATTTATAACTACCAGACATCATTATATACTAAAATTTCTATTTTGCATAGTCTGTTAAAGAAATAACATTGTTATCATTATTTCAAAATTTCCGAAACAGTCTTTTCCATGTCTTCCGGCTTACACTGGATGTTGTGACGAATCTCTGCCTTACGGATCTCCTCGATCGCCTGAGGAATCTTCACGCCTGATGCCTTCTCCATCTCATCAATAAGCTCGAATTCACCCTTGCCTTCCTCGCTTCCAAAGATAGCTTCCATAACGCTTCTTGAAAACTTGTATGGACTTGCCGTAGATGCGATAACTGTCTTCTTGGCATCACCTGTCTCTTTAACATAGTTGCGGTATACGCAGGATGCTACTCCTGTATGAGTATCGATCATATATCCTGTATCATCATAGAGGCGTTTGATCTCAGCTGCATTGGCTGCCTGATCTGCATATCCGCCAACAAAATCTGCCATACGCTCACGCATCGCATCTGTCACGGAATATTTACCATCCTTTGAGAGCTCTTCCATAAGCTTCTTAGTCTCAGCTGCATCACATCCTGTAGAAAGATAGATAAGACGCTCTAAGTTGCTGGAAATCAGGATGTCCATGGACGGTGATGATGTGAGAATAAATGGTCTGTTCTTGTCATATACACCAGTCTTGAAGAAATCGTAAAGCACCTTATTGTCATTGGACGCACAGATAAGTTTGTCGATCGGCACACCCATCTGTTTTGCAAAATAAGCGGCTAAAATGTTGCCGAAGTTTCCGGTCGGTACTGTCACATTGATCTTCTCACCATTTGCAATCTCGCCATTTGCAAGCAGCTTTGCATATGCATATACATAGTATACAACCTGTGGAACTAGACGGCCGATATTGATGGAGTTGGCTGATGAGAGCTGATATCCTCTGCCATCCAACTCTTTTGCAAATTCTTTATCACCAAAAATCTTCTTAACTCCGCTTTGGGCATCGTCGAAGTTGCCTGAAATACCAACTACACTTGTATTGGCACCTTTCTGGGTCAGCATTTGAAGTTCCTGAACACGGCTGACGCCGTCCTTAGGATAAAATACGATAATTCTGGTTCCTTCAACATCTGCAAATCCTGCCATCGCTGCTTTTCCGGTATCTCCGGATGTAGCCGTCAGAATAACGATTGTATTTTCTGCATGATTTTTCTTGGCAGACACTGTCATAAGATGCGGCAGAATGGAAAGTGCCATATCCTTGAAGGCAATCGTGCTTCCGTGGAACAGTTCCAGATAATATGCACCGTCAGCTTTTACGAGCGGTGCTATCTCTTCTGTATCAAACTTGCTGTCATAAGCACGTTCGATGCAGGTTTTAAGCTCTTCTTCTGTAAAATCAGTAAGAAACTGCTTCATAACCTCATAAGCAACTTCCTGATATGTCTTTTTGGATAATTCTTCCAGGCTACAGTCTAATGTCGGAATATGATCCGGCATAAACAGGCCGCCATCTGCTGCCAGTCCCTTTAAGATCGCCATCGAAGCTGTTACGTTACTCTCACCGCCACGGGTACTGCTATAATTGATCGCCATGATTTTCATCCTCTCTTCATCATCTTACTATGACTTTTCATCTGCACAGACAATCGCCAACGTCCGTGTATTCACGAGACCTTGGCGACATGTCCATTTGGTTAGAAATTTTATCATATTTTACTGCACAGTGCAAGTTAGATTGCAGGAATCATCTTTTTCCTGATCTCTTCACAGTATTCACTAAACTCTTCAGTGGAAATACGCTCATATTCCAGTGCATCCAACTGATCTGCCCAGACGCCAACCTCTGAGAGTGCGTTAAGCATGGTTGCTTTCACGGTGAGTGACAGTGTGCTTTCATCTACATCATTTGGAAGCAGAGTCGCATGGCGATAGGAAATGGCAGAAAAATCCGGACTTACAACAAATGTACCAAATGGCATCAGGGAATTAATAATTGTCACGGCTGCTGCCACCTCTTCTCTTGTTTCTTCCGGAATCTGCTCTGAAAGAGAGAGTGTAGTGAAAAAGTACTGAAACGGTCCCAGTTCTTCAGGTGCAGGGACAAAATAGTATGCACCCAGAATTTCATCGATATCTTTTCCGATCTCAGTATGCTGTATAAGAAGCATATCTTTACTTCCAACTTCTTCTCCGGGAGCCATCGCTGCCACGACATCCGCCTCCAGGTAAACTTCGTATATCTTATTTAAAACATCTTTCTGTCGTTTTAAAAGTTCTTTGTTCTCCATAAAACATTCTCCTTATTCTTAATCATATATATACTGTTTTTAGTTCCACTGACATTTTTCATCAAATCACTTACGCTTCTTTATCGAATTACGTTCCGGACTTATCGATGAACGATCACTCTCTATAGACAATCTTCCGACATCTTTATTATCTATTTTGGCTTTTTTGTTCTTCTTATCTGTCTTTTTCTTATCAGCTTTATTTAGATCCAAAAGATTTGCGAATCTAAGCATCAGTTTACCAGCTTCCCGCTCATAATCTACTTCTTCCGGGGCGTTTAAAGCCACATTATTATCTAAAATGTTATTTACATTAGTATTGATATTTGTATTTATGTCAGTATTAATATTTTTCTTGCTATTCGTGTCTATATCTGTACTGATATTGGTGTTTATGTCTGTACTGATATTTTCATCTATCTGCTCTTCTTTTACTTCAATGTATCTTTCATCAATACCTTCGATATCACCATCCGATTTAATAACACCATTAATGTCATTCTGCTCTTCCTTATAGCGCTTTGCAGCATCGCTGATGATATTTTTATAACCGGAATAAATCTCGTCTTTCAGTCCCTCCTGATTGGCACGAACATGCTGTCCGGCTTTCAGATTTCTGATTCTGTTGTCAAGTTTATCTTTGTGGGAAAGAATGTCCTCGATTTCCTTATATTCATCGCTTCCAGGTGTGCACTCGGTCAACTGCTTCTTATAGTTTATGATCGCTGCGATACGGTCTGAATCTGTGATCGGATATTCAGCTTCTATATATTCACGGTTTCTATTGCGGGCTACGACATTATCGCGCATATCACTTAATACACCAATGACGGTGCTTGACGGACCACCGGCATAGCTTGCCGTACCCCATATTGTAGGATTAAGAGCGGTAAAGTAACCACATATATTTCCCGCAAGACCAACTGCTGAACCAAATAATCGGCGAAAATTAGCGTTACGTTCACGTCTCTTATCACGATCGATGAGTTTAGATGCTTTTTCCAGTGTAGTCCATGAGGCTGATTGTTTTACTTTTGTAAGTTTATCAAGCTTTTTTTCTTCTTTCTCAGTTCTCTTATTGTTATCTTTCAGTGCCGTTATCTCTGCGTCCAGACTTGCACGAAGTATCTCAAAATCGTTCTTTATATTGTCCGACTTACAAGACTCGGCCCAGGATTTAGCTGATTTTACTAGATTAACAGCAACTCCGACACCAAAAGCTCCTGTAGTTATACCTTGAGATACTTTCGTAGCAGCATCATTTAATGTTAGGCCACTCATTTTATAGATACTAAACCCTTTGCTTGTAGCCCATCCGAGATCTCCAACCGCATTTGCACCAGCAAATACTTTTTCCCATCCTCCCTTACCGTATATAACTGTCCGAAAGTCATTTATAAAGTTCGCAATAGCTGATGGCATGGTCAGGACGGCAGCTGTACCATTAAAAATAGGATCAGCATCATTAGAAGTTTTAGCTTTATATATATTGGTGCCTAATGCTGTGCCGGTAGCTGTATATCCGGCTAAATCATTGGTTTGCTTGAAGAAAACATGCTTATATTTTTTAAACCAGTTATCGTCCTTCTGATATTTTTCCTTTATAGTCTCAATATCTTTCAGATAACTTTTTAATTTTTTCTTGTCAGGCGAGCTTATTTTCCCGTCTGTACCATCATATTTACTTATAATATCTTCAGCCTTACCTGCGCTATGAAGTGCCTTCTTTATATTCTTCAGGATTTCCCTTTTTTCCTTCAGTTCAGCCTCCATTTTTTTTCTGGTTTCTTTGTCCAGATTTTCATTTCGCAGATCGACTTTCAACTGTTCTTTTCCACGAATGATATTTTTTATTAAATCATCTTCCGAATCAGGATCTCTAAAAAAATTAAGTATCGGTTCAGTTATATGTTCATCTCTACTTGACATTGCATCTGTGTAACTTTTCAGCTTTGCAACTGAGTTTTCACTGTTTGCTATATTAGCAGCCTGCTCCAGCTTACTCCACAGATAACGGCTTTTGTTCAAATATTTACGTGCAAAGAAACGGCTGGATGTCATCTTATCCTTAAGCTTATCATAATTCGGCACGTAATTTTGAGAGATCTCATTGTCTACATCCTCAATAGGATTTTTTCTTCTGTCTGATTCTACAAGATAGAGTGCTTTTAACTGTACTCTGGCTGGAAGTCGCATAAATCTCTCAGAAAAATCAACTGTAGACCCCTTATATCCAAAGCCGGCCCATTTCATGGAAGCTGTGACATTGTGCTTTCTCATCCAGTGGTGGAACTGATAAAGTGCTTTCCGCTGTGCGTCTGTGATCGTCTTATCCCCGGCAAGGCTATATTTATCTTCGGATTTTTTTATAGACATATTTTTGTATGCGTCACTGACGGTTTGAAATGTTACCTTTTCATCACCCTTATTTTCCAGTAAACTTCCATACTCATTCAAATCTGACAAGGCCTCAGCAATTTCTTTTCTGGTTATTTGCTCCTTTTTATCTGCTTTGACTTCCTTTTTCAAGCTTTCTTTCAAGCGGCTCAAGCGGCTCATACGTTCACGTTCAGTCCTTGTGAAATTGTTTTCATGATCTCTATATATAGTGATAAGATCTTCTAAAAAATAACTGTGTGCATTGATTACATTCAGAAGACACTCCTGTTTTGTCTGCAGATCAATCGGAAGTTTGTTTATACGACGCTCTTCACGATCATACTCTTCCAAAACAAGCTTCATAAGCTCTATCTTTTCCTTGGTTGTAAGTTCTTCATAGTTTTTGCTCATAAGATCTGTATATCGGCTCATATCTCTTTCCCCTCCATTCTGGTCTGCACTTATTCTCTCCTGCAGGCCATGTTGCTGTTTATCATACCATGTACGATAAACAACTTGTTATTTCTTTTGTCTGATTAAACTATAACACCCACAGTGGGACAAATGTGGGACAAATTTAATGTTTTGTTAGCAAAATAATATTTTTATTAGTATGTTATCTTCCAATGGCCGAACAATCCCTTCTTAAAATGAGAAAATCGTCTTGACGCACTCTCATTTCCCATTTCGATCGCCTTCTGATAGCACTGTGCTGCCCTTTCCAAATCCTCCGGAGATTCATTTTTTCTCTCATAGATAAATCCCAGCTCGTAGAGTGCATATCCGTCGCATTCCGTCAATGCCGCGCGTTCAAAAAGCTCTTTTGCCTTATTTTCGTCCGCAGTGCACCCTTCGCCCTTCATATAAAGGTATGCAAGCTTTGAATATGACTGCAGGCATCCGGCACTTTCACATCTACTTAACCATTCAAATGCCTTCTTATAGTCTCTGTCTATACCTTCTTCGCCCTGAAAATACAGGCATCCAAGTATTTCCATACATTCAGGATTGCCAAGCATGGCTCCCTTTTCATACCATGAAATAGCCTGCTGCATATCTATCTCTCCGCCAAGGCCATTGCGATATATATTTCCAAGTGCGAGGCTCGCCTGTCCGTCTGTCTCTATCTCAGCAGCTTCTCTAAACAGCTTTTCGGCACGTGGCACATCCTGATCATCAGACGGACGAAGATATAAGCTCGCAAGTGGCAATGCTGCCTCTTTGATACCTGCCGCGTAAGCCTTTCCATACCAGTAAAATGCCCTCTCATCGTTTCTTTCTACCAGTTCGTCTTTATAAAACAGATCTCCAAGTTCTTTAAAGCTTTCTGCTTCGCCACGTGAAGCGGCATCTTCAAGTTCCTTTACTGCTGCCTGAATGTCACGCTCTGTGCCCCGGGCATTCAGATACATCTGCCCTATATAAAGCATAGCCCTTGATGAGCCCTGTCTTGCTGCCGCATAGTAATACTGAAATGCCGCATCCGGATCATCTTTTTCCCTATAGTATTCACCCATGTAAAAAAGTCCCCAGACTTCGCCACATCCGGCACAAAGATTGGCCCAATAAAACGCTTTCTTTTCATCCTTTTCACAGTATGTTCCGCTCTGAAAACATTTGCCCATCCTAACCATGGCCGGGATAATGCCGCCTTTTGCGGCCATCTCATACCATATGAGGCAATTTTCTCTGGCACTGTCCTGAGTAGGCACATAATCAAGCAGATCTTCCCATTCAACGGCCTTGCCTAACTGCCATGCAGCATATACATCTCCCGCTTCAGCGGCCCCTCTGACCGAAAGATAGCTTTCCTCTATCGAATAGCGGGCCGATTTTTTCATTTCTTCATCATACTGACCTGATCTCAGTGCACCGAGTACGGCTCTTGCACTGCCGGCTATCGCCCCTTTAAGATAACATTCATATGCTTTTTTCTCATTGAAGCCGACAGCTCCGTCTCCCCAGCTGTAGCAATGGCCCAAAAAATACCACGCATCTGCATCACCCGCATGTGCCGCCTCTTCAAGCCACGTGATTCCCTGGGGATATAAGGCATCATTGCACTGTTTCCAGATCTGATCTGCACCTTTTTCACATAGTCCTGTCATCAGGATTGTCATATATATTCATCCGCCTCCCAAATGATGTAATGTTAGTTAAAATTTTCTGCCTCCGCCACCGTGCATTCTGCCACTACTGCTTTCATGCATGGTACTTCTTCCTTGTGGTCCGTGAGAATGTCCGGAATTCGTATTTCTCGGAATACGTCTTGTCACCACAGATCTGTTGACAAATTGTTCCTCATTTTTCACAAAATTCAGTGTACTGTCCGCACGGTATGACATATGATAGCCCAGTGACTGGCTGTGCTCTCTCTTCATCTTGTATTTTCTTACAACAGATAAGCAAGAAAGCCCTCCGGCTATCGCAGCCACAGCCGCTGCGATAAGCACTTCGTACCATTTAAGCGTGCGTACTTTTTCTATTCTTACTTCTGTATACTGTCCGTCAGGCACGCCAAGCTCCATGTAGGTTTCTATGCTGTCTATAGCCGCAAGTGCACCATCCGCGTAGTAGCCGTCTGCGACACTGTCATATGCCGAATCAAGCACTTCTTCTATTCTGTTATCTGTCAGTACTCTGGCTGCATATCCGCTGGTCGAAACATATATCTCGCGGTTATCCATATCTATGAGAAGCAATACTCCGCTTGCATCATCACCTGTACCAAATCCGTGACTGTCATAAAAATCATCCGCGTATGCTTCTGACGTCTTCCCTTCGGCATCTTCTGTGGTTACCACCGCAAGGTCTATATTTTCTGAGTTTATGACCGCCTCAATACGCGTCTCAATCTCTTCTTTATCATATGCATCAAAAAGTCCTGCATCATCAAATACTCTCGTATCAGCTGCAAAGACATAAAAGCTACCTGAAAATGACAGAAATAAAGCCGCAAAGAGGCACATAATCTTATTAATCTTATTTCCTACCATATCAGATACCCTCCTAAAAGAAGCAGCAAAAATACAGGTATAAATATAGTAAGAAACAGCCTTAAAAGCTTCTTTTTATCTACAGGTAAAATCCCGCATACCTTTCCGCTCTCACCATTCATCGCAAAATAGTACATCTGTCCACTCTTCGGGTCAGGATATGTCATCATCCAGACAGGCAGCATAGCATATCTCCACTTTTCATCGGAAATATTTTCCTTATGACTTCTTACATCCACATGGTCATAACCCGACAAAGTATTTTCCAGAGACTGTCTGGTATATGCTCTTACTTCCTGCTCTATATCTTCTGCAAATTCTTCTTTTTCCCTGTCACGGCGTTCTGCACGAAATCCCAGAAAATATCCTTCTTGAAATGGAAGCATCTTATTCATATTGAATGGAAGCACAGTCTCTGCAAGACTTCTGTCTGCCTTTTTCAGTGCGTTTCGCGCCATGTCATTTATCGGAAGATTGGCCTTTTTATCTATATGATAACGGCTTGTCTCTATATATTCCAGATCTCCTGCCACAGTCACATGTTTTTTTAGGGCCTCTGCCTTTAGCTCTCCTGATGCCTGACAGCTGTACATCCAATATGGATAATAGATCCCCTCAAGATACTCCATCTGACGTGGTGAGTAGAAATCATCCGGCACATATTTCTTGTTCTGAATCCAGTTTTTGAATATCTCTTTTGCCTTTTTCTTGTCAATCTCAAATGGAATAAGACCATCCGGTTTGTACGTACCGTCAAGACTGCCGGAAAGAATAACCGGATTGTGACAATAACAGCAATATGTCGACGCTGTCGTCTCCTGAGCAGTAATCTCTGCACCGCAGCTCGGGCAGGTATAGAGAGCCATACGCACTTTATTTTCATCCGTACCTGTTTTTTCGGACTGTCCTGCTGCCTCTGTCTTTTTTGCTGTCCCTGTCTTGTCTGCATTCTCTTTCACTTCTTTTGCAGATTTTTCCGATTTTTCAGAAATTTCTTCTGCCTTCTTTGCAGCCTCTTCCATCTCTTTTAGGACTTCCTCAGTAAAGGCCGAAAGGCAATACTCACATTTGAATTTCTGTGTATTTGGATCAAATACCAGTCCGCCGCCGCAATTGGGGCATTTATATGATTGTATCTGCATATGTTCTATGACCTCGGTTTTCCACACTCCGAACAGAATTTACCTGTATTGACAGTGCCACAACTGCATGTCCATGGACCTGCTGGCTTTGGTTTGCCACACTCTGAGCAGAACTTGCCCTGGTTTACATTGCCGCATTCGCAGGTCCATGATCCGCTCTGGCCTGCCACCTGTCCGCTAGCCTGTGGTGCGTATCCGCCATGGCCTGCCACCTGTCCGCTAGCCTGTTGCATCTGCATCTGCTGCATGTTAGTTGACGATGCAGCACCCATGAATCCACCTCCGAAATTCATACCGGTACCCATTCCCATAAATCCGGCCATGGAACCGTTTGCATTGGAGCCTGCTGCCTCGAATCCGCGTGCAATCGCACCCTGTACGTATCCTTCCCGTACCGTAGGATCGCTTAGCATAGAACCCTGATTTCTCATATTGATAAGTTTCTGGGACTCTTCATCATATGAGATGCTGGCTATACCAACAGACTGAATCTCCATACCACGCAGTCTGTTCCACTCTTCATCAAGGGTATCTGCCATATAGCGTCCGAGTTCTCTTCCCTTGGATGCTACGAAGGAAATCCTCACTCCATCCGCTGACATCTGGTTAATCGATGTCTGAAGTGCCTCAAGAAATTCAGCCAGATACTGCTCATTTATAGAATCAATCTCCACCTGATCCTGATTTTTCGGAATAACCTCTGCATAGAACTTAAGAGGATCTGTGATTTTGATTGAATACGTTCCGTGTGCACGCAAAAACAACTCGGAATTATAAAATAAATCAAAATAATTAATAGGTGTTCTTGTTCCGAACTTGATTCCCTTGATTTCCTGAAGATTGATGTAGTAAACCTTCTGTGAATACGGTGTCTGTCCGCCATAGCGCACACGGTTAAAAGATTCTTTCAAAGCATCACCGAACTGTCCGTTAAAAAGAGACGGCAATGATGAATTCTGGACTGTATAATAACCTTCTTCTGCAGTGTAATCGACTACCTTGCCTCCGTCTACAAGCATCATAAACTGATTCGGATATACGTGGATAACAGAACCATTGGACACTGTTCCATCGGTTCCTTTGCGGTTTTCTCCTTTTCTCTTCTGAACTCCCGCCGAAAAAACCGTCTGTTCTCCCATATTTTCAGGTTCGATAATTTCAAGCCACTGATCGGCCAGGCCACCGCCAATTGCACTTGCTACCGCTTTTATAATACCCATTCTCATTACCTCCTTTTATCATAACGTTGTCTTTTGTCTTGTATTTCCTATCTTGTATTTCTTACTTTTTCTTTCCTGTTCCTGATTTGATGTTTCTTTCAGGTCTGATAGCCCATACTGCTATCAGTATAAAAATCACTGCCATGACAAGCTGAATTATAAGGCTTACCGATGTCCAGTTATTTGTCACGAAATTATCCGGAAATGTGCCAAATAACGGCTCGATCCATTTTTTCATACTGCCGCTTCCGGCCTGTCCATTAACTACATTATAAAACGAGACAGCCGGATTGAAAAGCAGTATATAACGCCAAATTCCTGAACTTACTGTATTGACCGTATCTAAAGCTGTAATATAAGAGTAGGATGCCTGAAGTGCAATCTGATATACAAATTTATTTATTGCAATTGTTCCTACAGTCATGACAATTACTGTCACATATGCACATACTGTCGCTACAGTCGAACGCTTAAGAAACGACGAATAAAACATTCCGATACTTCCTGTCAAGAGTGTCACAACCACATAGCAGAAAAAAATCGTGATAATATCTTTCAAAGTTATACCACCGTAGACAAATACGACAGCCTGTATGGGAAGTGCCGATATTGCCAGAATAAGCATGGTTACCATAGACGATGCCAGCTTGCCAAGAACTATATCTTTAGGTTCCATGGCAGTTGTCATCATAAGCTCCAGTGTCTGGCGTTCCCTCTCACTGCTTATGCTGCCTGCCGTCAGTGCCGGCATGATCATGAGAAGCATGACAAACTCAACTGATGATACAAATATGTACAAATCCAAAAACTGGGAATACTGAATTTCTGCTGTTATCCTTACCTGATCAGCAACTGAACATATATTAAAAAGTGCCACTACTGCAAGAATACTGTTAAAAATAAAGAAAATAGCCATCAGGCGAATACTTCTGCTTCCTACCGTAAGTTCCCGCCTTAACACAGGATTACATTTCATGTTTAAGCACCGCCCTCTCTTCCTCATGTCCCGTGATCTGCATGAAAAGCGATTCTAAGCTGCCCTTTTCACGCACAAAACTGCTGACCATAACATCCGCATCTATTAGCTTTTGCAAAAGCAACGCTTCATCCTGCCTGTCTCCGGTAAATCCCAGCTTGATCTCATCTCCCTGAACTGTGATAGTTTGAACACATGGGTGACTTTTTAGAATCGCAAGTGCCTCATCCTTATGACTGAAAATGGAAATCATAAGCGGATTGGATGAATTGATACGCGTCATAATCTGATCCATACTTCCCTGAAAAACAGTATGCCCCTGTTCAATAATGCCTATTGAAGTACATAGTTCCGACAATTCTGATAATATATGTGAACTTACGAGCAGCGTTTTTCCCTCTTTTTTTAGATCTTTTAAAAGCTCCATATATTCAACTCTGGTGCGAGGATCCAGTCCTGACGCAGGCTCATCGAGGATTAACAGATCAGGATCATGAATAAGTGCCCTTGCAAGACAGAGTCTCTGCTTCATACCTCTTGAAAGTCCGTCCACAAAAAAATCTTCTTTTTCATCAAGGCGAACTTTCAAGAGAAGATCATGACAACGCGTGCGTGCATAAAAACCGGTAATTCCATAGCATGAAGCAAAAAATTCCATATATTCTGATACCTTAAGATTATCATATACGCCAAAGGAATCAGGTACATACCCTATCTTCATGCTAAGTTTCTTTCTGTCTAAATAAAAATCCTGATCTCCAATGCATATTTCACCCTCATCAGGTCTTAAAAGTCCTGCCAATATCTTAAATGTCGTGGTTTTTCCGGCTCCATTTGGGCCCACAAAGCCAAAGAGCTCACCATCCTTAACTTCCAGATCCAGTCCATCCAGTGCACAAAATCTGCCATATCGTTTTCTGAGGTTTTTAATCGTCAGCATCACTGTTTCCTCCCCACGACATAGATTTTCGGCATCTGACAGTCCATACCGTATTCTTCAGTCAGATCAGCCACGTATTTTACGGTAATCGTGTTGGACGGCGACAGATACGGTGAAAGCTCGACTGCCCGATACTCCTCTTTAAGATCTATCAGATCATTTTGTCCTGTTTCGTAATTGTAGAAATACATTTTCCCTGAAAAAGCTGAAATATATGGATAAAGCGGATTATCTAAAAATCTTTCTGACAGAGTTTCAAACACAAGTTTTTCAATAACGATATCACTACCAAGCGAATACTCCACAGTTGATGTCTCAGAAGTATTTGCCGTATACATGGTATTATATGTCCAGTCATAGTTTCCGGATATGATTTTGGGTTTCTCATCAAGTGCCGAGCGATATACTTTACCGTCCTTCTCACAATCTACGCTCACCGATTCTGTAATCATGCAAAATCCCTCTGATGTTGTTCTTGTATCAGTCACGAGTGCATTTTTTTCATGGTCTTTTTGTTGTCCGAAAGCCACAAACAAGGCATCTGAATCACTATTTTCAGAGTCCGAATCAAGATAAAAGTTTAATAATTTCGTTCTCTCCTGTGCCTTTAAAAACTGCGGATCTTCGATTGCCGTATTTTCATATTGATCCGCACCTGATATCATCTGGGCTGCCGCATAAGAATAACTGAGAGGATAGTTAACTGCTTCTTTTCCATCCAGACTAATCACCTGTCCGGGGTCTAGGTTTCCAAGCAGCATTACTTTTCCGTCAATCAGCAGGGCTGCATTTTCCACAGGTTCATCAAAGTTATTCTTTACTGTACCGGAAATCACCCCTTCAAAATAAGAAATATCACTTGAAATCCCCATCTTATCAGTTTTTTCCATATCCCGGTAAAGTGTAAATAAGTTTGGTGAAAATGCCACATTTTCCTTTATCCTCAGATCTATACTATCAGAACGGTAGGTAATGTTTGTATCACAAGCTTCATCTCCGGTGAAGTCTCCTGCTGAAACTGAATCATAATAATAACTATTGGTCAGCGGGCGAATCTCGTATTCCGGATTAAGGCTTACAGAATATTGTTTATTATAAGGACTTCTTATATTCATATAAATCTTTTCTTTAGCTTCTTTACCTGAAGTATCCAGAATGGATGCATATGTCACAAACGGCTCCTTAAATCGCGTCTTTACTCCAAGAGAATATATAATCCCGGTAAATAAAAACGCTGCAAGCACAACTGTCGGCAGGTAATATCTGTAAATACCTCTCTTTTTTAAGTAAAAATATATACCCGGACCAATGAGGAGAAGATAGACAACCACTACCACAGTATATGCTGCCGTATTAGGCACCCTTCCTACATTTCCCGTATTAACAAGATTCTGGACATTATAATATTCACCTGAGTATCCATAGTAGTTTTCCTGCATGAGCTCTTCGACTGCATCCTCTCCAAGGACCAGTGTATACAACTCTTCAAACGCAGATGTGTTTTCCGTGCATAGCTTTGAAATCTCATCTAACGAAAATGCAGCTGCCACAATTCGTCCATTTTTGAAGTCAATATAGGACATCAGCGGAAATCTCTCACCTGCAAGCAATGTACTGCTGTTTTTAAGATTCACATCGACACATTCTGCATAGATTTCTCTTATCTGATCTTTAGAATCTGCCTGTACATCAAAATTAACCGGCATGGTAACAGCACCAAGATATGAATGTCCCAGCACTTTTTCGCCAAATTTGCCATAATTTTTCTTATAATCTGTACCGCCGCCAAAAAGGATCGTACCGCCATTTTCTACCCAGCTATAAAGAGCGTCATATTGTGCATCATTAAGTGTATTAAGATCAAATCCGGATACAACTACCAGATCAAGCTCGTCATAACCACGCTTGTCATCAGGTGCATTTTCCTCATCAAGAAAAACTGCCTTCGTTTTAATCGTACCGTAGCTTACTCCAGCTCCATCAAAGTATGAAAGTTTGTTCGGATTGTCTGTCAAAATCCCGATATAGCTCTTAACCAAATATTCCTCTGTTTCAAGTGTAAGTCTTTTATTTATAACCGTTTTTCCGTCATTATCTTTTAAAAGAACATACATCTGTTCAGCACGCACACCCAGGGGAATATAATAT
>CAVKOQ010000048.1:0-18783 GCA_963657995.1 bacterium
GTGCATCTACTGCCATGGCATTAGAAAAATCAATCACAACATCTGCATCTATGTCACAATCTTTAAGAGATGCAAATACCGGATAATCGTTTTTCTGCTCTGCTCTCATATCAATACCGGCAACGATAGTAATCTCCTCATCTTTTGATGCAATTCCTGAAATAACCTGTCCCATGGCTCCGTTGCAGCCATGCATAATTGCTCGTATCATCTCAAATACCTCGCTAAGTGTTTATTATTCTTTAAGACTGATTCCGTAGTTAACCAATTCTTTTCTCAGACGGTCGCGGTTTGCCGGATCCATCTCAACTAAAGGTTTACGGAATGGACCAACTGCCTCGCCCATCATATTGAGAGCTTCCTTTACAGGAATCGGGTTTACTTCACAGAACAGTGCTTCGATTACCGGAATGGCATCTAACTGCATCTTGGCTGCCTTCTTGAAATCGCCTGCTTTAGCTGCAGTGCACATATCATGTACCTCGCGAGGTGCAACGTTGGATAAGACTGAGATAACACCTTTAGCACCAAGTGCCATCATAGGAACTGTCTGATCATCATTTCCTGAATAAATATCTACTGTTCCGCCTGAGAGACTTGCAATCTTTGCAATTGCAGAGAAATTGCCGCTTGCCTCCTTGACACCGACAATGTTCTCATTCTCGGTACAAAGAGCTACTATAGTCTCCGGAGTGATATTAACACCTGTACGGCTCGGTACGTTGTAAAGAAGAATCGGAAGATTAACAGCCTTAGCTACCTCAGAAAAATGAACCTTAAGTCCCTTCTGTGTCGATTTGTTGTAGTAAGGGGATACAAGAAGAAGTCCGTCTGCACCAGCCTTTTGTGCCTCTTTAGAAAGATAAACTGCAGTCTCTGTGCAGTTTGAACCTGTACCGGCAACTACAGGGATTCTTCCCTTTACTGCCTGGCATACATAACGGATTACCTCAATGTGCTCCTCATGTGTCAGTGTTGCAGCCTCACCGGTCGTACCGCAGGCGATGATACAGTCAGTACCTCCAGCGATCTGCTCCTCTACAAGTTCTCCAAGTTTTTCATAATTTACACTACCATCCTCATGAAATGGTGTTACTAAAGCTACACCTGCTCCTTCAAAAATAGACATATGTTTCCTCCTTTTATTGAATAAAGAATGTGCCTTTGGCACATTCTCGTGCCGAGTGCGGTCGTTTACGACTGATTCCTCTTCGCGCGAGTGTGCACCCACGCAAAGCGTTTTGTTTCATAGGACGCACTTTCCTATGAAACAAAAAAGCTGGCACTAGGGCCAGCTTCATAGGTTTCAAACTCTCAGTAGCTCCCCATCTATCGATGACAGTTACAGAATTGTTCATCCTGTACCCAGGAACTGCAGATACAGGTGCCGCAGCCCTTCGGCGTATCATCCTTTCAGCCATCTTCACATGCACCTGCTGCATCCGACCGCTTACTGATAATCAACGCAACCTCTACTTCTTTTTTTCTATATTAGCATCACTTTGAATACTTGTCAACGGATCTAAGTATTACTTATGGTAACTGCTTCACAGCTTCTATACGTGTGATCTCATCAGCGTATCTTTCTACTCCCTCCGGACACACTTTTCCGGTCAAAATAAGATCCACAGTCTCTTCGCGCTGGTTTAAAAGAGCCTCAAGTTCTGGTATTCCGGCAAGCTTTTGATCCATAACACCTAAAAATTCATCCAGAATAAGCATATCACACTCACCGGTACAAAGTACCTTCTTAGCAAAGTTATAACCATTCTGAATGTTGCAAAGTGCCTCTTTCTTGCCATCTTCCGTAAGATTTTCATAATATTCACTCTGTTTTTCGAAACGAAATACCTTAAAGGCAGGTTCAAGCTGCTTTAAGCCCTCTGCTGTCTCGTGACTTAACATTCCCTTCAAGAATTGTATCATAATTACCTTACGGCCTCGCACGGCTGCACCAACACCTTTTCCAAGTGCCATGGCTGTCTTTCCTGTCCCGTTGCCGTAAATAATTTGAACTTTCCCCTTTTCCATACCTGCTCCTCTTTCTGTACAGCCGTCCGCATCAATATACGGACTGACATTTACGCAGTTGATTAGCTGTTCTTGCGGCTGATCATAGCTCTCTTTCTGAGAGTCGGATCAAGGATCTTTTTGCGGATTCGAAGATTGGTAGGTGTTATCTCAAGAAGTTCATCTGTATCGATATAATCAAGACACTGCTCAAGACTCATCACCTTCGGCGGAACAAGACGAAGTGCCTCATCCGCACTGGATGAACGGGTATTGGTAAGCTTTTTGGTCTTGCATACATTAAGCTCAATATCTTCAGATTTTGCACTCTGTCCTACAATCATACCTGAATATACCTTAACACCAGCTCCGATGAAAAGTGTTCCACGCTCCTGTGCATTGAAAAGACCGTAGGTAATAGACTCACCAGCCTCGAATGCAATCAGGGAACCCTGTTTGCGGTAGCTAAGTTCTCCCTTAAACGGTGCATATCCGTCAAAGCTTGTATTCAGGATACCATTTCCCTTGGTATCAGTCATAAATTCTCCACGGTAACCGATAAGTCCTCTGGACGGAATAGAGAACTCAAGTCTGGTATAACCGCCTCCAATAGGGCTCATGCCCTGCAGCTCACCCTTACGGCTTGTAAGTTTCTGTATAACAGCACCTGTAAAATCATCCGGGACATCAACATATGCCACTTCCATAGGCTCCAATTTGCGGTTTCTCTCATCATATTTATAGAGAACCTCTGCCTTGCTGACAGCAAACTCAAATCCCTCACGGCGCATATTCTCAATAAGAACTGACAGATGCAGCTCGCCACGTCCGGATACCTTAAAGCAATCAGCAGAATCAGTCTCCTCAACACGAAGGCTGACATCAGTATTGAGCTCACGAAGAAGTCTCTCACGGATATGACGTGAAGTAACATACTTACCTTCCATACCAGCAAGTGGGCTGTCATTTACCATGAAATCCATGGAAATAGTCGGCTCGGAAATCTTCTGGAACGGAATAGCTTCCGGATTCTCCGGTGAACAAAGTGTATCACCAATATGGATGTCTGAAATACCGGAAATAGCTACGATAGAACCAATCTTAGCCTCCTGTACTTCTACCTTATTCAGTCCTTCGAATTCGTAAAGTTTACCGATCTTAACCTTGCGGAATTTGTCCGGCTCATGATGGTTAACAATAACGCATTCCTGATTTACCTTAAGAAAGCCATTGTCAATCTTACCTACACCGATACGGCCTACGTACTCATTGTAGTCGATGGTACTGATAAGAACCTGAGTTTCGGCATCCGGATCACCTTCCGGAGCCGGGATATAATCAAGAATTGTCTGGAATAAAGGCTGCATGTCAACATCAGGGTCTTCCAGATTCTTTTTAGCAAATCCAGATCTTGCTGATGCATACAAGAACGGGCAGTCAAGCTGTTCATCTGATGCATCCAGATCCATAAGAAGTTCCAGAACCTCATCTACAACTTCTTCAGGACGTGCCTCCGGACGGTCAATCTTGTTAATACATACGATAACAGGAAGATCAAGATCAAGGGCTTTTCGCAAAACGAATTTGGTCTGTGGCATAGCACCCTCATACGCATCTACAAGAAGGATAACACCATTTACCATCTTTAAAACTCGCTCAACCTCGCCACCAAAATCCGCATGGCCTGGTGTATCGATGATGTTGATCTTGGTACCGTTATAATTAATGGCTGTATTCTTTGATAAGATCGTGATACCTCTTTCTCTCTCGATATCATTAGAGTCCATAACTCGATCTACTACTTCCTGATTAGCACGGAATACACCGCTCTGGCGAAGCAGCTGGTCTACCAGCGTAGTTTTGCCGTGGTCAACGTGAGCGATAATAGCTACGTTTCTTATATCTTCGCGTTTCATTTTCATATCTGCTACTCTCTTTTCTTTAAATAAAATAATCGCAACTGTTCATTTTCTTCACAGTCACGGGGTATCCAAAATAATACAGCTTGATATTTTAGCATTTTTCTGTCTATTATTCAATATATTTTTATAACAAAATGATTTTCCCGTCATCCATGCCAAAATACACTTCATCCAATTCTTCAATACGGCATCTTCCGTTTGTTCCCTCTATAAGCTTTTTTTCTGCCAAATCAGCTTGGTCAAAAGGAACAAGAATAGTCAGATCTACTCCTTCACCGTATTCACTTTCAAGGACAGGAATCTCTGCCTCTGCAAGGATATACTGCACCTTCCCAAGTCCGCTGTAATCTGTTCCTATCTTCCATCTGCGTCCAAGACATTTTTCCAAAACAGTGCAGTTTTTAAGTCCCTCCTGCACCGCTCCTCCATATGCCCGTACCAGCCCTCCTGTTCCGAGTAATGTTCCGCCGAAATATCTGGTCACAACAGCACATACGTTGTGAAGTTCACGTCCCAAAAGTACATCAAGCATCGGTCGTCCCGCTGTCTGTGCCGGCTCTCCATCATCACTGCAACGTGCCACTTCGTTATTTTCTCCTATAGTAAATGCCGAACAATGATGTCTCGCATCCCAATATTTTTTCTTAATTTCCGCAATAAATGAAACCGCCTCTTCTTCTGAACTTACAGGGCGAATTTCTGCAATAAAGCGGGATTTTTTTTCAACAATCTCACCCTCGCCGCCCTCATAGACGATCTTATACCGCTCTCTCATTCATTTCCTCCATATGATTCTATAAGCCTTGCAAACAGGCTTTTCAATTCCTTTATTCATCGCTAACTTCTAATATATCCTAAAAAAAACTTCATTACAATAGTATTTATTTATCTAATGAACTTTGATATAATGTTACTGTTTATTTTCCGAACCCAAAGGAGGTTCTCATGAACTATGGCGTAAAATCAACTAGGGAACGTATTCGCACAGCCAGTTCCCTGAAAAAGAAATATACTAACCGTCTGTTTTTAACCTTTTTTAAGACTGTTCTGGTACTGGTTCTGTTTGTCTGTATTGCCGGAACCGGTATCTGCATCGGCATGTTTAAAGGTATCCTGGACAGCTCTCCTGATTTCGATCTGGACAGCTTTGCACCTAGCGGATATTTTTCTACTATTTACAATAGTGCCGGTGAAGTAACCGATACTCTGGTCGGATCAAACTCTAACCGAATAGAAGCCTCTTACGAGGAATTTCCGCAGGATCTGATTGATGCATTTGTATCAATCGAGGATTCACGTTTCTGGCAGCACAGCGGTATCGATCTTCGTTCCATTACCCGTGCCGTGGTTGGTGTTTTGACCAACAATTACAAAGGCGGTGCAAGTACCATTACACAG
Source organism: bacterium (assembly GCA_963657995.1). Lineage (GTDB taxonomy): Bacteria > Bacillota > Clostridia > Lachnospirales > Lachnospiraceae > Otoolea. Next base: position 5,331 of record CAVKOQ010000048.1, read on the forward strand.
CAGCTCATTAAAAATACCGTATTTAATGGCGGTATGGAGACAAGCAAAGGTTCAAAGATCGAGAGAAAGATACAAGAGCAATATCTGGCATTGCAGCTTACCAAAAATGTAGATCGAAAGGTAATTATAACAAACTACCTCAATACAATTAACCTTGGCAACAATACCCTCGGTGTCAAGTCTGCGGCACTGCGATATTTTAACAAAGATGTCTCAGAACTGACACTTTCAGAATGTGCAGTTATAGCCGGCATCACGCAGAACCCGTCAAAGCTAAATCCTATCAGCGGTGCCGATGCAAATGCCACCCGACGCAAGGCTATTTTACAGGCCATGTATGAACAGGGATATATCACAAAGGAAGAACAGGAAGAGGCACTGGCAGACGATGTATATGCACGAATTCAGAATGTCGACGTGACCATAAAGGGAAATGAAACTCCTTATTCCTATTATACTGATGAACTGATAAATCAGGTTACCGAGGCTTTAAAGGATAAACTCGGCTATACCGACACACAGGCTTCCAACCTTTTGTTCAGCGGTGGACTTCAGATATATACACCTCAGGATCCAAAGATTCAGGCAATCGTTGACGAGGAGGTCAACAATCCTGATAATTACGAGGCAGCCAGATACTCCGTAGAATATCGTCTCTCACTGACACATCCCGATGGTGAGACTAAGCATTATTCTCAGGAGACACTAAAAACCTGGATGCAGCAAGTTAAAGGACAGACAGGATTTGACGGACTCTTTAATTCAGAGGAAGAGGCTCAGGCGGCTATTGATGAATATCGCACCTATCTAACACAGGATGGCAGTACCATTCTCGGAGAGTCAGCTACCATGGTTTTACAGCCTCAGACTTCATTTGTACTGATTGAACAGTCCACAGGATATGTCAAAGCCATAAACGGCGGACGTGGCCAGAAAAAAGCCAACAGGACACTAAATCGTGCGACTGATTCCCTCAGACAGCCAGGCTCTACTTTCAAGGTTATATCCGCATTTGCTCCTGCCCTTGATGCCTGCGGTGCTACTCTTTCGACTGTTTATTATGACGGTCCATATTCTGTAGGTGAGAAGGAATTTAAAAACTGGTGGAGTAACGGCTATAAAGGCTATCATACCATCCGTGACGGCATCACTTACTCGATGAATATAGTTGCCTTAAGGTGTATGGCAGATACCGTAACCCCTAAGCTCGGTGTAGAATATGCTGAACGCTTAGGAATCACATCCCTGGTAAGCGATGACCAGAATATTGCCACTGCACTGGGAGGTCTTACTAAGGGTGTCAGCAACCTTGAACTTACCAATGCATTTGCTGCCATTGCCAATGGCGGTACTTATACAAAACCGATTTTCTTCACTAAGATTTTGGATCACAGCGGAAAAGTGCTGATCGATAATGAACCCGAAACACGACAGGCACTCAAAGATTCCACAGCTTATCTGCTTACCAGTGCCATGCAGGATGTTATGCAGAGCAACGTAATGTATACACGTTCCGGATCAGGTGTCAATTCAACAGGTACCGCAGCTGCGATTCCAAATATGAGCTGTGCCGGAAAGAGTGGTACTACTACCAGCAATGTCGATGTCTGGTTTGTAGGCTTTACGCCTTACTATACTGCCGGTATCTGGGGCGGTTGTGACAGCAACCAGCCACTTAAGGGTGCTGCTGTTTCCAATGGTGGTACAAGTTATCACAAACGTATCTGGAAAAATATCATGACCCGTGTTCACGAAGGCCTCAGTGACCCGGGATTTGCGGTTCCTGACAGCGTAGAAACAGCCGAGGTATGCCGCAAATCAGGCAAACTTCCGGTCTCAGGTGTATGCAGCAGCGATCCTCGTGGAACAGCTGTTTATACTGAATATTTTGCTAAAGGAACAGTTCCAACCGAGACCTGTGACCATCATACGCGTGTGACGATCTGCTCTGCTTCAGGCGGTATATCTACCCAGTTTTGTCCGACTGATGGACAGACATCAAAGACAGTCATGATAGTCCCTGATGACAGTGGTACAACTGATGACTCACATTATGTGATGCCAGGAGAATGCAAGATTCACAACAGTTCTACCATTTTAAGCCCGTCTGAAAATGCTGATTTTTCTGCTCCGGGAGAGACTCATAGTTCAGGCACCAGTCAGGCACCGGGCCGCTCACAAGCAGACAAACCAACAACCTCCGGTTCAAACAAGCGAAGTGAAAACACTATCCCTATAGTTCCGGCCGGTCCACATTAATAAATCTAAAAAAAATAAAAGATGTTTTAATTTATAGGACGCACTTTCCTATGAAATCAAAAAGTCGCCAAGACCATATGGTCTTGGCGACTTTTTGTAATATCGATGTTAATTATATAGCTTTTTTCTTAGTATCTAATCTTCGCAATTTTCTCCCTGATATCCTCAGGATTTTGTGACGAATCAACCGCCGTCTGCGGTGTGATCAAACCGTCTTTTACCATCTTAATAAGGAAGTTATCCATGGTTATAGATCCATCTTTTGCATTCAAATAGCTTTGCATCTGGGGTGTTTTTCCATCACGAATCAGGTTACTGATTGCCGGTGTTATCATCATGAGTTCACATGCTGCTGCCCTGCCTTTCCCTGCTGCCTGAGGCACCAGCTGCTGTGCAAGCACTGCACGAAGTGTCATAGACAGCTGCATGCGAATCTGTGGCTGTTTATCCTCAGGAAATACACCCACAATACGATCTACACTGTCTATGGCCGAATTAGTGTGAATAGTAGAAAATACCAGATGTCCGGTCTCGGCTGCCACAAGTGCTGTCTCAATAGTAGCTGGATCCCTCATCTCGCCAATCAATATAACATCCGGATCCTCCCTAAGTGCTGCATAAAGGCCCTTGTCATAGCTTTCCACATCTATACCAACCTCACGCTGGTTTATAATAGACTTTTTTGGCTCATAAACATACTCTATAGGATCCTCAAGTGTAATTATATGCAGTGACCTGTTCTGGTTTATTTCATTCAATATAGCCGCAAGCGTAGTAGATTTACCACTTCCCGTCTCTCCTGTTACAAGGACGATTCCCTTATTCCATCCTGAAAACTGACTTACCGACTCAGGAAGTCCGAGCTCATAAAGGTTAGGAATAGAACTGCTAAGGATTCGTATTGCCGCTGATACCTTCCCCTGTTGCCTGAATAAATTCACACGAAGATGTCTTCCTGCCATCGAAGCACTGAAATCCAGCTGTCCTATAGATTTTATCTTCTCAGACTGAGCCCCTGCCAGCTGTTTTGCATACTCTTCACAATTATCCCTTGTCAGCACATCATCTGTTAATGTCTCAATTTTTCCATCAATTCTGCATTTAGGCGGCAGTCCTGCGATAAGATGCACATCTGATGCTCTCTTTTCGGCAGCTATAGCTATCAGCTCCTCGATTCTATACATATACCTGTCTCCTTGTCTTTCCACTAAAGCGTTGATTAGTTCATGCATTACACTAACTGCAAAAGATTTTCTGATTAAAGTGCCAACAGTGTCCTGATTATCTCGTCTACAGTCGAAACTCCGTCTGCCACCAGTTCACGTGCATGCTCAATCATAGGCACATACTGGCTTGCCTTTCTCGCCGTATTCTGGAAACGCGTCCGGTCAGCCCCTTCAAGGATGCATTTTCGAAGTTCTTCGTTTATCATCATCACTTCAAATACGCCGATTCTTCCGCGATATCCGGAATGGAAACACTGATCACAGCCTGTTCCATGCCAATATATATGTCCAGAGTCATCAAAAATTCCTGCCATCTCCAGTGCCTTCTTCGGTGGCTCTATCTTCGTCTTGCAATTAGGACAGATTCTTCTTAAAAGACGCTGTGAAATAACTCCTCTAAGGCCAGCTGCTATAAGATACGGAGCCACTCCCATGTCACGCAGTCTGAAGGCTGCAGAAATGGCATCTTCTGTATGAATAGTAGTGATTACCAGATGTCCTGTCATCGCCGCACGCATGGCAATTTCAGCTGTCTCGCCATCTCTTATCTCACCTACGCATATGATATCCGGATCCTGGCGAAGGATCGAACGAAGACCTGAAGCAAATGTAAGTCCTACCTTTTCATTGATCTGCACCTGAGTTGCACCTTTGATATGATACTCTACCGGATCCTCCAAAGTTATAAGGTTGGTTCTGTCGGAAAGAAGTTCACGAATAAGTGTATACATTGTCGAGGACTTACCCGAACCAGTAGGACCTACAATCATGATAACACCTGACGTAAGACCCATTAACATATCTATTTTTTCATCTTCTGTCTTAGGGATACCTATACCTCTACGATTAAGCGTATCCTCATTTCTCCTGAGGATACGTATAACTACTTTTTCTCCGTACAGTGTAGGAAGCGTAGATATACGCATATCTATCTCATTCCCTTTAAGGCTTATTACCGCACGGCCGTCCTGTGGAATCCTCTTTTCAACTATATCAAGCTGCGACATGATCTTGAGTCTCGAAATAACAGAGTCCTTAAGGTCCAGAGGTATTGTCATAATCCTGTGAAGCTGACCATCGATACGCATTCGTATAACCATATCTTCTTCTGTAGGCTCAAAATGAATATCAGATGCATTTTCAGAGATAGCACGCTCAACAATCGAGTTAACCAGCCTGACCATAGGAGTTATGTTTTCCTGAACCTCTCTTGCCGCAGCTTGTTCCTTGACCGATTCATGTGCTGATGCCGTCTCTGCCTGCATCTGGGCCATGGCTTCTGCAGCACCCTCATTGCCATAGAGTATATTTATCGCACGCTTAACAGAAGGTTCTGAGGCAATCATAGGGATAATTCTTTTCTTGGATGTTCGTTGTGCCTCTTCTATAGCCACAAAGTTAAGCGGATCTGCCATAGCCAGATACAGCTGATCCTTAGAGATACGCACCGGCACAACCGTCATCTTCTTTGCCAGGTTTTTAGGAACGTAACGTGACATCTCCGGGCTTATGTCAACCTTGGCCAAATCTATATATTCAATACCAAGCTGCATGCGAAGTGCATCGATCAGCTGTCCCTCGGTAATATAATTATGCTTTACCAGAGTCGTACCAAGTCGATCTTTTTCCTCGGCCTGATACTCCAGTGCTTCCTTAAGCTGTTCCTCAGTGATCAGTCCAAGCTCTATAAGCATATCTCCCAATCGCTTAGTACGCATGGTTTATTCCTCCTCTGTATCTAATCTTTAGTATAAATAATTCTAACATCCGAAAATATTTCTGTAAACTCCGAAAATTAATAGTCCTACCACTGCCATCCATAATAAAATGTCCGTCTTATTCTTATCTAAATATCGTCCTGTAATAATATATTTTATAGAATTTATACCCCAAAAGAAGCCAAGCAACGGCAACATATAGAATAAAAAGACATTTTCCTGCCTTGCCAGACTAAAATTTCCTGACAAAACAGCCAGACACATATGTGTAATACCACATCCCGGACACTTAAATCCTGTCCATAGATTAAAAAAGCACGGAATCCCTATGCCGGTTATTTTAAGCCATATTGCATAAACAATGCCTATCATACCTGCCATCACTACAGGTCTTAATACAGTTCGCAATCTTTTTTTCATAATAAAAATTCCCGGCATCACTGCCGGGAATCCTTTCCTTTAGATTTCGGAATCGTCATTCTTTTCTTCTATTCCAAATGACTCCTCAGCGAATCCGTTGATGTCACTCTGCATAATCGCGTCAGCAACAATACCAAGTGCAAATATGCTAAGCAGCATATATATCAGGCCGCGATTGGAAGACGGCAGACCCTTCTTGCTCTTTTCTAGGTCTATAACTTCGCCGGCCTTGAAGATCCAATAGTACCAGTAAATATTGCATGTAACGAGGCTCAAAAGGAATACTATGATACCGCTCTTAGCATCATAATCACCTTTCAACTTGTTCATGTCATCTACCATGCAAACCTCCCAGTATATTCCATACAGGCCACAGGTAATGACAGTGAGTACAACCGCCAAGGCTACATTTCTTTTTTTAATAGTTGCCATAAATTTCCCCTTTCCGTGTTGCATGCATAAACAACACCATATTTTCATTTCATACTCAGTTATGCAACAAATACAAAGACGTTGCCTGTGCATGGTGTAATTTTACTACGAAAACATTTTTATAGCAAGATGACTTTTTTAAATAAGTAATAAACTCTCTCTTTTACAATCGAAAATCCCTGATCCTGTCAAAACAATCACGATCAGCCTCTATCACTGTCTGATTTCCCGTTGTCACAATCCATGCATTTTCAAGAATTTCCTTTATGATTTCTGCTGCCGTTTTTTTATCATTCAATGTTGTCCGGCAGATTTCTTTTGTCCAGCTTCTTATCTTAATCAAATCAAGGCCATTGTAAGCATACTGCATTGCCACCATTCGCTTTCCCAAGTGTCCGAGGGGTGCTGTTGCATTGCCATAACTGCTTAAAATATATCCGTTCAAATCGGTTTCTGACAGATTTAGATTTTCAAGAACACCTGCTGCCGCTCTTATTGAATTAATCGTTTCTCTGACTTTCGGGTCACGATACGTACTCGCAACTATTCGGTCCATAGCCGGTGTAAAAGCAAATGAAGCACTGTAAGCACCGCCCTTAAATCTAAGCTGTGGTACAAAATATCTGTCATCGAGTGCATTAACATACGGAAGTATCTTACCGGAAAATTCATTTACAGCACTTAGATCTGCTGAAAACACCGTATACTGACTGGAACTTTCCACTATCACAGCCTCACGTTTTGACGAAACAGGCATATGAAGCTCGTAATCCGCATCTCGCCTCACTCCCTTGACATCTCTTACCTTATCAACAGCATTCTTTTCCAGCAGATTTCCAAGGATTCTTAATGCACGTGCCCGCATCATTTTGAGTTTTTCCTCAGGTGCAACATGAAGGACTGTAATTCTTTTCCCACCAAGAATGCTAATTTTGACATTCTCCATCTTCACTGCAAGTTCATAAATTGCATTTTCGTCTTCTTCTAATTGTTTTCGAAGCTTTTTCAAAAATTTATAAAATTCCTGCCCACCAACATACTCCTGATAGCGAGTGTTTATACTGTATCCTGATGCCGCCAGACGCACAGCAAGCGAATATGCATCTCCTCTCGATTCGTCACACGACGGTATTGTTTCATCAAGGGCACTTAAGACCGCTTTTTTGTCCGTCCACATCGGATGTGACATAAGTTCAATCAAAAGATTCAGGCTTTCTTCATAGTCATCAGCCATAGAATACCAACTGACTGCCAGTGTCGGATGACTGTTTTCCCCGGCTCTAGCTTCAGGATATCCCTCATTCATGGAAAAATCATGCAGATACTGTTCTATTCTGTTTTCTTTCTCCATCCTGCCATATTTTTTATTTTCAAGTTCAGATACAAACATCGTATAGAGCGGAATATAAAATCTGTCTTCATCTTTTATATCACTCAAATCAAAATAAAGACGGTTATAACTAATCTCTTCTAAGTCTGACGGTGATTCATATACTGAAATCCCATTTTCCTCATATATCCTAAATTCCGGTATTTCTTCTGGCAGCGGAAGTTCATCAACCCCTATCATAAAATCAGAATTGGTACACTCCATCGCATTCCAGTCATCAAAATCCTTGGTTTTAGCGATCAAAGCCTCAATCTGCTCATCATCCATCTCTTCTTTGAGCTTAGCCAAGTACTCATCACGTTCTGCCTCCATATTTTCAGCCAGGCCAGGTGTCGGGATAGTCTTTACAAGGACTCTTCTCCCAGCTTCTATTAGTTTTTTTGCAAAAAGTCTTATTTGCGTCTGTGCATTTTCTCCATCAAGGCTGTCATACGCTGCTGATTCATCAGCATATACATCTGCGTCATGAGTCAGAGCCCATTTAAGACTAATCTCCGGAACTATGGAATCTGCAAATACATCCGCATCCTCTCCAGCAGTATAATCGTGTATCACCCGCGTTTTTAGTGCAGTCTCAACCACTGATGAATCAATTCCTTCTTTTTGAATTTCATAAAGTGTCTTATCAGCCACCTGCCTGAAGAGCCCGGCATCATCAGGATTGCAATCCGTCATCTCAAATAAAAAAAACGGTTTTTCTGCTTCCATCATAACTGAAGCACTTGCATCACAGTGAATACCTGAATTTCTAAGTTTCTCCCTGAAAACAGAGCCGTCTACATTCATCATTCCCGCAATGATGCTGTACTGAATAAGTTTATCCCACGAAGTACCGCTCAGATCAATCGCATATGACACAACAGCAGCATTCTCAGATGCATCTCCGATATATGCCGGACTTTTAATCTCTGCCTCCCTGAAAAATACATTTTCTTTAGTAGATGCATCATCCTGTAAGAACAATGTGTTTTCGGTTCTTGCAGCTTCATTCAGGTATTCACGGTCAATAAAGGTTAGAAATTTTTCGAGATTCAGGTCTCCGTAGAGCAGTATCAGAGAATTGTCAAACCGATAAAACCTGTCATACATCTCCATTGTATGCTCGTATGTAAGATCCTTAAAAAAGCGGTGTGCCTGTCCATTGGCATTTGCCGCTATCTCCCCGGGATATAATGTTTTAAGGACATTTCTAAGTGACTCGTTATCTGTGTCATTTAGCATACCAAAGTCCTCGCTGTATACCGTTCCGGCCAAAGTAATCTGATCATTCTTATCACGCAGTTCTAGTCGCACTGCCTCGCGGTCAAAGAAACATCTTTCACTCCTAATCCCCGGTGCTTTCATACAGCTTAAATATACGTCAGCCATTTTAAGCAGCTGTTTTTCGCTTTGACTGCATACCGGATATGCCGTAAATGGTATATATGTAAATGCGTTTACAAACGTATGATATGTTTTGCTGCACAGATCAAAAAAAATATCCTTGCTCGGATATTTATCAGAGGAAGCAAGCACCGAATGTTCAAACACGTGGTTTACGTCTGTCTCATCAAGATGCGGCGTCCGATAGGAAATCGAGAAACCTCTGTTGGTATCTTTATTTTTGATATAAAACAGCGATGCACCGCTTTTTTCGTGCTCAAAATACAGTGTCTCGGCTCCCAGAGCATGAAATGTTCCTGTCTTCTTCAGGATAAAGCCTGCTATACGAAATCCCGGCTGTAAGCCTGACTTCGAAGTATTTAACAGCTTTCCATCCTCCATTCTTTCTTCTTCCTCCTGCTAAAATATGGCTTTTTTTGAAGCTATATCAAGACTTCCTATAAAACAAAAAGCACATCCTGGTTTCTATGCATTCCGGATGTGCTTTCATAATCACAATTATATTACTTATTCTTTCCGCAGCACTTCTTATATTTCTTACCGCTGCCGCATGGACACGGATCGTTCGGATAAATCTTGTGTGTATTGCGGACTGTGCCGGATGCCTTCTGCTCACGGTACAGCTCAGTTCTTCTCTCTTCAGTAAGAATAGCATCCCACTGTGGAAGCTCATACAGCCATGTAGCCTTTGCTTCTACCATGTTGTAGTATAATTTCTCAGGATCGATCTCAATCTTAACCTTGGTATCTTCATCCATGGTCTCGATCGGATTCTCATATCCTTTAAGGCTCTCATTGATACCATCAAGGAAACCTGTCATGATCATGATCTCGGTATCATACTTCTCTGCCAGTTCCTTAACAGTGCCTTCTACAACCTCAGTCGGGTTTGCAAGGATCTGCTCATAGATGCCTTTCTCAATTGTGAAATATCCGGACCAGAGTTCCTCTTTCTTTTTATCATCCAGCCCGTCACCATATGCCAGATTACGCCAATTTTCTAATAATGTCATTGGTAATTCCTTCCTTTTTTCATTCTTTAAAAAAGATTGTGCCTTGGCACATTCTCGCGTCTTGTGAGGTCACTTGCGACGTGCTTTTCCTTCTCGCGAGTGCACATCCACACAGTCAAACTAAGTATATAACAAGTTTTGACTATTTGCAAGCGGTACGTTGTCTTACGCTGGCATTGTCTTACAGTATAGTAATCTAGTTCTCAACGTATCTGCCAGTTAATATTAACTAATCATTTCTTATCGCAGCCAGCGGACTAAGCTTCATGGCACGCATGGCCGGGAAGAATCCTGCTGCCATACCGATGATAACTGCAAATCCAACTGACGGAACTGCAAGCCAGATAGGAATCACAGATAATTTTCCGTCCATTCCATAGAGAAACGTCGCTGCCAGGAATTTATTGACAAGAAATGACACCAAAAAACTCAGTACAAGTCCTATGATGCCGCCCACAAATCCTATAAAACCAGCTTCAAGAAGAAACATATCCCGAATTGTCTTAAGAGAACATCCAAGTACCTTTAAAACGCCTATTTCCTTGGTTCTCTCGTAGATGGACATCATCATCGTATTAGCTATACCTATAGCCGCTACCAGAAGCGATACTGCACCGATTCCGCCGAGTGCAGCCTGAATCATGTTGGACTGCTGCTTTGACTGCTCTAACCATTCCATCTGGCTGCTCGCCTGATATCCCATACTACTTATGGCTTTCTGAACCTCAACCACGTTGTTCATATCGTCTACATTGACAGTCGCATTGTCATATACAAAATAATTATACGGTTTTCCCTTTTTATTGGTCGGCTGACCGGGAATCGCCTTTTTCTTAAAAACCTGTTTAAGCTGAGCCTCAAGTTTATCCAGATCAACATAAACTCCGTAAGAGTAGTCATTCCACTCGTCAATCGTACCGGCAACCAGACCTGATGTTTTTAGCATATATTTCTTAGGTGCTGAAACTTTCTGACTGCTGTCACCGCCAGAAGATGCTCCTCCCGACGTTCCCTTGGACTGATAATAGGCGTCTGTATCGAAGATGGTATATACCGGTTTATTCATGAAATCAACATCTGCCAGTTCTCCGGTATCCCAATATCCTTTTCCGGTCTTGGCATTACTGAAATCTTCTATAATCATGTTGCCGACTACCATCTCCATGTCCTGCGTATCAGCGGTGGGAATTTTACCTTCCTTAAGATCGATATTTTCCATTGCATACAGAGGAATTCCGTGCATCTGCACAGTAGCTTCATATACTCCCTGACGCATAACGACATTGAATGTCAAATCCGGATATGCACTCGTAACATGTGGAAGATTCTCAAATTCCTTCATAGTCTTGTCCGTCATAAAGCTGTCTTCCGGATTTTTCTTGTCACTTGAGCTTCCATTGTCGTAATTATATACCTTAATTGCCGTCAGACTTCCGTAAGATGAATATTGCTTAATCGTAAATTCCTTAAGACCTATTCCTATGGAAACCATAACTACAATTGAAGCTGTACCGATCACAACACCAAGAACCGTTAAGAATGTGCGGAGTCTTCTGCGAAGCAGGTTGTTGACACTCATGGTCAGCAAATCACTGAATCTCATCTTAATCGATCCCTTCTGTATTTTTCTTTTTCTTCTTCCAGAAAAGCACTCCGGCACAAGCTCCGGCAATAATCGCAATTATAAGCGGTATCGCCACAAGCTTCGTACCATTGTTCTGTGAAGAATCTGCATCATCCATATCACCGTCTAATCTGTCAGCAGAATCCATATCATCAATAGCCGCTTCACTAACCGTCAGAAGCATCTCTTTTTCCACCTCTGAGACCGTGCCGTTTTCATCCTCATAAGAAATGATGATCTTCACCTTACCGTCATCGGTTGTCGGTAAGGTGGCAGTCAGCATTGTATCAACATTTCCCGTCTCACCCGGTTTAATATTTCCCACATATGCATCTACAGTCTGTATGGAATCAGCCTCAAAACGTGCCATAACATTGTAAAGTATAACTTTTCCTGTATTGTTGATACCAAACATAACATTGGTCTCTGAACCAACTTCTATGGAATCAGGCATAATATCGATCGTACTGGTATTTAAACGCGGCTCCTGCTTTACAGGAAGTGCGATCTTAACCTCTTCCTTGGCATTTTTAAATTCAGGGCTGTCATACTGCTCCTGAATCGTCATACGATACGATTTCTGCTCAGCAGTAGGAGAAGCTTTGAAAACCATCTTAAGATCCGTTGTTGCACCAGGAGCCAAATTGTTGACTACAACAGATGTCGAACCACTCTCTGATGTAAAAATCGGTGTATTATCAACTTCCTCCGATGAAAATGTGAACATGATATTTGAAGCAGCTACTCCGGATGATGCATTTTTCATCTTCACGTGCAACTCAAATGGCTGTCCGGCATATATTTCTGCCGGGACCGTCTCAAAGCTGTCAACAATGATACGTGCCTTGGTCCTGTCCTGCTCGCCTGCATCCGCAGATAGCTCATCATCATCTTTTCCTTTTACATGTACATAAAAGGTCTTATCGATCGGATCTGAAAACTCACCATCCGCCTCTTCTCTGTAGGTAATCAGATAATGAATCGGGAAAAAACCTGATTTTACGTCTTCACGAACCGCCATGCTATACGGAACCGTCACCATCTGCCCCGTCTCCATATCTCCCATTTTCCTGTTATAATTTCCATCATTGATATCAAATGGGAACTTCGTAATATCCGAATCAAGCTGCATGTCCACACGGACATCATAAACCTTTTTAAGGCCTGTATTCGTAAGGTTTACGCCAAAATCCATAACCTGACTATATGCCGCATACGGTGTCTGTTGATTATCACCGATAGAAAAATCATAATCCAGTGTAGAAGTATCATCTTCCTCTGTGGTAGAGCCATCGTACGCCGACACCCAGATATTAACACCAACTTTCAAATCATCGATAATAAAAAATGCCTGATAATATCCAGCCGACAGATCTCTTCTAAGCTTATACGTAAGCGTCACATTCTTTGAAGAACCCGGTTTTATGTCAATCGATTTTTCTTTAAATGTGTTGGAATCTGCCTCAAACGGAAATGATTTGTCATACCAGTACAAATCACTGCTATCGCTGTCGTCATCCCCCTCGCCAAAGGAATCTGTCATAAATTTCTCGTATTCATATGCATTGGCGAGTCGTATTGTCTTTAAATTGTTATCACCTTTGCTAGCAGAATTATGAATAGTCATCTTTATGGAAATCTTATTTCCTGCTTTTCCACGCGGTATCTTTGAGACCGTGATCGTTCCATCGTTGTCTTTAAAATCCGTCATGTTAAGCATCTCTGCCTGTGCTGTTTTGCCCGTGCCCCCCACAAACAGCATAAACAGCATCAAAAACACTGCCCATCTTTTCCACTTTCTCATGCCTCTCATTTTATACCTCCATTTTTTTGGATATATTTGGATAAATTTAGTTCTAATTTTCTGTTAGCTTATTCGCATTGTTTTCTTGATTGTCCTCTATCTTCACAATCTTACCATCTATGATATGAAATATCCTGTCTGCATATGTCGCCAGATTATTGTCATGCGTAACCATGACAAGCGT
>CAVKOQ010000049.1:0-18440 GCA_963657995.1 bacterium
TATTTACAATGCTATCAAACGCAATGCACTCCTTGAGAATGTAACTCTGGACGCAGACGGAAAGATCGATTTTGCAGACAAGAGCGTGACAGAGAATACACGTGTTTCTTATCCGATCAATCATATTGAAAATATTGTACGTCCTGTATCTTCTGCACCGGCAGCTAAGAACGTTATCTTCCTTTCTGCAGATGCATTTGGAGTACTTCCTCCTGTATCAATACTTACACCTGAGCAGACACAGTACTACTTCTTATCAGGCTTTACAGCAAAACTGGCTGGTACAGAGCGCGGTATTACCGAACCTACACCTACATTCTCAGCTTGCTTCGGACAGGCATTCCTTGAACTGCATCCGACAAAGTACGCAGAAGAGCTGGTTAAGAAGATGGAAAAGAGCGGAGCTAAGGCTTATCTTGTAAATACAGGCTGGAACGGAACCGGCAAGCGTATCTCTATCAAGGATACACGTGGTATCATAGATGCTATCTTAAACGGAGATATTCAAAAAGCACCGACTAAGAAGATTCCATACTTCAACTTCGAAGTACCGACAGAACTTCCGGGTGTAGATCCGACTATTCTTGATACCCGCGACACATATGCTAATGTAGCTGACTGGGAAGAGAAGGCAAAGGATCTGGCAAACCGCTTCATCAAGAACTTTGCAAAATATGAGGGCAATGAAGCAGGAAAAGCACTTGTAGAGGCTGGTCCGCAGTTATAATTCTCATTGGTTAGAAAAGTATAAGATTAATATAAAGACCTTCAGTTTATTTGGGTGAAAATATTCTTCTCAAATAAGCCGAAGGTCTTTATATGTATGATTAATGTACGGTAAATTTAAGAAAAAAGAACTTTTTCTTTTGTTAAAAATAGGGTAGACTGTAGGAAAACATGAGCTGCAAGCAGTGGGCTTGAAAGATTTGAAGCCAAAGTGACAAGACCATGCCATGTCTAGATGGTATATGATGAAAGGATGGATTTATGATTAAAAAATTTATATATATTGCGGGCGTCTGCATGATGCTGTCAGCCGGAGTGATAGGATGTTCGTCTGCTTCACAAGGCAATTCACAAGGTGCGAATGAGGATTTATGCGTTTACGGTCCTGTATCAGAAGTTACCAGCGATTCCGTCACGATTGATAATCAATCTGATATAAGCAGCAAGGGAGATATGATTATCACTTTTTCGGCAGAGACACCGATTTTTGATGCGAAAACCGGTGATCCGGTTGATATGACTGAGGCAGAGACGGGGTCGGTTATCTATGCATATATCGGTGAGGCTATGGGAATGAGCGAACCACCAATTGCAAACGGGGAAATTTTCTTTGTGAATGCAGAAGATGTAGAAGAAATGCCGATCTATACGACGATTGAATCGGTTAAAAAAAGTGAAAAAAATTCAGGCACAGTACATGTAACTGCAGAAAATGGAGCAGTATACACAGTCAGTGAAAAAACACGTATATTGCCGTACCTGACAAGAAATATCGTCACAGCAGAAGATCTTGAAAGTGGAAGAAAGTGCGTTATTTGGGCAGATAAAGATGGAAATGCATCGAAGATGGTGCTTTTTCAGTAATGACTCGATGTCCGGAAATATGGTCTGATAGCGAAGGGAAAATCACCTGAAAGGTGAACAATAATGGAAAAAGATGAAATGCAAAAGCGGAGCTGATTGACGGCTCCGCTTTTGAAAAAAGTTACAGAAAAATAATCTTACTTATCAGCCACAACTGCTTTTACGATCTCAGCAATATACATGTCGTGATAGTCTTTATCAGGATAAAACTTGCTGTCAACTTCAGTGTCGATGAAGTCCTTAGGAGTCATGGTCGTACGATAAACTTTTTTACAGATAAGAATCGTGTCGACTTCCTCAAAAGCAGGCACACCGTCTATGAAGACAGGAGTTAATCCTGATTCCTTGATTTTATCATGGTCACGGCCGGATACTGTGCCGCAAAGTTTAAGTGCGTCGCGGTGTCCGTCCTTCAAAAACGATATGGAGAAGAGTTCTTCTCTGTCGACAAATTCCTTGGTATATCTCTGTGGACGGATATAGCATGTCACAACAGGTTTTCCCCAGAACACACCTGCACCGCCCCAGCTTGCAGTCATGGTATTAAATGAGTCCTTGGTTCCGGCTGTTAAGAGCATCCAATCTGTGCCGATGCGTGTAAATGGGTTAAAATCTAATTCTTCAGGCTTTATTTCTTTGAAACTCATATTGAAATCCTTCCTTTCATATTAATGACGTTGGTTTATTTAATACATTAGCATTATCATAGGATAAAATCAAATATATTTTCAAAATTCATTGACATGCGAGGAAAAAAGATGTAGTCTTAAGAATGTGGTTAGGATGGTCTAACTCTAGTTTTATTAAACTAACTTCAATGGAATACATATATACATTGTAACTAAAAGGGAGATGATAAGATGCAGCAGAAAGAACAGATTATCGGAGAATTAAAAAAACGTGGGAAAAGAATGACAGACCAGAGAAAGGTCATGCTGGACGTGATTTTAGAGGGAAGATGGAGCAGTTGTAAGGAGATATACTACGAGGCATCAAAACGCGATCCTGGTATAGGCAAGGCAACGGTATATCGTATGGTAGCAGTGCTTGAAGAAATAGGTGTTTTGAACAGATGCAGACAGTATTCTTTAAGAAAGATAGATGAGCTGTCAAGCATAACTTCAGATGCTAGTTGAGAAAAATTCTCAATAAGAAAAGTTAGGTTTGACTATCATGGGGGTAAGCTGATACCATTTACTTGTACCTAAAAATGAGTGATTATAAACAACAATATTCGTGCCAAAACACAAACAATCTGTATTTAAAAAATAGGTACGGATAAATTTAGATAATTTATAGGAGGAAGTAATCATGATAGACATTTTCAAACTGAAAAAATTAGGTGTATTTGCAAGCGGTGTTCTGTTTGGAACAGCAGGTGTTAAGATTCTTGGAAGCGAAGATGCTAAGAGATTTTATATTAACTGCGTAGCAGCAGGACTTCGTGCACGTGATTGTGTTATGACAACTGCAACTAACATCCAGGAGAATGCAGAGGATATTCTTGAGGAAGCTAAGCAGATCAACGAGGCACGCGGATATGAGAGCTTCGGAGAAGAGGAAGACTTCAACGAAACCGAAGAGGCAAACGAGGCTGAGAAGACAGAGCAGTAATATAAAAAAATAATTACTCTTATGTAAACAAAAGAGAGCTGCCGTAAGATAGCATGATATGCTGTTTGCGGCAGCTCTTCTATAACGGAGGAAGAATAAAAACATGAAATTCATTATAAAACATGAAATTAATGGAAGAATCCGTATCAGCTTGTCTAAAAAGTTTCGCACAGTGCGAGAGGCTGATGTCCTAGAACAGTACCTGCTTGGCATAGATGGCGTGACGGCAGTCAAGGTTTATGAAAGAACAGCCGATGCGGTTATTTATTATAAGGAAGAACGTGACAGGATTCTTACTAAGGTAGCTGAATTTAATGGCCAGATCAGTGAAAAACAGGAGATGGCAGTAAGAAGCAGCGGACGGGCACTTAATCAGGAATATAAAGAAAAACTTATTCAGAAAGTGATTGTAAGATTTGCTACCAAGACATTTCTTCCTGCACCGGTTAGAGCTGTATACACTTCAATTCGTGCGATTCGCTACATCGTAAAAGGTATTCACTGCCTTGTATTCAAGAGAAAGCTTCATGTTGAGGTACTTGACGCAACTGCTATCGGTGTTTCCATTCTTAGAAGTGATTTTGATACAGCTGGTTCGGTCATGTTTTTGCTTGGGATAGGTGAACTTTTGGAGGAATGGACCCATAAAAAATCTGTTGGCGATCTTGCTAGAAGTATGTCACTGAACGTGGAAAAGGTATGGAAGAAGGTGGATGGAACAGAGGTTCTTGTTCCGCTTTCAGATGTCACTGCCGGTGATGAACTGACAGTTCATATGGGAACTGTGATACCTCTTGACGGTGTGGTTGTTAGCGGTGAGGCGATGGTTAATCAGGCTTCGATGACCGGCGAGTCTGAGCCAGTCAGAAAAGAACCGGGAAGCTACGTTTATGCCGGAACGGCGCTTGAGGAGGGAGAGATTACCTTCAAAGTAGAAAAATCAGCCGGTTCAACCAGATATGAACGAATTGTACAGATGATAGAGGATTCCGAAAAACTCAAATCATCTGTCGAGGGAAAAGCGTCAAATCTTGCAGATGCGCTTGTTCCGTGGAGTCTTGGTGGTACGGCACTTACATATATGCTGACTCGCAATACCACAAAGGCACTTTCTATATTGATGGTTGATTTCTCGTGTGCACTTAAGCTTGCGATGCCGCTTGCGGTATTATCGGCTATGCGTGAGGCAAATCAGCACCATATAACAGTTAAAGGTGGCAAATTCTTAGAAGCGGTCGCTGATGCTGATACAATCGTATTTGATAAGACAGGAACACTCACAAAGGCAAAACCTGTTGTATCTGATGTAGTATCATTCAATGGAATGGAAAAAGATGAGCTGCTTAGAATTGCAGCCTGCCTTGAAGAACATTTCCCTCATTCCATGGCCAATGCAGTTGTGCAGGAGGCAAAGAAGCTTAACCTGATACATGATGAGATGCATTCAAGAGTGGATTACATTGTAGCACATGGAATTGCGACATATGTTGGCGATGATCGAGTGGTAATCGGAAGTCATCATTTCGTATTTGAGGATGAAAAATGCGAACTTCCTGAGGATGGAAGAGAGAAGTTTGATAAACTTCCTGACAATTGTTCGCATCTGTATATGGCGATTGGCGGAAAGCTTGCAGCAGTTATCTGTATCGAGGATCCGCTTCGTGAAGAGGCACCGGAAGTTATAAGACAGCTTAAAAAGGCTGGATTTAAGAGAATCGTAATGATGACCGGTGACAGCGAACGTACGGCAGCAGCTATCGCAAAAAAAGTCGGTGTGGATGATTATTTCTCAGAAGTCTTGCCGGAGGATAAGGCACAATTTGTTGAGGATGAAAAAGCAAAAGGTCATAAAGTTGTCATGATTGGAGACGGAATCAATGATTCACCGGCCTTATCTGCAGCAGATGCGGGCATAGCAGTCAGCGAAGGTGCAGAAATTGCCAGAGAGATTGCAGATATCATGATAAAGAAGGATTCACTTGAAGAGGTCGTCATCCTTCGTAGACTGAGCATGGATCTGATGAAACGTGTTCACAGAAATTACCGTTTTGTCATCAGTTTTAACCTGGGACTTATTATGCTTGGAGTGGCAGGTATAATCACACCTTCCATGTCAGCACTTTTGCACAATAGTTCGACGCTTGGTATAAGCTTAAAGAGCATGACAAACCTTTTGCCGGAGAATGAAGAGAAATAATCTGTGTAGTTGGAGGTTCGGGTGTTTTGACGCCCGAACCAATATTTGCATTTTATAATGATCGATGATACAATGCTGTTGATTTGCAAACATTAGACGGAGGATATGCGTTTCATGAAAAATGATTTATTGACAATCGGCAGCATAACGATACACGGATACGGTTTGATGATTGGCATAGGCATAATAGCTGCCTATTCACTGGCAGAATACCGGGCCAATAAACGAGGCATGGATCCGGATATGATTATCTCAATCGCAATCTGTGGAGTTGTATGTGGTATATTAGGTGCGAAACTGCTATATTATGTAACCACTTTGGGTGAGATTTTAGAGAACCCAAGGAAACTTTTGAATTTCAGTGACGGTTTTGTGGTTTATGGCGGTATCATAGGCGGCGTGCTTGGCGGGTATGTTCTCAGCCGCATAAATCATATATCTTTTTTTAAGTATGCGGACCTTGTCATGCCGTCAATCGCACTGGCACAGGGATTTGGCCGTATCGGCTGTTTTCTGGCCGGATGCTGTTATGGTATGCCGACACACAGCCATTTTGCTATAATATTCCATGAATCTGATTTTGCACCGAATGGCATTCCGCTTGTTCCTACACAGCTCATTTCAAGCGGACTGGATTTCCTTCATTGCCTGTTGCTTTTATACCTGGCTAAAAAATGTAAAAAACAGGGCCAGGTGCTTTCGCTGTACCTGATATGTTATAGCATTGGCCGTTTTGTACTGGAATTCTTCCGTGGAGACTTAAACCGTGGAGCGGTGGGAGTGTTATCGACATCGCAGTTTATATCGATTTTTATATTCGCAGCGGGAATGGCATTGTTCGCTTTTTGTGGAAAATTAGGTAAACAGAGTGACGAAGTTTAAAATATCAATAAGGAACTAAAAAAAGTTATGATACAGGATATTGCACCACACAATTATGATAATACCTTCTATATAAAGAAACCGTCTGCAGACGACTTTGTTTTCTGCATCCAGAGGAACCGCATTCTGCTTAAAGAGACTGCGGGCGATGCTAAACTTCTGGTTCCGCGATTTGATGAGATAGAGACATCGCTTGGAAAGTCAATTGACAGACCAACATATCTGTTTTCTATAGATGACAGACCATATTTTCTCGTAAATATCTCTGAAAATGAGAACTGGGACACCACAGAAAATCTATTTGCTTGGAAAACATCAGCTGATATCCGTGTTATGAAACCGATGCATCAGGCATTTGCGGCGATCACAGCACTTCAGATTTGGCGATGGAGGCAGAGTAGAAGATTTTGCGGTTGCTGTGGAGCTAAGACAGAGGACAGTAAGATAGAGAGAGCTCTTGTCTGCCCGGAGTGCGGTCAGACAGAATATCCGAAGATCTCACCGGCTGTCATAGTGGCTATCACAAATGGTGACAAGCTTTTGATGTCGCGTTATCGGGTAAGCCACAGCACTTACAGAGGATATGCACTTATTGCCGGATTTGTTGAGATAGGTGAGACATTTGAAGAGACAGTCAGACGAGAGGTTATGGAGGAAGTTGGACTTAAGGTCAAAAATCTCAGATATTATAAGAGCCAGCCGTGGGCGTTTACAGATACTGAGATGATAGGCTTCTTTGCAGATCTTGACGGGGATGATAAGATCAAACTTCAGGAAGATGAACTCTCTGAGGCTGGATGGTACAAAAGAGATGAAATCCCTGACGATACCCATTTTATCAGTGTCGGTACTGAGATGAAGATGTATTTTAAGTATGGTCCTGACTGGAAGAAGAAACTAAATGTCTAGTTATATCCCAGAGGAATGGAAAGCATTCCTTTTATTTAGTTGACAAACTATCAATTGATTGTTATCATAAAAACTAAACGTGATTGTTAGATATCTTTACGGTCACGAGCAAAATTCATGCAAACTAGATCAAGGTGGGAAGATTACATGAGCAGAATTGTTTTATCACTGCTGGTAGATAATACTGCCGGTGTTTTGAGCCGTGTGGCGGGACTTTTCAGCCGCCGCGGATATAATATTGAAAGTCTTACAGTTGGTGTGACTGCGGATCCGAAGTATTCTCGTATGACTGTTGTATCATATGGCGATCATCAGGTACTTGAGCAGATTCAGAAGCAGCTTGGCAAACTGGAAGATGTACACGACATTAAAGAACTTAGAGATGGACATTCTGTTTATCGTGAGCTTATGCTTGTCAAGGTTCGTGCCAATGCCAGTCAGCGTATGGCGATCAATGCTATCTCTGAGATTTTCCGTGCATCTATCGTCGATGTGGGAAAAGAATCTGTCACTGTTATGCTGACAGGAGACCAGTCCAAGCAGGATGCACTTATTAATCTGCTGGATGATTATGAGATTCTGGAATTAGCCAGAACCGGACTTACCGGTCTTTCCAGAGGTGCGGACGATATCCGCTATTTACCATAATTATGTTTACAAAGTTTGGTCCAAAGACGCACGGAGAGGCGCCGGTCTATACTTTATAATAAATTTTATTTTATTTTTGTTAGATCCAAGGAGGAAATTAGAAATGGCAGCTAAGATTTACTATCAGGAAGATTGTAATTTATCCTTATTAGAGGGACAGAAGATTGCTATCATCGGATACGGCAGTCAGGGTCATGCACATGCTCTGAACTTAAAGGAATCAGGATGTGACGTTATCATCGGACTTTACGAAGGCAGCAAATCCTGGGCAAAAGCTGAAGCACAGGGATTTAAAGTATATACAGCAGCAGAGGCAGCAAAACAGGCTGATATCATCATGATTCTTATCAACGATGAGCTTCAGGCAGATATGTACAAGAACGATATCGAGCCAAACCTGGAAGAGGGCAACATGCTTATGTTCGCTCATGGTTTCAACATCCACTTTGGATGCATCAAACCTCCGAAGAATGTCGATGTTACCATGATCGCTCCGAAGGCACCGGGTCATACTGTAAGAAGCGAGTATCAGGCTGGTAAGGGTACTCCTTGTCTGGTAGCTGTAGAGCAGGATTACACAGGTAAGGCACTTGATCGTGCACTGGCTTATGGACTTGGCATCGGTGGAGCTAGAGCAGGCGTTCTGGAGACCACATTCCGTACAGAGACTGAGACCGACCTCTTCGGTGAGCAGGCAGTTCTTTGTGGTGGTGTTTGTGCTCTTATGCAGGCTGGTTTCGAGACTCTGGTTGAGGCTGGTTATGATCCAAGAAATGCTTACTTCGAGTGTATCCATGAGATGAAGCTGATCGTAGATCTGATTTATCAGTCTGGTTTCGCAGGTATGAGATATTCTATCTCCAACACAGCTGAGTACGGTGATTATGTAACCGGACCGAAGATCGTTACAGCTGAGACTAAGAAAGCTATGAAGAAAGTTCTGTCAGATATTCAGGACGGTACATTCGCTAAAGAGTTCTTACTGGATATGTCTCCGGCAGGCCGTCAGGTACACTTCCAGGCTATGAGAAAGCTTGCTTCCGAGCATCCGTCAGAGAAAGTTGGTGCTGAGATTCGTAAGCTTTACAGCTGGAACAACGAGAGCGATAAGCTGATCAACAACTAATCATTAGGTGAAGATATAAATATTAAGGAGGCTGGTGCGTTCTGCAACAGCCTCCTTTTTTGGTATATATTATTTGTTAAACTATATAAATTTATATAAATCGACGACAAAACAGCTTGATTTACTTTGAACAAAATTTCACAAAATCGTTCATTGTGCGTGTCATCACTGATGGATGATATGCAAAACCGATTGTCCGGTTTCGGATCGGTGTTTCAAGTGGAAGTTCTATCAGTGAACCATTCTTTAACTCATCACGGACAAATTCGCGTATCACACATCCTATTCCAAGTCCTGTCTTGGCAAATTCGATAAGAAGATCCATGGTTGTCGCTTCAAGAATCTGCTTTGGCTCGATGCCGTGTTCCGCAAAATACGCATCTATATGTGTACGGGTCATGTTGCTTCTGTCAAGAAGGAGGATAGTTCCTGCTTCAAACGGATCCACATCGGAACCCTCTCGTATTCTAAGATTTTCCAGATAAGAAGGGGTACAGACAAATGTATCTTCGATCTGCATAATTGGAAGAAAAGACAGGTTTCGTCTGTTTTTTGGCTCGGCGATCAGACCGATATCCAGTTTTTGCTGTTCCAACATCGAGATGGTGCGTGCGGTGTCCTGACTTTCAATCAAAATACGTACATGTGGATAATTAACTATAAAATCTTTTAAATATGGAAGCAGAATATATTTGCACAGTGTGTTGCTGACACCGATCTTAAGCTGTCCGATATGGAGATTCTGGATCTGTTTCAGTTCATTTTCACCACGTTCTAAGGCTTCAAAGGCAGTTTCTACGTGCTGAAATAAAACCTGTCCTTCAGCGGTAAGCGAAACACCGCGTGAATTGCGGATGAAAAGTGAGATGCCGAGACTTTCTTCGAGTTTGCTGATAGATTTGCTGATGGCCGGCTGGCTGATAAAAAGTTCTTTAGCTGCTCGTGATATATTGCCGGCACGTGCCACAGCGAAAAAAATGCGATATTGGGTTAAATGCTGTTCCATAAGTCTCCTTTATCTTACCATGTAACAGTAATTTCTATAACTATTACTCATAGTATCTATTATTATTATATATTTGTATTATAACAGAAGCGATGATATAATACAAATGAAAATAAAACATCTATTAAATATATATTTCAGGAGGAAATAAATCATGGGAATGACAATGACACAGAAGATCCTGGCTGCACATGCCGGTCTTTCAGAAGTAAAGGCCGGACAGTTGATTGAGGCTAATCTGGATCTGGTTCTTGGAAATGATATCACAACACCTGTAGCAGTTAATGAAATGAAGAAGATGGATACCAAGACTGTATTCGATCACGATAAGATTGCACTGGTTATGGATCATTTTATTCCAAATAAGGATATCAAATCAGCAGAAAACTGCAAATGCTGTCGCGAATTCGCCTGTCGACATGACATCACAAATTATTTTGATGTAGGAGAGATGGGAATTGAGCATGCATTGCTTCCGGAAAAAGGTCTGGTAGTAGCTGGCGATGCAGTTATCGGAGCAGACTCCCATACATGTACATACGGTGCACTCGGTGCGTTCTCAACAGGTGTAGGAAGTACTGACATGGCAGCCGGCATGGTAACAGGAAAAGCATGGTTTAAAGTACCTTCAGCTATCAAATTTAACCTTATAGGAAAGCCGAATAAATGGGTTAGCGGCAAGGATGTAATTCTTCATATCATCGGTATGATCGGTGTAGACGGTGCACTGTATCGTTCTATGGAGTTTACGGGCGAAGGCATCAAAAATCTTTCTATGGATGATCGTTTTACCATCTGCAACATGGCAATTGAGGCAGGCGGTAAGAATGGTATCTTCCCTGTTGATGAGAAGACCATCGAATATTTAAAAGAGCATTCTAAACGTGATTTCACTGTATATGAGGCAGATCTGGATGCAGAATATGATGAGGAGTATACCATTGACTTATCTGAACTTAAACCAACGGTATCATTCCCACATCTTCCTGAGAATACAAAGACTATCGATGAAGCAGGCGATCTTGTGATTGACCAGGTAGTTATCGGATCTTGTACAAACGGACGTATCGAAGATATGCGTACAGCAGCTGAGATATTAAAGGGCAGAAAAGTCAAAAAGGGAATTCGCTGTATCGTGATTCCGGCTACTCAGGCAATATATCTGCAGTCAATGAAAGAGGGACTTTTAGAGACCTTCATCGAGGCTGGAGCAGTTGTAAGTACTCCTACCTGTGGTCCGTGCCTTGGCGGTTATATGGGTATTCTGGCAGCAGGTGAGAGATGTGTATCCACAACCAACCGTAACTTTGTAGGACGTATGGGACATGTTGATTCTGAGATTTATCTGGCGAGTCCGGCAGTCGCGGCAGCCAGTGCAGTTACCGGAAAACTTAGCGGACCGGCAGATCTGGGACTGTAGTATATATGATACCAGGGCCAAAAGTACATAGCAATTCGGTATCAGAGAGATGCAAAATAAACTAAAAGTTATACTAAAACAAAGAACGGTGTAAATCTCAGGAGGATATATAAAATGAAAGCAAATGGACACGTTTTTAAATTTGGAGACAATGTAGATACAGATGTTATCATCCCGGCCAGATATCTGAATTCCCCGGATGGCAACGAACTGGCTAAACATTGTATGGAAGATATCGACAAAGAGTTTGTAAATAATGTAAAAAAAGGAGATATCATAGTAGCAAACAAGAACTTCGGCTGTGGTTCTTCACGTGAGCATGCTCCTTTGGCAATCAAATGTGCAGGAGTAAGCTGTGTAATTGCAGAGACATTTGCACGTATTTTCTATCGTAACTCAATTAATATCGGTCTGCCGATCATCGAGTGCCCGGAGGCTGCAAAAGCAATTTCTGCTGGGGATGAGATTGAGGTTGATTTTGACAGCGGCGTGATTACAGACAAAACAACAGGAGAAAGCTTCAAAGGACAGGCTTTCCCGGAATTTATGCAGAAGATCATCACGGCAGGCGGACTGGTAAATTATATTAATCAGAAATAATTTCAGAGGTGTCGTCTTATGACAAAAACAAATGTAATGCGTCTTTTAGATGCAGCCGGAATCGAATACGAGACAGGCGAATATGAGGTAGATGAAAATGATCTGTCAGGCAGTCATGCTGCTGATATGATGGGGATGGATCATGATACCATGTTCAAGACGCTTGTTTTAAAAGGAGATAAGAATGGATATCTTGTCTGCTGCATTCCGGTAGATGAAGAGCTTGATCTTAAAAAAGTAGCTAAAGCCTCGAAGGATAAAAAGGTGGAGATGATTCACATGAAGGAATTGCTGCCGCTGACAGGTTATATGCGCGGAGGCTGTTCGCCGATAGGTATGAAGAAGAAATTCCCTACTTATATAGAAGAAACAGCTCAGATTTTTGATAAAATCAGCATAAGTGCAGGACAGAGAGGCGTTCAGGTCATCCTGAATCCGGATGAACTTGCAAAGTATATAGATGCAAAATTCGTGGCACTTATCTAGAAAACTTGTAATTATTCAGAACCGACTTTGAAAATATTTCGCATTTTATTGATGTGGAGTGTTTATAAAAAGGTGCAAATGTTTACATAAAAAACAGGCGGCATGTTTCGCCTGTTTTTTTGAACATATAATTTAACAGAATTGTAAATTATGTATAATTTTTTACATGCCAAAACAAACAAAAATACATGGTTTAAAAAAGATAATTTCTTTAAAATATCACAATTTTATTAAGAAATAATTAAGGATGAATGTGATTTGTCACAAAAATGTAAAAAAGACGTTGACTTAGAAACGGCTGTTGGCCTATAATGTCTCCCGTCACTTAAATGATGTCAGTTGTACCAAGGAGTGCGACTGTGCTGATGGAAAGAGGAGAGTGTATGCCAGTAGTTGACACATTTCTTCAGACTGCTTATCAGTTTATAAAAGCATTGCTTGTCCGTGTGACGAAAAAGATGTATCGGACAGCCGCCGTACTCATATCAGGAGCTGCGGTCGTGACAGTGGTAGCGTTTGGATCTGGAAATTTTAGTGGTGCGGGCAAAAATGCAGTTTTGACACACTGGGAATATCCGGATGAAGATGAACAAACAGAACTGCTGCAGTCAGAAGAAACGACATTAACCAATGATTTATCAGAAATAACCATATGTGCGTCCAATGAGGAAAGTCAGCATTTACTTGGTCGCAGGCTTGAGCAGGGAATTCAGGATGAACTTGCTAAGGATGCTTTAGAGGTCGAGGTTATTGACCGTGAAGTAAGAATGCAGACCATGCAGGCAGAAAAGGAAGCCGAGGAGAAAGAAAGGCGCGAGCGTGCTGTTATCGCCTACAGCGACGAGGACTATCTCGTTTTACAGAAGATTGTTCAGGCGGAGGCTGGCGTCTGTGATGACAAGGGAAAAATACTGGTTGCGAATGTAGTTATCAACCGTGTTAAGAACAGCAAATTCCCAAACACTATCAAAGGTGTTGTATATGAGCCGTCACAATTTTCACCTGTACTTGATGGAAGCATCAATAGCTGCAAGGTTACACAGCAGACAATCGACTGCGTAAACCGTGCCTTAGAAGGAGAGGATTACTCAAACGGTGCCCTCTACTTCATGAACCGAGGGATATCAGCCGCGTCCAATGTACGCTGGTTTGATGGCAGACTTACATATGTCATGCAGCATGGCGGACATGAATTTTACAAATAAACGATTACAATTATTGTAATTAAATTAAAAGGAAGATTGCATTACCAGCGATCTTTCTTTTTTTTGCAAAGTGAGCTATAATATGAACACTTATCGGTAACAAATATTACAGCTTTTGAATATAAACCAGGAGACTACACATGAATCATATAATATTATTTGACCTTGACGGAACACTCACAGACCCTAAAGAGGGAATTACAAAGTCTGTCCAGTATGCACTTAAGGCATATGGAATCGACGAGCAGGATCTTGATAAACTTTGTCCGTTCATCGGACCACCACTTTCAGACAGCTTCAGAGAATTTTACGGATTTAATGAAGAGCAGATACGTGGCGGCATTGACTATTTTCATGAATATTTTACAAGACAGGGAATGTTTGAAAATAAAGTATATCCCGGAATAAGAGAGATGCTTGATGAATTGAAAAATGCCGGTATTGCACTTGCAGTGGCAACATCCAAGCCAGAGCCTTTTGCTATACAGATTCTTGAACATTTTGATCTGATATCGTACTTTACGCTGGTCGGCGGTGCCGATATGGAGGAAACAAGAGTTCGCAAAGGCGATGTGATTTCTTATACGCTTGACAGGCTTAACACAACACCTGAGAAGTCAAAGATTATCATGGTTGGAGACAGAAAACATGATATCATAGGTGCACATGAGAATGGATTTGAATGTGCATCAGTGCTTTACGGATATGGTTCAAGGGAAGAATTTACGGAAAATGGTGCAGATTACCAGATTGAAACTGTAAAAGAACTTGGTGATTTTCTTAAGAAATGGAATGAAGCTTAATACAGACATTTTTATCTAAATAAGATGAACGTAACTAAGATGGAGGGTACAAATATGAGAAGGGTATTTTTGATTGTACTGGACAGTGTAGGCATAGGGGAAATGCCTGATGCCGATAAATTTGGAGATGCCGGAAGCAATACCATCGCTGCAGCTGCTTCCAGTGAGCATTTTTCCATGCCAAACATGCAGAAATTGGGCTTTTTCAATATCGACGGTGTAAACTGCAGGGAAAGTGTCAAAGAGCCTAAAGGTGCGGTCGCAAGGATGACAGAGAGATCTCAGGGCAAGGATACCACTATAGGTCATTGGGAGATTGCAGGTGTCGTGTCAGAAAGTCCTCTTCCTACATTTCCGGACGGATTTCCTTGTGAGCTTTTGGAGGAATTTGAAAAAGAAACAGGGCGTGGAGTACTATGCAACCGTCCATATTCCGGTACCGAAGTAATCAAGGATTTTGGCCGTGAACATATGGAAACCGGAAAACTTATTGTCTATACATCAGCGGACAGTGTATTTCAGATTGCAGCACACGAGGCGGTTGTGCCGATAGAAGAGTTGTACAGATATTGTGAAATTGCAAGACGTCTGTGTGAAGGGAAATACGGTGTTGGAAGAGTCATAGCAAGGCCTTTTGAGGGAGAGTGGCCATATAAGCGCACATCCAGAAGACATGACTATTCGCTGAAACCACCGAAAAATACCATGTTGGATTACATCAAATCGGCGGGAAAAGACGTACTTGCAGTAGGAAAGATCAATGATATTTTTGCAGGATGCGGTATCACAGATATGGTCCGTACTGTGGACAATGCAGACGGAATAGAAAAAACTCTTAATTATGCCGGGAGTGAATTTGAAGGTATCTGTTTTACAAATCTGGTTGATTATGATATGCTCTACGGGCACAGAAACGATGTGGATGGCTATGCAAAGGCACTGACATATTTTGACAATCGTCTGCCGGAAATCATAGAAGCACTGAGAGAGGAAGATATATTGATGATCACGGCAGATCATGGCTGTGATCCGAGCACACCGTCTACAGACCATTCCAGAGAATATACACCGCTTGTGATTGCCGGAAAACCGATAAAAGCTGGTGTCAATCTTGGAACTAGACAGACGTTTGCAGATATAGCTGCCACCATACTTGATTATCTTGATGTGGATGGAGAAACAGCCGGAACGAGCTTTTTGAAAGAGATTTTGCACAGCGAAGGGTAAAGATAGTTACTTGTACATGATTAGACACTTTATGAACTAAAAATACTCTGCTATCAAAATCTATCTTGAAAATACAGTTAACTTGCGTTATAATAGCCGTATCGAAAGAGAATATAGTGATTCCTGGAATGCTCGATAACTCTTACTTTTTTTGAACCTACATTTTGACTAACGGGATTCCAATATTTTTAGATGGATGTCAGGCCTCCTTGAGTGGAAGGCAGAAATCTAAGTGAGGTCGCCCACCTAGCACCGCTAGGCGTCAATATTGTAAGAGCCGGCATTTTGGGGTTACGAAGGATAAAAGCAGCGAGAGATCGCTGCTTTCTCTGTAAAGAGAAAGTTGTAAAGAAGATGTAAAAATATCACATACGGACAAAAGGAACGGAACAAACAAAGGTATGGAGAAAAGAGATTTTAAGGAATATATTTACATGGGCGTGACTGCAGTTTTGGTAATTGCGGCCTGCATATTGCTCTGGTTTAGTATTCAGCACTGGGATATAGTGTCAGCAGGATGGAAAAAGATTATAAAGATTCTTTCGCCTATTTTGTGTGGTGCGGTACTTGCATATCTGACGGCTCCGGCATATGATTGGGTAGCAAAGATTGTCGAAAAAATCCTTGTTACTGTGCTAAGAAGTAAGAAATACGCTCATATGATATCCAGAATGATAGCTACGGCAGTGAGCCTCGGACTTGTCATACTTCTTATCGCAGGTATGATTCAGCTTATGATTCCGCAGATTATCGACAGTTTGATTGGTATTCAGGATTCCTTTCCTCAGTATGTGCAGAATGTATATGAGTGGATTCAGCATGTTTTAAAGAATAATCCTGACATCGAGGCTATGGTTCTAAATAGTTTCGAAAACAATCTCGCTATTTTCCAAAGCTGGGCTGAAAAATCTTTCACAAACATCGATATGAACCGAATTGGTCAGATTGTGACAGGTGTTTCAAGCAGTGTAATCAGTATTTTGGAATTTATCAAAAACTGGCTGATTGGCCTGATCGTTATGGTTTATCTCTTAAATATCAAGGATACGCTTGCGGCTCAGGGTAAGAAGATTATTTATGGATGTTTTAAATTAAGATATGCCAATCTGGTGATTGAGGAGATAAGATTTATTAATCAGGTATTTGGTGGATTTATTATCGGCAAACTGGTAGATTCCCTGATTATAGGTATTATATGTTTTATCGGAGTTTCGATTTTAAAGATGCCATTCCCGATGCTTTTGAGTGTAATCGTAGGTGTGACGAATGTAGTTCCGTTTTTTGGACCATTCATCGGGGCGATCCCGACTGCTTTCCTGGTATTTTTAGTAAGTCCGATCCAGTGTGTATATTTTCTTATATGGATTCTTGTACTGCAGCAGTTTGACGGAAATATACTGGGACCGAAGATTCTTGGCAACTCGACCGGACTTTCAAGTTTCTGGGTACTGTTTTCGATTCTCTTTTTTGGAGGACTGTTTGGTTTTGTTGGCATGATTATCGCAGTGCCTACGTTTGCGGTTATTTACGACCTGGTTGCACGTTCGATTCATCGCTCTTTGAGACTTCGTAAACTTCCCATGGAGACGGATGAATATATGAGATTAGATCACATTGACGAGCATACCGGAAAGCTTATAGATTTAGAAAAGTAATGTAACGTAGCGATAGCTTAATAAGTGAGGGTGTATGGAAAATAACGAAAAGAGGGCAGGAAGATCAAGAAGATCTGTTCGTCCTGTGAAATCTAGAAGGCTGATTTACTGGATAGTGGCTGTCATCACATTTCTTGCACTTTTGATATTTGCAATTGCATTCTTAGATCGTACAAATGACGATATCTCACGCGCCATGGCTTCTAAAGCTATGGCGTTATCATTTGCTGACAGGGAGGATATCATAGTTTCGCAAGGAGAACATGGAAGTCATTTTGAGGATTCGGATCAGAATGAATGGTATGCTAAATATGTAGATTATATGCTTGATAATGGTTATCTTGATGCCGGTGACGAAAAGATAAATAAAAGCTATGCCATGGGTGCACTTACATATGGAGAGGCAGCCTATGCGGCAGAAAAGGTATCAAAGGGATTGTCAAGTGCACTGAATGTGTCCAAGAATAAATATAAAAAAGCGATGCCAAAAGAAGAATGGTGGCTTTTTTATGAATCATTCTTAAAAAAAGCAGACACGGAAGGTGCGGTTAAAAAGCAGAAGATAGTTATTTATGGCACACCGAAGAATGTGAAAGAAGCGGCTGCCTGGACAGCCTATACAGATGAGGGAACACTGAATTTTGACGGTGTATCCCTTGATGCCTGCATAGATCAGAAGATAGAAGTTTATGAGAGAAATGGAACAATTATCACGGTCAGTGATATAGAATCTGAAAGGGTTACATATAAAAATGTATGGGTTGTTCCATCTGAATCTGATGGTATGAATGTCTATATCGGTACAATAGTCAGGACATTTCCTAAATATGATAAGATAGAGGCTCATACGGGTGGAGTTCTGGCTGATATTGAACTTGAAAATGGTAAGATCCGAAAGGTGTCGCTAAAAGAAGATATGATCGAAGGAAAGGTCCTCTCAGTCAAGGATGATACGATAGAAATTGATGGATTTGGGACCATGAAGCTTGATGATGACTTTAAGGTGTATAAGATTTACGGAGTTGTTAAAGAGCAGAAAAAAAGAGATGTTTTAGTAGGATATGATCTTGGA
>CAVKOQ010000050.1:0-18400 GCA_963657995.1 bacterium
AGAGAATACAGGTCTAGATATATGAATATAATAGATAGAATTTTTCTATAAATCCAATTAAAATCAAGTATTGGACTAAATGAAGAACATAGAATATACTGAGTTCAGATGCAGATGAGAAACATCTGAGAGGGTAAACGAAGAATAAAGAAAACTTGAAAAGCATCAATATAATCAGATTCTTCGTATAAATCGGATGTAAAAGATTACTGCAAAATTAAGAAAGAAGGTATATTTTATGGTAAGACAGACAACAAAACTTAGAGAACTCCTTGCCACAAACGATTATCTTGTTGCTCCTTGTGCATATGATGCACTGAGTGCAAGAGCTATCCAGGCAGCTGGATTCAAGGTAGCAGGAACCACAGGTTACGGAATGCACGGAGCTGTTCTTGGACAGCCTGATACAGGTCTTCTGGCACTTAACGAGACTGTAAGCATTTTAAGCAAGATGGCTGACGCTGTAGACATCCCGATCCTTGCGGACGCAGAGGGTGGATACGGTAGTGCTATGAACGTAATCCGTACTATCAAAGAGTATGAGAAGACAGGAGTTGGCGGATTATTCATCGAAGACCAGAAGCAGCCACCGAACTGCCCATTCATCAAGGCTCCGGAGCTGGTTAGCACTGAAGAGATGATCGGTAAGATTCGTGCAGCTGTTGATACAAGAAAAGATAAAGATCTTGTTATTATTGCAAGAACTGATGCTCCGTTTGAGGAGGCAATCGAGCGTGCAAACGCATACATGGAAGCTGGTGCTGACATGGTTAAGATTCTTCCGAAGACAAGAGAAGAGTTAGAGAAACTTCCGTCACGAGTTAACGGCCCGATTCATCTGGGACTTTACGCTAACAAGGGTATCAACGATGGTATGACCGCTGCAGACTGTGGTAAATTAGGCTACAAGATCATCACATTCCCGATGAGCTGCCTGTTCTCCAATGTTGCTGCTACACTGTCTATTCTTCAGTACATTCAGGAGAATGGTACTGATGAGGGATACACAGGTAAGGTTATGCAGTTCAATGAGTACCTGAAATTTATCGGTGTTGACGAGTACAAGACTCTGATCTCCAAATATCTGTAAGGCACAAGGTTTAAAATTATACTCCGATTATTTTTGCTCGCGAAGTAGACAATGATTTTTGACCTTTTGACCTGAGAGACCTTTTGCCCATTGTCTCTCTATATATATCTTATATCTACCACACAATATATGAAAAAAGAAACGGCGTTCCGTGTGAGGAAGGCCGTTTCTTTTTGTTATACATTAGGAAATAGTGCCGTGAAGGTGTGAACTAAAGGTATATTTTTAACTGCCTGAGATAGAAAATTTGTCGACTATAAGATCCCGAACCTTCTGTGATGCGGGAAGAAGCTGTGCGTTCTTATTCCATGTAAGATAGATGGTGCGGACAAATTCACTGCCGCTTTCTGCGACCGGTATGGTGGCTACGCGCTCTGTTTTCATACCGGGAATACTCGGAAGAAGAGCGACACCGAAGTTTAAGGCTACATACTGAAGAGCAGCATTGCACTCGTGAACTTCGAATATGATGTTTGGGATCGCACCGCGCTCTTTAAAGGCCAGATCAAATTGAGTACGAAGGCTTGTACCTTTGTCAAGCACGATAAGCGGTTCGTTCATAAAATCAGAAAATGTTACTGAAGGCTGTTTTGCAAGCGGATGATCCAGCGGGACAGTAAGGTAAAGAGGCTGTTTCATAACCGTGATGGATTCGGCCCAATCATTTCTTGTGGTTGTAAAGGCGAGATCGAGTTTTTCATTCTTTAACATAGCCGCAATATCAAAAGATGTATCTTCCATAAACTGAAGGCGGATATTTTTATTATCCGGATCTGAGTATATTTCTTCAACAATCTTTGGAATCAGTGTCGAAGAAATAGAATGGAAGTATCCGAGACGAACCATGAGAGGGGCCGTGCCGCTCATTCGTTTCAATTCATTGGTGCCTTCGTCCATCACAAGCAGTGCTTTCTGAACATATGGTAGAAAACGCTCGCCGTATTCGGTAAGTCGGATTTTTCTGTTTTCCTTTCCAAAAAGCTTTACACCGAGCTCTTTTTCCAGTTCACCGATGGAGTAACTGAGGCTTGGCTGTGCAATATGAAGTTCCTCTGCAGCCCTTGTATAGTGAAGAACGCGGGCTAGAGTCTCGAAATATTGAAGCTGGAGAAGTGTCATAGGATAATACCTCCAAAAAGTTCGTTTTATATGAAATATATGATTCATTTTAACATTTTTTTCGTATATAAACAATGATATTGATGATTTCGAGATGATTTAATGAAAAGAATCTATATATAATACAGAATGATCCATCTATGTTATAGATAGAACCGCCGTTTCTTTACTATTTTTGAACAAAATGCAAGGTTTCGA
This sequence comes from bacterium, assembly GCA_963657995.1. Taxonomy (GTDB): domain Bacteria; phylum Bacillota; class Clostridia; order Lachnospirales; family Lachnospiraceae; genus Otoolea. The sequence continues at coordinate 2,408 of CAVKOQ010000050.1, forward strand.
TTGTTACAAAGTGCATAATTCATGAATAATATCGATAATTAAATGAAAATGCACCATTAGACGTTTATGTAATTTATCGATAAAATGTAGCCATAGACAAAGATAAGTATACAAATTATCAAAAGTCAGAGGAAAATTAAGATTTGCAGAAGGGGGATACATGAATGGAACGAAAAATTTCATTAGCCTACTTGACAGTGCCGGGTATCAATCCGATCGATGAGATCAAGATGGCAGCAGAGCTTGGATATGATTACACAAGTATTCGTACAATACCTATGGGACAGCCTGGAGAACCTCAGGTTTGCCTGGAGAAGGACCCGGAGCTTTTTAAGCAGATTAAACAAACTCTGAAGGAATGTGATATGAAGCTCTTAGATATTGAGCTTGTTCGCGTCAGAGAAGACCTGCCGACTGACTACCGCAAAGCATTCGAGTGTGGTGCAGAGCTTGGAGCTACAGAGATACTTTCCAGCGTCTGGACAGAAGACAGGAACTTTGCGATCGATGCCTACGGAAAGATTTGTGAACAGGCAGCAGAATTCGGAATGAACGTAAACTTCGAATTCCCGATAGTTTCAGGCGTTAAAACCTTGAGAGAAGCCGCACAGATTCAGGATCAGGTAAATGCAAAGAACCTAAAATTACTGATGGATATGATTTACTGCCATTGGGATAAGGTAACACCGGAAATCATCGAATCATATGGAAAGGACAGATTTGGGCTCATTCATCTGTGCGATTGCCCGAAGGTTTGGAAGGCTACAGAGCTTGTAAAAGTAGTTCGCGAAGGCCGTGAGTACTGTGGTCTGGGTGAGGTTAATTTGAAAGGACTTTTAAAGGCACTTCCGGAAAGCCCATGTTCCATAGAGCTTCCTAATAATAAGTATATCGAACAGTACGGCATGAAGGGACATGCTGAGAACTGTCTGAAATATGCAAGAAAGTTATTCGAAGAGCTGGATTTGCCGGACGCAGTTGAACTTCAGCAGCCAGCATAAAAAATATAATTTTTAAGGGTCATGCAAAAAATTAAAACGATGTCATTAGCAAAATATATGAAAGAGAGGGAAATAATATGACACCTGATATCAACACAAAAATGATTACTCTGATTGGAACTCCTTTAGGACAGTCCTTCGCAGCAAGAATGCAGAACCGTGGTTATGAAGCTGCTGGACTCAACATGCTCTACTTCTACACAGAGGCAGACAATGAGCACTTAAAAGATATCGTAAATGGTATCCGCTACATGAACTTTGCTGGATTTGCAGTTACAAAGCCAAACAAAGTAAAAGTTCTGGAGTACTTAGATGAGCTTGATCCGCTTTGTGAGAAGATGGGTTCCAGCAACACTGTAGTAAGAACACCGGAAGGAAAACTCATCGGATACAACACAGATGGTTCAGGATTTTACCATTCTCTGACTGAAGAAGGCGGAATTAAAGCTGACCAGTGCGTATTCTTCTGCTTCGGTGGCGGCGGTGCAGGCCGTGCAATGTGCTCAGTTCTTGCTTACAATGGAGCAAGAAAAATCTACATCACAGATAAATTTGAGCAGTGTGCAAAGGATCTGGTAGATGATATCAACAAGAATTTCGCTCCTGTTGCTGAGTTTGTACCATATGGTGATTACTCAAAGATTGCAGCTTGCGATGTTATCTTAAATGCAAGTGGAATCGGAATGGGCAAGACAATCGGACAGAGCCCGGTACCGAAGGAGTACCTCGCAAAAGGTCAGTTCTGCTTCGATGCATGCTACAATCCGGCAAGAACCCAGTTCTTATTAGATGCAGAAGAAAAAGGATGCAAGGTATTAAACGGTCTCGGAATGAGTCTTTACCAGGGAGCTGCACAGATTGAACTGTGGACAGGCAAGAAAGCTCCGGTAGACAAAATGAGAGAAGAGCTTATGGATATAATTGCTGGAAAATAATGAAAGCCGGTAAATCAAGAAAACTGAAAAAGAAAATGGAGAAAATGTATGAGCGAAGAGAAAAAAACTGTACATAAAGAAGCATATCTGTTGTTGTTTTCCACTTTCTTCATGTTTTCCACCATACATGTAACGGGGAAGGTTGTTTCCCCGTACATGCCGGCAGCTCTTGTTGTCGGAATCAGATGTCTGATTGCCTTGATACCTTTAGGGTTTATGGCAAGGAAACACTTAGATGTCAAGGTGGCAAAAGAAGATTGGAAATGGTTCGTAATCATTGGGTGTCTGACATATTTTGTTTCACCGTTCATGATTCAGGTAGCGATTTCATTAACCGGTGCATCTATGGCATCACTTTTGAACTCCATGACACCTGTTGCAGTTACTATTCTTGCGGTTGTTATTTTAAGAGAGAAACTCACACCGCCTAAACTTCTTTGTCTGGTTCTTGCTATTATAGGTGCAACTATTATCACAAAAGGTGCCAATACAGAGAGTCAGTTTTTCGGTGTGGCTGCAGCTATTGCCTCAGTACTTTCATCAGCAACATCTTCAGTACTTATGAGAAGACTCAGCTCTAAGTACCCGGCAATCCTGATTACTTTCTATGGAACAGCAATTAGCTTAATCTGCCATGTTCCGATGAGTATTTACAGCATCGCAACCCAGCCGGTAACAGTAAATGCTACAGCAGTGATTGTACTTGTATACCTCGGAATTGTAGGATCGGGACTTGCACAGTTTACATGGACAAAGAGTTTATCACTCTTGCCAGCAGTGACCTGCTCACTGTTCTATCCGTTACAGCCGGTATTTACCACCATCATGGGAGCACTGTTTTTGAAGGAAAATGTAACATTACCATTCCTTATCGGACTTTTCCTGATTTCCCTGGATATCGTGATTAATATTCTTGCGACATCAAAAGAGAAATAAGCATTGTCCTGAAAGTGAAGTTTGCTTGTAAATTCGTGCGAAATTTAGCATAATAATACCAGAGGTAAATGTAAGAACGGTATGAAAACCATGTTGTCAGATACACACTATGTGTGAAGCGGCTGAGGAATGGATTATAAACAGGAGGACATCTTATGAATTTACAATGGTTGTATTATTTTGATGCCATCGCCGAATTAGAGCATTATACGAAAGCAGCAGAACAGCTTCATGTAAGTCAGTCAAATCTAAGTCATGCTATCAGTGAACTGGAAGATGAGCTTGGCGTGAAGCTGTTCGAAAGAAAAGGCAGGAATATTCGCCTTACAAAGTACGGCGACCTCTTCAGGCCATATGTAAAACAGAGTATTACATCCCTGGAGACGGGGGTTAAGACGTTGAGAGATTATATTGACCCCAACTCAGGAACAATAGTTCTTGCCGGTTTTCAATCGGTTGCACAGTTTGCAACTGATTTGATGGTTCGGTATCAATCAGAGACGAACCGCCTTGGAGTTCAGTTTAATTACAGCCAGGAAGGCTGGAATGATATATGCAATATGATATTAAACGGTAAGGCAGACCTTATCATAGCCACAAAAGTCGACGATCCGAGAATAGAGGGGACGTTTATAGGAAACCACAGGCTAGCTCTGCTGGTATATGAAAAGCACAGACTTGCCAGCAGAGAATCTGTGGACCTTAAGGAGTTGGATGGAGAAAATTTCATATCCTACGATCGCAATGGGGAATTAATCACTAATTTATGGAAAATTCTGAATTCACTGCATGTAAGACCCAACGTTGTCACTGAAACACCGAATGACCTTATTGTTCACGGTCTGGTGGCAGCGGAAAGAGGAGTTGCAGTGGTACCGTATCCACTTGGCAATGCACCTTATGGTACGAAAATCATACCGATTTCGAACCGAGTCGCAGAGCGAAAATTGTATTTGCAGTGGAATAAAGAGAGGTATATACCGCCGGCAACAGAGTATTTCAGGGATTATGTGATTAGAAATGGAGAAGTTTTTAATCAGTATCTGGAAAGACAGGGACTTGTCAACTGATAACATTGAAAAAAGGCCAAAATTTCTATAGATGCCCTTAGTGCCATGAGATTTTGACTTTGTAATAAAGTATAAAATATCTTATTTATAGGAGGAAATAACAATGAGCAAGAAACTTGTTGCGGATTTAATTGTTGATTATCTTGAGAGAAGAGATGTAAAGCATGTATTCGGACTTTGCGGACACACCGTTATCGGTATGCTGGACGCATTATCCAGAAGTGAGAAGATCAAATTCGTAAATACCCGTCATGAGGCAATTGCTACTACAGCAGCTGATGGATATGCACGAGTTACACACAAGGCAGCTGTTGCTATGTGCCACTTAGGACCGGCACTTACTAACGCACTTACAGGTGTTGCCAATGCATCTCTGGATTCTATCCCGATGGTTCTTATCGCTGGTGATGTTCCTAGCTACTATTATGGACGTCATCCACACCAGGAAGTACAGATGCATGCAGATGGTGATCAGTACCGCATCATGGAGCCGGTATGTAAGAGATGCTGGAGAGTAGATGATGTTGAGGCACTTCCGCAGATTTTTGACCGCGCATTCAGACTTGCTGAATCAGGACGTCCTGGCCCGGTTCTTATCGATATTCCGATGGATATGTTCTCAAGAGAGATGGAAGAGGACCTTTGGGACAGAACTTATAAAGATGCACATATAACAATGAAGCCAGGTATTGATCCACAGGCTGCTAAGGGAATCGCTGAGAAATTGGTTAACGCTAAGGCACCGGTTATTCATGCAGGTGGTGGAATCCTTTTGGCACAGGCTTCAGAAGAGCTTGCAGCTCTTGCTGAGTTCCTTGATGTTCCGGTTTCACGTACACTGATGGGACATGGTTGCTTGTCTGATAAGCACCCGCTGATGATTGGACAGACAGGTTTCTGGGGACTTGAATTTACACATTCCCTCACTCTGAATGCTGATGTTATCTTAGGCCTTGGTACAAGATTCGGTGAGGCAGACAGCTCCAGCTGGTATCAGGGAGTAACATTTGACCCGGATAAGACTACATTCCTTCAGGTAGATATCGATCCGGCTGAGATCGGAAGAAACTATCCGGTAGAGATCGGTGCAATCGGTGATTTGAAGATTGCCCTGACACAGATTTTAGAGGAAGTTAAGAAGATTTGTCCGGAAGGAAAGAAGAATCCAGAACTTCGTGAGAAGATTGCTAACGCAAAAGCTGAATTTAAGAAATCAAACGTAGCTATTTCTACAGATGATCGTTTCCCGATGACACCACAGAGAATCTTAAAGGATGTAAAAGAGGTATTCCCAGAAGATTCTTACATCTTCACAGATGTAGGCTGGAATAAGAATGGTGTTGCACAGCAGTTTGACATCACTGTACCGGGTACTATTCATCATACATCAGGTCTTGCAAACATGGGCTTTGGTGCATCCGCAGTTCTTGGTGGTAAACTTGGTGTTCCGGATAAGATCTGCCTGACTCTGACAGGTGACGGTGGATTCGGTGTACAGCCATCCTGCCTTGCTACAGCAGTTCAGGACGGAATTCCTTGTACATGGGTTGTTATGAACAACTCTGCATTCGGTACCATCGCTGGTCTTGAGAATGCTAACTATCACCACAAATTTGGTACTGTATTCCATACTCCGAACGGTGAATCCTACACACCAAGATGGTCTGCAGTAGCTCAGGCTTACGGAATGGAAGCTGTATGCGTACAGTCAGCCGAAGAGTTCAAGGGTGCTCTTGAGAAAGCTCTTCAGGCAAACAAAGAAGGAAGACCGTTCCTTGTAGAGGCACCGATGGAGAATATCGTAGTTCCTACACCAGGATGCTGGAACATCAACGATATCTACACACCAAACGAGCTTGTTAAAGAAGGTAAACTGGTTAGAAAAGAGAATGGCCGTTATGTAGCACCGAGCCACTCCAAATCTCACAATACAAAATAATATTCACAATACAAAATAATAATTATCCTCAGAATACACCCTGTCGCTTATGCATTGCATAACGGCAGGGTGTACTAGCATAAGAGTATGAATTCCATAAGATATAACTGAACTGCTGCATATTGACAATCATACTCATCTATGATATTCTACGAGATAGCAAAATTGATTGCTTAAATCAGTTATTAAAATGCGATGAACGGAAGTAGTAGGTTGTTAAATCTCTTAAGAGAGCTGTCGTATGGTGCGAGACAGTGGGAGGAAACTTCTGAACTGGTCCGGGAGCTGCCTGTTGAAAATTTGGACAGATGATTAGTAGACAGAGCCGGTTATCCGCCGTTACAGGATTATGAGAGCACACATAAAGTGTGAAATAGAGTGGTACCGCGCAAGATTACAAGACCTTTGCGTCTCTATGTTGGCAATGTAGAGACAAAAAGGTCTTTTTGATTTCTATATTGTTAATTTTTTTATATAGGAGGAAAAAAATGTCACAGTACAATCATACTGCCATCGAGAAAAAATGGCGTGAGAACTGGGAAAAACATCCCATCAATGTAAATGATGGAAAAAAAGAAAAATATTACTGTCTGGATATGTTCCCATATCCGTCAGGCAGCGGCCTTCATGTAGGTCACTGGAGAGGCTATGTTATATCAGATGTCTGGAGCCGTTATCAGATGCTTCGCGGCAAATACGTAATTCATCCGATGGGATGGGATGCATTCGGCCTTCCGGCAGAGAACTATGCTATCAAGATGGGCGTACATCCAGCTATCTCCACTGAGAATAATATCAAGAATATCAAACGTCAGATCAACGAGATCGCAGCCATCTATGACTGGGATATGGAAGTAAATACCACTGATCCGGCATTTTACAAATGGACTCAGTGGATCTTCGTTCAGATGTTCAAAAAAGGTCTGGCATATGAGAAAGAATTCCCGATCAACTGGTGCCCGTCCTGTAAGACAGGTCTTGCCAATGAAGAGGTTGTCAATGGCTGCTGCGAGCGATGCGGTACGGCAGTTACCAAGAAGAACTTACGTCAGTGGATGCTTAAGATCACAGCTTACGCAGATCGCCTTTTAAATGATCTTGATAAGCTTGACTGGCCTGAGAAGGTTAAAAAGATGCAGACTGACTGGATCGGCAAGTCCTACGGTGCTGAGGTTGATTTTGCTGTAGATGGACGTGATGAGAAGATCACAGTTTATACTACACGCCCTGATACTCTGTACGGTGCAACATTCATGGTACTTGCTCCAGAGCATGCCATGGCAAAGAGTCTTGCAACAGATGAGACTCGTGAGGCAGTTGAAAAATACATTTTCGATTCCTCCATGCGTTCTAACGTAGATCGTCTTCAGGATAAGGAAAAGACAGGTGTATTTACCGGAAGTTATGCAATCAATCCTATCAATGGTGCCAAAGTTCCGATTTGGCTGTCTGATTATGTATTAGCTGATTATGGTACCGGAGCTATCATGTGTGTACCTGCACATGATGACAGAGACTTCGAATTTGCAAAGAAATTTGGCATTCCGATCATCCAGGTTATCGCAAAAGATGGCAAAGAGATCGAGAATATGACAGAAGCGTACACTGAGGCATCAGGAACGATGATCAACTCAGGTGAGTGGAATGGTATGGAATCTTCCGTACTCAAAAAAGAGGCACCGGAGATGATCGAGAAGAGAGGTATCGGTCACAAGAGAGTTAATTACAAGCTTCGTGACTGGGTATTCTCACGTCAGCGTTACTGGGGCGAGCCGATCCCGATCGTACACTGCCCGAAGTGTGGCAATGTACCTGTTCCGGAGGATCAGCTTCCACTTAAACTTCCGGAGGTAGAGAGCTATCAGCCTACAGGTACAGGAGAGTCACCGCTTGCAGATATAGAAGAGTGGGTTAATACTACCTGCCCATGCTGTGGTGCACCTGCAAAACGTGAGACCAACACCATGCCACAGTGGGCTGGTTCTTCATGGTATTTCCTGCGCTATGTAGATAATAAGAATGATAAGGAACTGGTATCCCGCGAGAAGGCAGATAAATACCTTCCTGTAGATATGTATATCGGTGGTGTAGAACATGCTGTGCTTCACCTTCTGTACTCACGTTTCTATACAAAGTTCCTGTGTGATATCGGTGTTATTGACTTTGATGAACCGTTCAAGAAACTCTTCAATCAGGGTATGATTACCGGTAAGAACGGTATCAAGATGAGCAAGTCAAAAGGAAATGTAGTATCTCCTGATGATCTCGTCCGTGATTACGGTTGTGATTCCCTGCGACTGTATGAGCTCTTCGTAGGACCGCCGGAACTGGATGCGGAGTGGGATGACCGTGGTATCGAGGGTGTATCCCGTTTCCTGAACCGTTTCTACAACCTTGTCATGACAAGCAAAGATAAAGATGTTAAAGAAACTAAGGAAATGGTCAAATTGCGTCACAAACTTGTATTTGACATCGAGCAGCGTTTCGAACAGTTCAGCCTTAATACAGTTATCTCTGGTTTCATGGAGTACAATAACAAACTTATCGAGCTGGCTAAGGAGGAAGGCGGCATCGACAAAGAGACACTTAAGACCTTCACCATCCTGCTTGCACCGTTCGCACCACATCTGGGTGAAGAACTCTGGCAGGAGCTGGGCGGAACAGACAGTGTATTCCATGCATCATGGCCGGAGTGCGATGCTGAGAAGATGAAAGATGACGAGAAAGAAGTCGCAGTTCAGATCAACGGCAGAGTACGTGCAACTATCACTGTACCGGCAGACATCTCCAAAGAAGATGCGATCGCAGCAGGTAAGGAAGCAATCAAAGACAAACTTACCGGAAATATCGTAAAAGAAATCTATGTTCCTGGAAGAATTGTAAATATCGTTGTTAAATAAAAAATAAAAAAGTCCCCTTTAAGCAGAAGATTAGACGCTTAAGGGGGATTTTTACATTTGTAGAAAAATGTGGTACAATATAATGAGCCAAAAAGAAAAACAAGCGACTGCGAAGCAGGCATTTGTTTTTCTTTGGCCATTAACGAACGAACCGCCTGCGATAGCAGGCAATGGAGTGCGTAAGCACGAGGTTCGTGAGTCTAATAAGAGCACCTTGGTTACGAGTTTAGTGGCCATGGTGCTTCATTAAGAAAACAACGGAAAGGTCATACAGTGAACACTAATATAAATCTTTTTGATATTCTCCCGTCGGGATTCTTTAACTGCCTGGCAAGCGTAAGCAGCAATCGTATTTATGCTGATTGTCTGCTACGTATTTATCATGAATATGATCGAGAGATTACTTACCGAATATCGCGAAGCCGGATCCGTGATGCGATCGCGATATATCTCTTGGAAAATCACGTAGATTATCTGGATGATGAGATCACCACGGATATAAATTACAATCAGCTTGCCAATTCGGTTATTCGTAAATTTTGTTCAAAAGAGGTCGGATGGCTTGAAGAAGACACGGATGATGCCACATATGAAAAGAACATTCAGATGACCGAGCAAGGGGTTTTTCTTGCAGAATTTCTTCAGAAGATGATGCAGCCGGAGCGAGAAGAGTTTTCCAGCTTTATTTTTAATATTTACAATATTTTGAAAAATCCTGAACAATGGTCAGAGGATGTCTATGTGGGCGGACTTCGCTCAGTTTATCGAAATGCCAAGCAGCTTTCAGGATCGCTTAAGCGTTTGTCGACATTTATAAAAAAGATCATCGAAAGAATGGTACGGGAGGAGACTTTAGAGAGTCTTACAGAAAATATCCTAGATTACTGCGAGGGCGATTTTGTGCGTGAATATTCACGTTTGACTAAGCAACAGAATATTCATATGTATCGCTCTTTTATCAGGACGAAGCTTGAAGAGATGCAGAATCAGGGGGAGTTATATAAAAGACTTGTATCGGAATGTGCGAAGGAAGATGATTTAGAACAGCCTGATGCAGAAATAAAGGTATCAGATATGATAAATACGATGTTGCAGTTCTTTTCATCCGATTATGACAGAATTATGCGTGATATAAAACATAAAATCAATGTATATCTGCAGATTGCGATCGGACGGGCACGTTTCCTTCAAAATCGAGACAGCAATGTGAGAGGACATGTGGAGCAGACCATTCGCGTTATTGTATCTGAGATGAATACACTTGGATGGAAGGAAGAACTTCCGGAGTCGATGAATGGACTTTTTTTATTGGAAAATAATGAATTTATAGATACAGATTCAATTCGTTATCCTCGTCGTGAGCAGACCATCCGTGAGGCTACTTTTGCAGAGATAGAAGAGATGACAGAGGATGATATAGAGCGTGCTAGGATGGCACAGGAAAAAGAGGCAAAGAATCCCTATTCAAAAGACAAGATGAAAGATTACCTTGAGAAGCTTTTGGGAGAAAAAAACAGTATTTACAGTGAAGATATTCCTATGAACAGTAAAAGAGATCTTCTTAGTGCACTTTCTGCTGTTGCCTATGGTTCTGAAAACGGATATGAAATACAGACAGAAGAAGGTTATCTTGAAGCTGGCTCGATGCTTCTTAAACGATTTAAAATCGAACGTCATAAGGAGAATAAATAAAACATGGGATTTGAAGAGATATGGGATGAGTATACATCATCCGAAAGAGATATGTTTCAAAAGAGTGTTAGACGTCTTTTGAAACAGACTTTTATAGTGCGTGACAGAGATGATGACAGCAAAAAATCATACTATTTTGTATCAAAACGTTCAGAACCATTTTCTGTATACTTGGGATATATCGGATATGACATAGCAGTTGACAGGGAAAATGGCGTTATAATGCTCAAAAACTGCCGTGATATGGGGGAAAATGGAAAACTGCAGATAAACCATGTCACACTAAAAAAGATGGAGAGTGTGGTTCTTTGCTGTTTATGGACGCTTTATGCTGATCGAGTGCGTTCTGGAAGCTTGTCTAAAAATATTGAAATTTCTATAACAGATTTGCGTTATGAGATGGAAAAATATGGCATCCGTGATCAGATAGAAAAGAGCGGTTTTGCTTCTATTATGGCTCTATTTGCCAAATACCAGCTACTACAAGTGATTGGAAAACTTGGAGAGGAAGACTGCAGGCTCTGTTTATATCCGTCCATGCAATTTGTTCTCGAATCAGAGGAATTTAAGAAATTTGTTGACAATGTAAATCGACGAATGCAGGAAAAGTGGACGCGAGAGGAAACAGAAGAAGAATACTTAAGTGATTTGTCAACAGATGAAAAGGAGGCAACTCTTGATGAAGATGAATGAGACTAATAATCAGAAGATCATCAATAGAAAATCAGCAAAAAAACTCTTGATGGTGCAGTGGTCGCGTTTTCAGAATGTTTGCCTTAAATTCAATGGTTCTACACTTATTACCGGTGTTAACGGAACGGGAAAAACGACTGTACTTGATGCTATTACGTATCTTCTTACCGGCAATACACAGTTTAACAAGGCAGCCAAGGACAGAGACAGAACAGTACTTGGATATGTTCGCGGAGATACCAAGAGTAACGGAGAGTCACGTTACTTAAGAAGCGGAAATATTGTCAGCTATATAGCTATGGAATTTGACGATTTGACTATCGGACAGCCTTTGACAGTTGGAGTATGCATAGAATCACCAAGTGAAACAGGCAAGCCGATAAGTAGCTGGTTTATCTGTCCTGGTGCGTCGATAGATGATATGAATTTTGCTGTGGTGAGTGACAATAAGCTTAGAATCACACCCAAAAACGAGCTTTCTATCAGAGGAGAAGGGATTAAACTTTCTTCGTTTATGGGACGTGACAGAGGCACAGAGGCAGTGCTTAGGGCATTGGGGCTCAGAGTAGATGTCACGAAGTACAGAACCAAACTTCTAAAGATGATGGCATTTAATCCGGAGAACAATATAGACCAGTTTATTCAGGAATCAGTTTTGGAGCCTGGAAAAGTTCAGTCTCTTGAGGAACTCAGGGAGCAAAAACGTCAATTCGAACATTTGCGTGAGATGTATGAGAATCTTAGACAGGGCAAGATCCAGTTAGAAGAGGTTCTTAAGCAGAGCGATGAGTATGAGAAGAGAAAGAGATTGCTTGGAATCAGGGAATTGATGCTTTCATATCAGATATTTAAGGAGAAGGAGGAAGAGGAAAAACAGATAAAAAATCGCTATAAGACTCTGAAGGATCAATATGAACGTCTTAAAGAGCGGGCGGATGAGCTTATCAAGCAGCAGGAATCAGCCCAGAAACGCCTTAGAATTGCCGAAAATAATGACATGGTAAAGGGAATGCAGGAAAGCCTGGATTCATTAAAGCGTCAGATCGAGGAAACGGAACGTGAGAAAAAGAACTGGGATGATAAATTATCACAGGTTCTGAAACTTAAAAAGAAGATAAGTGAACTTATAAAGATTCTTGAAAAGGATATGCCGTCATTATCTTCTGATGGATTATGTTTTGAAACGTTTGATGAAGCCTGCGAAGATGTATCTAAAAGGCGTGAAATATTTGATTCTTTTAGTGAAAAAATTCACAATCAGGATGCTATCTACGAAGAGAATAAGATTCACATTAAAGATCGTTGTAATACTCGTGAAAAAGATATCGCTTTCTTGCAGGACAAGATAAAACGTCTTAAGGCCAATATTCTTGTATTTCCGCCTGAGATTGAGAAGGCAAGAAATAAGATTAAAAGTGAATTGGAAAAACAGGGAATAAAGACAGATGTACATATTTTCGCAGAACTTGTACAAGATGTGACAGATCCGGCTTGGAGAAGGGCAGTAGAGACATTTTTAGGCAGGAAACGTTTCTATATAATCGTAGATGGTGAATATTGTCATAAAGCCATGCAGATTCTTAAGAAAGAGCACCTTTACGAAGGAAATGTGGTAATTACGGACAAGCTTCCGGAAACAGAGCCGGTTGCAAAGTCTGCTGCTGAAATTCTTAAAATTCCGAATGTCTATGCCAGACGCTATGCCAATTATCTGTTAAACGGTATTCATCTTTGTGAAAATCTTGAAGAATTGCATGAGTATCCAAAGGGTGGTCTTATGAGGGATGGTATGCTCTCAAAGAGCTATGCCGTTTCCATGATGAATATGTCGAAAACAGAGCTGTGTCTTGGAAGTGATGCAATTAGATGCCAGTTAGAGCAGGCAGAGAAAGATCTGGAAGAGCTTAATGCGATCCAGATGGCAGATAAAGAAAGTCTTTCGCATGTAGTCAGATGCCGTGAAGCTATCAAAGGAATTGACTGGGATGGTGGGCATTATGATTTTGGTGCGGCAGGCGGACTTGAAGAATGCGTAAAGCGAAGGGATAGTCTTATAAAGGATAAAAATGAGATTGAGGCAAATCCTGATTTTACAGCAGTCCTTAAAGAGCTTGAGACAGCTAAAAGACTTGCCAAAAGTGCCAATGACAGCGTGAACCAGAACCAGAATGAGATAGGCGGCTGTGAAAATGATCTCAAAGCCTGTGAGATGTCGCTTGGACGGATAAGCGAGGAGATCCATCTGTGCCAGAAGGCCTATGATGATAAATGTTTTGCCAATATGGAACTAAAGGAGCCTATGCTTGAGGAGTATAATCGTGAGAGTGCTAAACGAGGTACACTTAGAGTGACCACTCAGCTTGCTATAGATAAGAGTAAAAACATGCTTTTAGACAGGGAACACCAGTTGGAAGATGCACAGCTTGCGTATTGCCGCCTAGCTGGAATAGACGTCGGAAAGCGTGGCATAGGTTATATTCCATGGTACAGGGAAGAATACAGAAATCTGGCTCATGTAAAGGTAGAAGAGGCTCAGCAAAAGCTAAAAGCACAGGCGGAACGCCTTGAAAGTGCATTTATGAACGATTTTGTGGCGGAGATCGATGAGAATATCCGAGAGGCAAAGCGTGAGATGGATGCAATAAACCGAGAACTTCGACATATGCCGTTTGGAAATGATACCTACAAGTTTGTTATGAAAGAGAAAGCGGATAGGGTTCTCTTTTTCCGTATTTCAAGACGTCTGGAGAAATATATGAGTTCTCCTGAGGTTTATATGAATTCTGCACGTGATGACGAGGAGATGGAGAGAGATATTCAGGAATTTATGTCTCTCATCCTTTCAGAAGAAGATGAGTTTGAGTACACGGATTACAGGAAATATTTCTCTTATGATATGGAAATTATAAGCCGTCAGGGTCAAACTGAGGTAACGGCAGAATTATCAAAAAAACAGGGATCAGCAAGCAACGGAGAGAAGCAGACACCGTATTTTATCATACTTGCTGCCAGTCTTTTACAGTGTTATCCGGCAAATACCTGTTGTGCAAGGCTTGCGTTCATAGATGAGGCATTTTCGGCACTGTCGAGGGAGAGGATCGAACAGATGGTCAGATATTTCGAGGAAAATCATTTTCAGGTATTTTATGCAGCACCGCCTGAGAAGATAAGCAGTATAGGTCAGTTTATTGATTCTACTGTAAGTCTTATCATGACAGGACGTTATACCAATGCAGTAGAAGGACTTGTGAAAAATTAAATGGAACTTAATCTTAGTGAACCGGGACAGATCCGGTATTTGAAGGTGTATGAATACTATAAAGATTTGATTGTTTCGGGTCAGCTTAAATCCGGAACCAAGCTTCCGTCCATCAGAAAGGGAGCTATGCAGCTTCAGCTTTCAAGGACCACAGTCGAGAGTGCATATATGCAGCTTGCAGCCGATGGATATATCATTTCACGTCCACAGAGCGGATTTTATGTCACAGATGAGATACCTGCAGCTGTACGACATGAAGAGACAAATATTGACCAGAAAAATCACGAAACACGCCCTGAGATCAAATATGATTTTGCATCTTCAGGCGTAGATAGGGATAGTTTTCAGTTTGATTTATGGAGACGATATGTCAAAAGTGCTCTACGTCAGGATGAAAGACTTTTGTCCTATGGTGAACCTCAGGGAGAATATGAATTTCGTGAGGCACTTTGTGCCTATCTGGCACGCCACCGTGGTGTTATCTGTACGCCTGAAAGTATAGTAGTGGGTGCTGGCATGCAGAGTCTTTTGCATATTTTATGCCCGATTTTACATGAAAGAGACAGGGCGTGGTTTTTCAATCCATTATTTAGACAGGGCCGTCAGATATTTGAGGATTATGGATTTGAAACCGGAGACATAAGAGATTATTGGCAAAGTGATGACATATCAGTGTCCGAACAGGCAAGAGATGTCTGCTACCTGACTCCTTCTCAGATGACTGTCTGGGGAGAAGTTATGCCTGTGGGTGACAGGATGAAGCTTTTAAAAGATGCAGCCGGCAGGGATTTACTTATTATAGAGGATGATTATAATAGTGAATTTCGCTATTATAATCGTCAAACTCCTTCACTTCAGGGACTTTCCGGTGGTCGCGGTGTAGTATATCTTGGAACATTTTCGAGACTATTGCTTCCGTCTATTCGTATGAGTTATATGGTTTTGCCCCCGGATCTTTTAAAACTTTACAAACAACGTGCCGGATTTTACAATCAGACGGCATCCAAGGCGGAGCAGATCGCACTTTGCCAGTTTATACGTGACGGACATCTTGAAAGTCAGATACGAAAATCCAAAAAGCTGTATACTGCAAAGGCGAAAAGTCTTTGTGAGGCTGTGAAGAGAATTTTTGGAGAAAAAGCGAAAACTCATCTTGGAGATGCTGGATTTCTTGTTCTGATGGAGATAGATAGTTCACTTACATCAAATGAAATCGCTACAAGGGCGGCAAGTTTAGGCGTAGCTGTCCGTTCGGTTGAATCAGTTGAAAGTCTTTTGGATAGACATTCTCATCATTTTGAAGACAGATATCCGAAGATACTTTTATCATGTGCTTCTATGGGAGCTGATAAATATGATGAGGCACTTAAGATTTTGAAGGAGGCAGCTAAGTTAACATGAAATTTGCGAATAATGCAATAAAAGAAAAACTTCTGAATTTTGAACGGGCACTTTCTACTTTGGAAGGATACGATGGCTGGATGATAGGAAGTGTAAAGCTGCCGTTTGTTAGATGTCAGGGTTACTGCGAAAAAAAACTCATTCCACAAATAATAAAAAAGGGCAAT
>CAVKOQ010000051.1:0-17954 GCA_963657995.1 bacterium
CCTCTGTGTTCATAGGACATTTCTGGTTTATAATTCTTACCAAATTCAAACTGATAAATTTCGCCTTTTTTTACCTGCCTGTGTCGGAACTGTTTTGTTCTGTTATCAGCCCAGCGAAAATCGGATACCGAAAAACGATCTAGTTCATTACCGGTAAAGTTATTGGTCATGATTATTTCGTTAGTCTTGCTTTGTGCCTTTAGATATTCGTTCAACAGCTTATCCCCTTGGTTTTATATAGAACAAAGAATGTGCCTTGGCACATTTTTACACAAAGTGTGGTCGCTTGTGATATGATTCTTATTCGCACGAATGCACTCTACATTCCACTCTGATCGTTGCATAACAAGCGCCACCGGCACTTTGTACCCATGCGGAGCTTTTTTACTTCATAAAATGCACTTTTCTATGAAACAAAAAGGGTACGGTGCTAACCATACCCTACTCTGGCATACCAGAGAGACCTCGTCGGTCAAATTATCATTTTCAGCAATGGCTTCGTCAGCCAAAAAACGTTGGCAAACATGAAAATACAGCCTTCATATCGCCACCTACTTATATTATACACATTTCTCAAAAAAAATCCACTGGTAATATTTACAAAATATTTTGTGAAATAAAGAATTCTCCATTCCCATATACTGGGAACGGGGTCATCATACTCTTTCTATCCCCAAACTTCCTTGGCAATTTCTTTCACCAGCTCAAGTTTTGCCCATTGCTCTTCTTCGGTCAGCTTATTACCGATCTCGCAAGATGCAAAACCACACTGAGGACTTAAATAAAGGCGTTCAAGCGGCACATACTTGGCTGCTTCATGGATACGTGCGATCACATCTTCCTTATTTTCAAGCTCCGGTCTCTTGGTTGTAACAAGTCCAAGGACAACCTTTTTATCACCGGATACTTTAGCAAGCGGTGCAAATCCACCGGATCTCTCGTCATCATACTCCAGATAATAAGCATTTACGTGCTCTTCACCAAACAGCAGATCCGCTACGCTGTCATACGCACCAGAACTAAAATAGGTTGAGTGATAATTGCCACGGCATACATGAGTGTTGATTATCAGATCAGCCGGTGCCTGCTCTACTACCTCATTATTTAACTTCAAAAGACGTTTTTTATAATTTTCAAGTGCCTCTCCATGTCTGCCAGTCAGTGCTGCTGCCATCTTAGAATCGACCATACCGCCCCATACACAGTCATCAAACTGCAGATTACGGCAGCCTGCTGTATAGATTTCACGTACAAATTCTCCATATGCACGAATCACATCCTCAGCAAATGCCTCTTCTGTGCCGTAGATGCGAAGTGTTGCTTTTAAAAGCTGTGCACCTGTAAAATATGCATAAAATTGTCCCGGAGACGGAATCGTCTGTTTTGCGACCGTATTCTCATCTTCCAGTGCTTTTATGAATTTAAAATGTTCTACAAATGGATGATTTTTGACCGAAATTTTGCCAACCATATAGGTATCATCGATCATTGCGGCCTCTGCGTTAAAGGTTGTATTTCCTTCTACGGTCTTTTTATGCTCGATTCCCTCGAATCCCCACATAAAATCCAGATGCCACGTAGAACGGCGAAACTCACCATCAGTGATCACATGGTAGCCGAGTTCCTTGATCTTAGCTACAAGCTCCCTTATGCACGTATCTTCTACGCCTGTCAGCACTTCACGGGTAATAGTTCCTGCATCATAGGCACTTCTAGCCTGTTTTAATTTCTCAGGTCTTAAAAAACTTCCTACAAAATCATATCTAAATGGTGTTTTCTGTGTACTCATTCTTGTATCCTCCGTTTAAACCAGCCTGATAAGTCTATTTATGTTTTGTCCTTATACAGATACTGCTCTTTTTCTGTCTGTAATCGTAACAGAAAAAGAGTAATATGGAAAATATATGCTTTTGAGGGTTGGATATAGGTTTTATCTATATCATTTTGACCGAATAACATGTCTGTATCAATATCTGTAGATCGTTTCGACAACTTGACTTTTTACCCTCAATCTGCCATACTGTTAATGAGAATTAACATCACTGTCAATCCAATTAATTCATATATTAAATTTAAGGAGTGTAGTAGATATGAGCGCTGAATGTACAAAACAACTTACAGAGGAACAGGTAAAACTTTTACAGGATTTTAAGGGACAGGAAGACGGTGCCAACAAGTTTTTTGCCAAGATCGAAGAGTGGTATTCTGATGATCAGGCTGTTCTTGATGCCATTCACAAATGTAAGTCTATGAGAGATTCTTTAGATTTCCTGGTTAGCTGGCCGTCTCACGAGAAGAGCCAGACCATGTTCTACCAGTACATGGATGATTTACTCAAATTAATCGGTTATCACAAGGCTTGATTTTCCTTTGAAAAGTGGGCGTCCTTCAACGAGTGCAACGCAGGACGAAAATACCACAGGAATCTAAACCATTTTTGTAACGTTAAAAAGAAGGTTTGATCTGACATTCAGATAAAACCTTCTTTTTTCTTATTTATTACTTCTTATCTATTATTTCCTACTTCTGCGTAATCAGTTCTGCGATAAGTCTCGCACCATTTACGATATCTCCGACTTTCGCATATTCACGAACAGAATGAACCTCATACATACCACATGAAAGTACTGCACATGGTATTCCGTGCTGCATCATCGTATTTCCGTCGCTTCCGCCAAATGTACTGCCAAATTTCGGTTCTATGCCGAGTGTTCGGCATGCTTTTGCAAAGTTAGCTGCCACCGGTGCATCAGGTTTAAGATGAAAGGCCTTAACGTGAAGACGATATGTAAATGATAATTCAGCCCCTGTCTCTTGTACAGCCTTTTCAAAGACTAAGCGAACATTTTCCATAGTCTCCATGGCTTTTTCGTGGCTGTAGCTTCGTATCTCGCCCTTACATGTGCAAAGTTCCGGAACTGCATTGACAACAGATCCTCCGGAAATCAAGCCTACATTGAGTGTCGTCACATCATCTACATGGCCAAGTTTTAACTTGGCAATAGCTCTGGATGCAGTCTGGATGGCATGTATACCTTTTTCAGGCTCAAATCCTGCGTGAGCTGCACGTCCTTTAACTGCTGCCTCAAATGAAAGAATCGTCGGTGCCTGAAGAATCGCAGTGCCGACAGGTCCGGTCACATCTAAAACATAGGATTCCTTCGCTTTCACCTGACTGAAATCAAACTCAGAGCTTCCACGCGTGAACGGCTCTTCCGCCACCGCCAGCAAGATCTCGATATCACGGTGTGGTATTCCGGCCTCTTTTACGGCACGAATGCCCTCTAAAATCGCAACTACACCTGTCAGGTCATCCCCGCCGAGCACTGTGGTTCCATCTGAGGTGATAATGCCATCTTCATGAAAAATTGCTTTTTTTCCGATTCCCGGTGAGACCGTATCCATATGTCCGGATAAGAGAATCGGGGTTCCGGGAAGTTCCCCCTTTAACATTCCGAAAAGATTACCGGCATTGCCGCCTATCTTCTCTGCTGTATCATCTTCCTTTGCCTGAATTCCAAGCTCAGAAAGCTTTTCCTTCATTCTGTCAGCCATCTCACGCTCTTTGAAGCTTTCAGAATCAATACTTACCAATTCTTCAAATTCCGCACGTATACGTGCTTCATTTATCTTAATCTGTGCCATACAGCACCTCCTGATTATTGATCTATAACAGAACCATCTACAGACACTCTTGTGAGGATCGGACGTTTGGAATATGGATATTTTTCTGCCGCATTCTCTATCAGTGAAGTTCCGATACCCGGTTTTGAAGGCAGTTCCATGAAACCGTCCTTGCATGCAAATGTAGTAGTCACTACATCTTTCTTTCGCACACCTTTTTCCACACTCGTGGAGCCATAACGCTCTGAAAGTGCAGCCTTGTCATCTCCGGTGTACTCAAAAAGTGAAAAACTCGGTGCACAAGCCGCTATCTGCAGGCATGCCGCGGTTGAAACAGGGCTAAGCGGACTGTGAGGTACTACTAAAACATCATGTGCCTCTGCCAGTGCACATATCTTTTTCGCTGCTGTGATACCTCCAACCATGCAGACATCAGGTCTTATATATGCCACCCCATCTTTCTTTATAAGCATGGCAAAATCCTGAAGAGAATTGAATCTTTCGCCTGTTGCTATCGGAACAGTGGTTCTTGCCGCAATCATGGCAGTCGAATCAAAATTGTCAGGTGTTGTCGGATCTTCTATAAACATCGGAAGTGCATCTTCTACCTGTTTGGAAAATGCGATTGCCTCCGCCGGATTCAGCCTGCGATGGAGCTCCAGACACAGATCCACATCCCTGCCTACTGCCTCACGAAATGCATATACCCTTTCGATCGCATCACCAATCTTTTTGCTGTACGGTTCAAAATATGGCACTGTGCGGGTACTGTCTAAAAACGGAGACAGATGGCCTACCGCGTTATATCCCTGTGCCTTGGCATCTTTTAGATTGGCCAAAACCTCTTCCTCAGTACGTCCGCCTACGTGATAATATACCCTGGCCTTATCGCGCACCTTGCCGCCTAAAAGTGCATAGACCGGCACATCATAATATTTTCCTGCAATATCCCACAGAGCAATATCTACGGCACTTAGTGCACCCATGATTGCCGCTCCGCGAAAATGCCAGCAGCGGTACAAATACTGCCAGTGATGTTCAATCTCCAGCGGATCCTTTCCTATGAGATACTCTCCAAATAGCTGAATAGCCTCCTTTGATGCATCCAAAAATCCCCAGGCACCGGATTCTCCAACGCCCTTGATGCCTGTATCCGTAGTGATCTCCACAAACAAATATCTATTTACCAGCAATGGTTTTACTTCTGCTATCTTCATATAAGTTTCTTCTCCATAAATACTGTATGATGCAGCTTTCCGACTAGCTGCACTGTCTTATATGGTACAAATCCAAATGACTCATACATCTTCACAAGCCACGGATGTTCCTTCGCTGTTCCGAGTGTAACAGCCGGTGCGTGAAGCTGTCCTATAAGCACCTCTTTTTCAAGTAATGAAAGGACACGCTTTGCAAGTCCTTTTCCCTGAAAATCCTGATGCGTAACCACCCAGCCGATATGCGGCAGGTCTTTAGGTCCCGGCTTTGCTCCCCACGGATAGCGAAGACCTACGGATGCAGCTAAACGTCCATTTATAAAGAGCCCATAAAATGGTATCTCACCAAACCATTCAAACGCTTCTTCCTTGGTGGCATTTATGGATTCAAAAGAAATCGGATAATCTTTAAGAACCGCATAGCCGCTTTTGAGTACGTCAAACCATTCTTCGAATTCTGATTTCTTAAGAAGTCTAAATTCTTCGGTTTCCCTATCTTCTGTCAGCTGCGCCTTTTCTGTTTCGGATTTCAGGGAAACAAATTTCTCTTCAATTTTATGAAAATTTTTGTTTTTATCTACAGATATCCCTTGTTTTTCCATGCATTAATTACCTCGTCTACTTTCTGCTCGGCAAGACCGGTATATGTTTCAGGCACCAGCCAGCTTTCAACCTCTGTTCTGTCAAACTCATCTGCGATGGCTTTCTGCTCCATAAGCACGTCGGCAAACAGTCTCTTCTCTTCAAATGCCTTCATGGCTGCCTCGTATACGACATGGTGTGCAGTCTGTTTTCCAAGTTTTTCGCCAACCTTGAACATAACGCGTTCAGAAAGCAGCAGACCTCCCTGTAAATTCAGGTTCTTCTTCATCTGCTCACGATTAACTGTGATTCCATTTAAAATAGCGTTAAGTGATGTGAGCTGATAAGAAACATAAATATTGATCTCCGGAAGTGCAATCCACTCAAGGCGCCATGCCATGGCATCTCGCTCATGTTCCATATGTGCTGACTGATAAATCATCGCCACACTCTTTAAAACTGCCGGTGTCAGGCTTGCGAGTCCCTCAAAAGCCGCCGGATTTCTCTTGTGAGGCATCGTAGATGATCCAATCTTTCCCTTAGTAAACTGCTCTTCAATCTCATCAATCTCTGTTCTCATCAGGTTGTAGAATTCGTTTCCGATCTTTCCACAGGTTGCTGAAATTGAAGCCATCACAGATGCATACTCTGCGAATCTGTCTCTTGCTGACTGCCAGCAGATATTCGGTGCAGAAAGTCCCAGATATTCCATAGTTTTCTTCTCAACATCACTGCCCTTAGGTCCAAATGATGCATAAGTTCCGACTGCTCCACTCATACTTCCTGCAAATACACGCTCTTTAAGCTGTTCAAGACGCTCTCTGTGACGTCCAAATTCATCCAGCCAGATAGCCAATTTATAACCAAATGTAATCGGAAGTGCCTGAACTGCATGTGTACGTCCGGTCATGGCAACTGACTGATATTTCTTCGCCTGCAAAGCAAGTGTCTCCATAACCGTCTTTACATCTGCTAAATTCAGTTCATATGCATTCTTAAGCTGCAGCATCATACCTGTATCAACGATATCCTGAGTAGTAGCACCGTAATGCACATATTCCCCGGCATCTCCTGATGCACGCTGCAGAGCGTTGATCGTTCCCATCAGGGAGTGCTTTACAGCTGCTGATTCCTTAGCGATAGATTCGATATCAAAAGTTCCGTTTTCCGCTGCATCTGCAATCTTTGCTGCTGCCTCCTTAGGAATAACGCCCAGATCGCCCTCTGCCTTGGCAAGAGCTGCCTCTGCGTGAAGCTGTGCATGAATTCTGGCCTCATCATCCCAAACACGACGCATTTTTTCAGTTCCGAAGTTATTTTGAAGCATAACTAAATCAATTACATGTGATCCCATCTTTTTTTCCTCTTTTATACTATAATACCGGATTACTGTGTGCTTTGCACTCTCGCAATCCAAAAAGTTTCTTACGATATCTCACGTATCAGAACAGTAAGGCCTTGTAAAGCTTATCTATAGTACGATTTTCAAGGTCTTTAACTTCCTCTATAATCTCTCTTTGTCCATCTTCTTTACCCGGCATGGCAAGTGCCAGTTTCGACTCTTCTTCTGCGAAAGAAAGCGGATTCCCGGGCGATCCTTTTGGATCGCTTACCTTTTCCTCATCCTCTGTGCCATCCGCTTTCATGACACGAACTCTTGTATACGGACGCTCTGCGTCAGGTTTCAGAGTGATACGGTTGATTTTCTTAAGTGACTCTTTTATATCTTCCGGCAATTTCTCAGGTGAAAATCTCTCAAGACTGCAAGGAATTCCCATAAGATTCAGCCATACGATATATTCTATCGAAAATCGTCCCTGTTCTCCCGTTTCCGGTGCGGTAGCATAAAGTGCCGTATCTCTTCCCGGGAAAAATCCGATTTCTATCGATTCTATATCATTCGGTGTATATGGATGACGCTTTCTAAGCTCTTCGGCCGCATCACACCCCGCCATCGCTGCTGAGCAGAAAGGATATCTTTTTAGCCATAATCCCGGAGATTCTATTCTCCAGCATTTTCCCCATTCCTTTAGCCACGCTTTTCCATATATATTTCGTCTGCTCTCATCCGTATGTTCATCGTCCTTAAATCCCATAACATCGAAAAAGCCGAACTTCTTAAACAGGACATCTTTATCTCCACGTACACCCGCTTTAGTTAAAATAGCCGCTTCTACACCATTTTTAGCGGCATTTCCTACATGAAGTGCCTTTACCGTACTTCCAAATTCAGCCCTAAGTCCGCTTCCAAAGGTCGCACCGATACCAAGTGCTGATGCAGTTTCTTCTATATTGAAATGGAAAAGCCGTGCCAGTGCCGCAGCTGCCGCGATTCCACCGAGTGTTGCCGTGTTATGAAAACCTCTGAGATAATGTTCCTGATTGATGGTCTCTCCAAGTCTTGCCATCACCTCAGTACCTATGATATAGGCATCCAGAAAATCTTTTCCTGGTGTATCCTTATCAGCTGCTGCAAAAAGAGCCGATAAAATAACTGCTCCGGGATGTCCTCTGACCTCGCTGTGAGCGTCATCAATATCCAAAAGATGTGCCCGAACTCCGTTTAACACTGCCCTGTCACATGCATCATTATGCTTATATACTTTCTTTATAGCCGCAAGTTCCGGCTCATCGTTTGCCATAAGCGCGGATGCTATATAATCCAGTATACCTATTTTGGCAGCTTCAACCGCCCTTTTATCCTCGGATGGCTTTGATGTAAGGATCTTATTTGCAACATACTCTGTATCCATATATTCTTTATTCATCTCTTTTTATTTAATCAAGCATCTTAACAAAATGCAAATTTTCACTATTATATGATATTATTTCCAAAAGGTTTTTTGCTTCCAACTAAGCTAGCTTTTTCCATCTTCATCGCACAGCACAAAATGTCCTGTTTTTACTTCCCTAAGTGACATTTTTTCTGCCGGAATATCTGACGGAACATAATGAATCATATCCCTCTGGCGTTCTATAAGCGGTTCCGGAACCGGAATAGCCGATAAAAGGCTTTTAGTATACGGATGAATCGGATTGTCATAAAGCTCTTCTGACGGTGCCAACTCCACCAATTTTCCTCTGTACATAACTCCGATACGACGGCTTATGTATTTGACCATCGCAAGATCATGTGCGATAAAGAGATAGCTTAGTCCTCTCTGCTTTTGTAAATCTGACAAAAGATTCACTATCTGTGCCTGAACCGATACGTCAAGTGATGAGATCGGTTCATCGCAGACAACAAGTTTCGGATCCACGGCCAGTGCCCTGGCGATTCCGATTCTCTGACGCTGACCACCCGAAAACTGGTGCGGATATCTGTCAAGATATGCCTTCCTGAGTCCTACCATATCCAGAAGTTCTGCCACCTTATCACGCTTTTCTTCGCGATTTTTGACAATTCCGAATATTTCCATACTCTCACCGACTATGTCTTCCACTGTCATTTTGGGATTTAATGATGAATACGGATCCTGGAAAATCATCTGTATTGATTTTCGCATCTCGCTTTTTTCCTGCTTTGTCTTTAAATTAAGTATTTCCTTATCACGAAAAAAAATCTCTCCCGATGTGGGTTTTTGAAGTCTTAAAACTGCCTTTCCTGTAGTGGACTTGCCACAGCCTGACTCACCAACAAGACCAAACGTCTCGCCTTCTTCTATTGAAAAACTTAAGTCATCAACTGCCTTAACAGGTTTTGCAGAATATCTGTTATATATATGTGTCAGATGTTTTACTGTTAAGATATTTTCTGCCATGTCATTCCTCCTACAGTCCCGCACTTGCATACGAATTGTATTTTAATATTTCCTCGTATATTTCATATCTTCTGGAAATCTCAGGTGGCAATTCCACCTTTGGTGCCCCCTCAGACAAGAGCCATGTCGCAGCACTGTGTGTCTGTGTAACCGGAAACATCGGTGCCTCTTCCTTTGCATCTTTATCTAGTGCATAATAATTTCTCGGTGCAAACGGATCTCCCGTGATAGGTCTTGTAAGTACAGGTGGTGCACCCGGTATCGTAAACAGCCTCTGTCCCTGTTTGGCCGCTGTCGGCATGGATTCCAAAAGGCCCCATGTATACGGATGCTGCGGATGGTAAAACACCTCGTCTGAAAGGCCCAATTCTACGATTTTTCCTGCATACATAACTGCTACTCGGTCTGCTATATTGGCCACCACGCCGAGATCATGTGTGATAAATAAAATCGCCGTTCCAGTCTCTTTCTGGATTTTTTTGAGTAAATCCAGAATCTGAGCCTGAATGGATACGTCCAGTGCGGTTGTACACTCGTCCGCAATCAGAAGTTTTGGCTCGCATGCGAGTGTTATCGCAATTCCGATTCGCTGACGCTGACCGCCTGAGAACTGATATGGATATTTTTTAAGAGCCGCCTCCGGATCCGGAAGTCCTACCAGCTCTAAAAGCTTTAGTGCTCTTTCTTTGGCAATCTTTTTATCTGCCAGATGATGGTTTCTTATCGACTCAACAATCTGAGCCTCTATCTTCATGCTGGGATTTAGAGATGTCATCGGATCCTGAAAAATCATTCCTACCGAGTGTCCTCTGAACTCCCGCCATGTTCTTTTATTCTGTTTATAAATATCTTTTCCCTGAAAAAGTATCCGTCCTCCGGAAACTTTTGCATTGGGCGGAAGAAGTCCGATGATACTTTTACTGGTTACAGATTTTCCGGAACCTGATTCTCCTACCAGTGCCAGCGTCTCTCCCGCATTCAGTGAAAATGACACTCCTCTGATGATTTTTGCCGTCCCGGCCTTAGTCTGAAACTCTACCTGTAAATCTTCTACCTGTAATAATGGTTCACTCATTCGGACTTCCTCCTCGTACCCTTTTAGTTACTCACTGAAAATAATATGTGCCAGATCCGGCTGCTCGCTAGTTGCAAATTCAAAATTTGTGATCTTATTTGTATATGCGTAGCTTGCCTTTGTAAATACTACCGGAATGGAGTAGTAGCTGTCCCAGCAGTACTGCTGCAGTTCAGCATAGATTTCTTTTCTCTTTTCCTCATCCTGTTCAGAACGTCCCTTGGACATCAGCTCGTCAATGTGATCATCGCAAGCATTTAAAGCTCCCTTATAACCTGACTGCCAGTTAGCCAGTGCATGATCAGGATCACCTGTTGTTGTAGTGAAATTGCTTCGTCCAAAATGGGTAATTCCCGCTGCATTGTTGTCTTTATATGTTGCCTGGTCAAGTGGTGTGATCTTAACATTGATTCCCACCTGAGCCCACATCTGCTGAGCTATCTCTAAAGCTGCCTGTGTTGCTGCATTTTCACCAAATGTGATTTCTGTATCAAATCCGTTCGGATATCCTGCTTCTGCTAAGAGTTCTTTTGCTCTTTCCTGATCCTGCTTGATAGGTCCGATAGAAATATGACCGAATACACCGTCACTGAACACTGAATCTGCCGGTGTTCCAAGCTCGCCCCATACTGTCTCTACGATAGCCGGTATATCAAGTGCAATATTCATAGCCTCGCGAACTCGCACATCAGAGAACTCATCAGCGGTCATGCTCATAAGCCAAATCTCATGAGTAAGACCTGAGCCGATCTCTACATTGATATCAGGATTGTCACGAAGACTATCCAGATCTGCGGAATTGATACCGATTAAGAGGTCGATTCCGCCTGACTCAAGCTCCATGGTACGAACACTTGCATCAGGAATGATACGTGCAATCAGGTTCTCATAGGTTGCCTTATCGCCCCAGTAATCTTCGTTCTTAACCATCACGATACGGTCACCGGAATCCCATTTTACAAATTTGAAAGGACCTGTTCCGACCGGTTCCTGACCAAATACATCTGCGCCCTTATCTTCTACAGCTTTTTTAGAAACAATAGCTCCACGGGATGTAGCCAGATATGAAAGTGCTGCTGCAAATGGTTCTTTCAGTTTAATATCAATTGTATAATCATCTACAACTTTCGTGTTTTCTCCATCAAATGTTTTAAATATAGATGCAGACTGAGCCATTTCTGTTGCTCTCTGAATCGTATATCTTACATCCTCTGCTGTCATCTTTTCACCGTTGTGGAACACAACGTCCTGACGCAGTTTAAAACGGATAGTTGTGTCATCGATATTCTCCCATGACTCTGCGAGTGCCGGATGAATATTTCCGTCATTGTCTCTTGTTACCAGAGTATCATAGAGCTGTTTGATAACCTGATATCCTGATACAACGCCTACATTCTGCGGATCCAATGAGCCCGGCTCGTTGTTGATGGCAAATGTCAGTGTATCTCTTGCATTTGCACTAGTTCCATCTGCCTGTGTCTTAGCTGTGGACTGTGAAGTAGATTTACTTCCTCCGCAGCCTGCCAGAACTCCTATTGATAAGATTCCGGCTGCAATCGCTGTCAAAATCGCCAACTTTTTCTTTTTCATAGCTATCCTCTTTCTTTTTTATTTAGTCTCTTGTTTATTTAAGTACCGGAAAAACCATTCCCGTATTACTCTGCTGTGTTTTAATCTCGCCCTTGGTTTTCCTGAAACGGCAAGTCCATGACTTTCTCCGTAGAAAAGTACAAGTTTTGTGGGAACCTTCTGTAATTTCAGGGCTGTATACATCTGTATTCCCTCTGCTACGGGACATCTTCTGTCTCCTTCTGAGTGGACAATCAATGTCGGTGTACTGCAATTTGCTATATATTTTAGAGGCGAAGCATCCCAGAATGCTTCAGGCTCATCCCACACGAGATTTCCGATTGATACCAAAGGGTATCTGTATCCTGTATCGCTGTCAAGCTCCTTGCTTATCCGGTTGCTGATACTTCTCACTGATACTGCACAGGCAAATCTGTTCGTCTGTGTTATCAAAAGATTAGTCAGATAACCGCCATATGAACCGCCTGTAATGCCGATCCTGCTTACATCGATCTGAGGCTCCCTCATAAGGACCAGATCAAGTGCCTTTAATATATCATCTGCATCTGCCTTTCCATTTTTCCCGATGATGTCCGCAAAGGAATCATTAACTCCCTCGCTGCCTCTTGGATTGAGATAAATAACAAAATATCCTTCATCTGTCCAGAGTTTAAAATCTACATTCAGTACATCTGCCCCGTAAGCCAGCTTGTGTCCGCCATGGATACTTAAGATTGCCGGATACTTCTTTGTCTTGTCTTTTTCGTCAAATCTACTGGGATATAAAATACACACATCTATCTTGCTCTCACAGGACCCATCAAAGAAGGAAAATGTACTCCGCTTAGGTGCTTCGATTTTTCTGTGGTAATTCGATATCTGTCTTCTTGTTTTATCTTCATATATATAAAGTTCGTCAAGATTCCACTCGTATGCACCGACCGTCAGCACTCTTCCATCAGAAAATATATGAAATGCATCTATAGTCCCTGAATCCCTAAGCAAACATCGTATCTTGCCTCCAGCAGAAACCGCTGCCTTTTCTCCAAGTGTTCCCGCTGTACAGATATTGATATGTACCTCTCCCCGATTGGTCGAAAGATAGGCTATACCATCGTGAATTTTATCAAACTGTCGTCCCGTCTTTTTCCAGTCTCTAACTACCGCATGAGATGTACTCTCATCATTTTCTGCAAACAACTTGAGGCTTCCATCATAACCAAGATGCCAGAAATCAGGCGACTGTCCGGGCCCATGTTTTTCCATAGATGAGGCTGCTATTATCCAGCCATCATCTGTATTAATTGCAGAATCAATTCGAAATTTTCCATCATTTGTGATAATTTGTGGCTTGACACTCTGTTCTGACGAAAAGAAGCCATCTTCACTTCCATATGGAATAAAGTAAAATCCACTGTGAAGAAAATCTACTCTATCTGGCTCTCTCTCATATCCGGTAAACCAGATTCCTTTTTCTCCTACTCCGAAAAGTTTTACTTCGTACTCATCACTTAGCAGACGATATGATCGTTTTTTATCAACCTCATAGATGTATAAGGTTCCAAATGATTTGATATATCCTTTGCCGTCTTCCATGAACGGAAGACTTTCAGTCTCATAATAATCAATATCCTGTGGCAATGGTTCCTGCACTTTTAATAGCCATCTGCCATCTTTTAAAACCTTAACTCCTACTATCTTATTCGGAAGCTTTAGATTCTTTTCTTTCCAGACCGCGATATCATTGATATCACAAATTCCCCATTTTCCGTCTTCATCTCTTCTAAGTAGCCTTGTTGCACTAATCCACCAGATATCACCATCCGTAAGCTTATCTGACTGAATCTTTTGCCAGCTATCGGTATTCCACAGATCAAACGTCCATTCATACCTGTTTTCTGCCAATATCGCACGTTTCACGACTACTGCCGCCCATTTTTCATCCGGAGACACATGGAGAGAATTTAGGATAGGCTCTTCTATATATTCCTCATCAGTCATCAAAAACCTCCTGTATACAGCAATCTTTAACTTCGTCATAGTGCGGCTCTCGCAAAACGCCTTTATTTTATGCCTCTTTGGTATCGAGTGCATCGCGAAGTCCGTCACCTAAAAGATTCAGTGCACAGACAGTCAGCATGATGGCAAGGCCAGGAAATGTCACGATCCACCATGCATTTCTAAGGTACGCACGTCCTGCAGATATCATACTTCCCCATTCTGCTGCCGGCGGCTGTACTCCAAGGCCTATAAAACTTAGTGAAGCACTGGTAAGGATAGCTCCGGCCATACCGGCTGATGCCTGCACGATGATTGGTGCCAGAATATTCGGTATGATATGCCTGAAAATAATCCGTGCCGATCCAGCTCCGCCTACCACTGCCGCACTGATGAAATCAAGGCCCTTTACGTCCATAAGACTGCCTCTTGCAATTCTTGCATAAGTCGGTATTGAACTGATGCCGACTGCCAACATCGCATTGCCAAGTCCTGATCCCAAAGCCGCTGAAAGTGAGATTGCAAGCAAAAGTCCCGGCACTGACTGCATGACATCCATCACACACATGATCGCATGGTCAACTGCACCGCCAAACCAAGCTGCACAGATGCCGAGCAAACTTCCTATCGAACAACCAATCCCCACTGATATAAGTCCGATTACCAGTGAAATTCTCGCCCCGTATACAACACGGCTGAATACATCTCTACCAAAATTGTCGGTACCGAATAAATGCTGTGCACTCGGTGCCGATAATGTGATCTGAAGATTCTGTTCTTCATATGAATAAGGGGCAATCCAGTTTGCAAAAATAGCAACCACGGCAAATACAAGTAATATTACCGCTCCGGTTACCGCCATTTTATTCTTACAAAATCGTTTAAATAATCCATCCTGTCTGACGGTATCGTCTTCCTGCTCAGGGAGAAGACCTTTTCCATAAGGAACTAACTGCATTTTTTTCACCCCTTTTTATTTTTTCTGAAGTTGTTCACGAATCTGCGGATTGATATAGGTATAAAGCAGATCCACTGCCAGGTTAATCACGCAGTACGAAACTGAAATCAGGAATACACTTCCCTGTACTACCGGAAAATCTCTTGATTTGATTGAATCTACAATCAGCTTTCCAAGTCCCGGAAGTGCGAAGATAGACTCTGCTATGACAGAGCCACTTAAGGCATTTCCGAATCTGAGTCCAATGATAGTTACAATAGGAATCAGGGCATTTTTAAGGCCATGACGCAATATTACCTGCCATGTCGGCGTTCCTTTTGCCTTCGCTGTCATGATATAGTCTTCTTTTAAGACATCCAGCATACTCGATCTCGTAATTCGAAGAATCGTGGATGCCATATGAATTCCGACTGTAAATGCCGGCAAAATCCAATATTGCCATCCGTAAGATCCGCTCGCAGGCAGAATTCTTAATTCCAGTGCGAAAATAAGGATAAGTAGGATCGCCTGCCAGAATTGTGGCATCGAAACACCTATGAGAGCTATGAGCCTTGAAAGGTTATCTATCCATTTGTTTTGATATAATGCGGAAAGAATTCCAAGCGGCAAAGCAATCAGAACTGCCACAAGTGTACTTAAAACTGCCAATTTAATCGTGGTTGGAAATCTTGAAAGTATGTCTTCGCTTACAGGACGTCCTGTCACGTATGACACACCAAAATCACCTTTGACTGCACCTGATACGAATCTTAAGTAGCGTTCGCCATAAGAATCGTTGAGTCCCATCTCTTCGCGAAGTTCCTGTACCGTCTCCTCTGTTGCATCATCTCCCAAAATAACCCTCGCCGGATCTCCCGGTGTGAAATATAGAAGCGAGAAAATAAGTACCGATACTCCGATCAGTGATACAACCATGGAAATCAGTTTTTTTATGATATATCTGCTCATTTATCTTTCTGTCCTTCCTCATATTCTCTGTCATACCGGTGCGGAACTTGGCGGCAGGCTGCGTTCAGAAAATCATCCGCATCTCCTTCAAACGGCTCAAATCCTTCCGGTTTTTCACGGTATTTTGAAAGCCAGTTGACGGCTATGGCAGCATAAAGTGCCGCACCATAAGGCATTCCATCTTCATCTATATCAAATTCCGGCTGATGGCCTGAAACCGTGATTCCTTTTTCTTCATTTCGTATTCCAAGTCTGAAAAACGCCGAAGGATAAAATGCTGCCAGACTCGCAAAGCTCTCTGAACCCATGTTAATCGGCACATTTTTTACCTTTTCCTCACCAACAAGCTCTTTTGCGGCTTTTTTTCCTATCTCTACTGTATATAGCTCGTTATAAACCGGAAAACTCGGACCTGTAAATTCGACAAATTCCGCTGTACATTCGTATGCATGACTGATATCACATATCATCCGATGCATTTTTTCCTTAAATTCATATCCAGCTTTTCTGTCATGAAATCTCACTGTTCCTAGGAATGTAAGCGTTTCCGGCACGATATTTCTCTTTTCGCCTGATTTGACACTGCCGATATTATAGGTAAGTGACGTATCAGGCGATATGTATTTCATTCTCAGATCCTTTAGTGCATTCCCAATTGCCAAAAAGCAGTCTATAGGATTGTTTGCCAGATCTGGTCTTGAGCCGTGTCCTGTTTTTCCCGTAAGCTTTATCTCGAAATTCACATTTCCGGAATTGGCACAGCCACTTCTTATACCATAAGTTCCTGTAGGAAGACTCAGATCTGTATGAATTCCATAGCAGGCATCTATCTTCCAATCATTTTCTTCAATCCACTTAAGCACATAGTATATGCAGTTTCCGCCTTCTTCTCCTCTCTCAAAGAGAAAAACAATTCTGCCGTCAAAGCTACTCAGATTTTTTTTAAGGATTTTAGCTGCTGTCAGAAGCATCGCTGTATGTGCATCATGTCCGCAGGCATGCATCACGCCAGAAACCTTGCTTACACATTCTTTTGCAAAGCTCGCATTTAGCGGGCTTTCCTGAATCGGAAGTGCA
This sequence comes from bacterium, assembly GCA_963657995.1. Classification (GTDB taxonomy): domain Bacteria; phylum Bacillota; class Clostridia; order Lachnospirales; family Lachnospiraceae; genus Otoolea. Next base: position 16,807 of record CAVKOQ010000051.1, read on the forward strand.
TCACAATCAGCTCTTAAAAGAACTGTCTGGAGTATTTTCTTGTTTGATGACCAGCTTTCGCTGTCGGGTGATTTTTTCTCTCTGTCAGATGACTCTTTTTTACAGTTCTCCGATTCTTTTTTGCCGTCCAGCCAGGCTAAGACTCCGCCGTCCGGGATATTCTCATAAGGAATTTCTTCTTTTTCGAGTTCTTTCTTTATAAAAGCAACCGTCTTTAATTCCCTTGCAGTGAGCTCAGGATTCTCATGAAGCAGACGCCTGATTGCTTTAGTATATGGAAATAATTCTTTTGCCTCTCTAAGCCAATCTGACATGATATCTCGCCTTTCTGATTAAAACAAAGAATGTGCCTTGGCACTTTCCTATGAATGCGAAAAGGGAGATCTGGCTGTACAGACCTCCCATTTTTACACACGTCCTCGTTTTCTCGATGTCTCTTTGCACTGCTTTCATCATTCATCGATGCATTTCATAGCTTTTATGAAATGATTTCGGAGTTTCATGGATGTAATCATCGGTTTGTCTGTACCAAAATATCGTATGTCTGACTGCAGCAACAACAGCAACAGCACATACAGGACATACACATATTCACAGACATATCAAACCCCGTTCTTATCACCCCTGTTATCTCCCTTCAGGTACTTTAGTTCGTTCAAGCTTTAAACCTATTTACATAGTGATGTAATATGTTTATAAGGCATATTATAATTCCTTTTCTCATCTTGTCAACTATTTTTCTTGACAAAGCCTTATCTTTATATATAATTATCTGTGTTAATTATCTTGGGTAACTATTTTGAGGAGTTATGAAAATGACTATTGAAACTATCAAGAGAATGTTTGATGCCTGTTATCAGGCAAAACGCACCAGAGATATGCTACCGCCTTTGCCCAAGGGTGTCTCTTCATCTTACATCCAATATCTGGACATCATCCAGGCGCTTGAGGCAAAAGGTATGCATGTAAAGATATCCGATATCAGCGATGCCCTAAACTTGCCGCGTCCAGGAGTGACACGAACCATCAAAGAGATGGAAGCCGGAGGCTACCTTGAAAAGAGCACCTCAGCGGATGACGGCCGCATTACCTATATTTCTATCACAGAATCCGGTAAAAGGCTCTGGCGAACATATGATACTGAATTT
>CAVKOQ010000052.1:0-17946 GCA_963657995.1 bacterium
GATATACATGGTAAGTAGTAAATTTAAGAAGTAAAATAAATATTATGGATATGGAAATCAAAAAGCAAAATTGTTCAAAAAAATATAATTTAATGGAAAAACTTGAAGATTACAGGAAATTGGATCAAAATACACTTGAAATGATATTTTCTGATCGCTTGGCCAATATAATGCCTGCAGATCTCGAAATAAGAGAACAGTCACTTAATCACTGGAGTAAGGTTGCAAAACCGCTTGGAAGTCTTGGAGTCCTTGAAGAAGATATTGTAAGAATTGCCGCTATACAAAGAAACGTTATTCCGGATATATCTAAACGTGCACTGGTTATTTTTGGTGCAGACAATGGTGTGGTGGAAGAAGGTGTTTCACAGACAGGGCAGGATGTTACAGCAGCAGTCATGGAAAATATCACACGCGGATGCAGTTGTTCAAGTCTTATGGCAAAACATGCCCTGACGAATGTATTTCCCATAGATATCGGAGTCTTTTGTGACATGAGGTGTCCGGGTGATATCAATCCATTGACTGAGCGTAAGATCCGTAGAGGAACATCCAATTTTACAAAAGAGTGTGCGATGACGAGGCGTGAAACTCTGATTGCCATATTGACCGGTATCGATACAGTACGTGTGCTTAAAGAGCAGGATTATCATATTCTTGCAGCAGGAGAGATGGGAATCGGCAATACGACGACCAGCAGTGCAATAGCAGCTGTTATTCTTGGCAAGGATCCGGAAGAAGTGACCGGACGTGGTGCGGGGCTTGACTTAGCAGGTCTTAAAAGAAAATCTGATGCGATAAAACGCGGTATAAAACTGCATAATCCGAATCGGGAGGACGGCTGTAATTTACTTGAAACAGTAGGCGGTTTTGATATAGCGGCTATGACAGGAGTATTTCTTGGCGGTGCTATATATCACATTCCAGTAATCATAGATGGTTTTATAGCTGCAACTGCTGCATCAGTTGCAAAGATAATTGCAAAATCATCGGTTGACTATATGCTGGCTGCACATGTTTCAGCTGAGCCTGCTGCCACATGGCTGCTCTCTTTTTTAGACCTTAAACCGGCAGTTAGTGCGGGACTAAGACTTGGAGAGGGAACCGGTGCATTGACACTCATTCCGCTCCTTGATATGGCACTTTCAGTCTATGCTGATATGGATACATTTTCAGAAATGAATATTGAAGAATATAAGCCATTATAATTACAAGGTTTCAAAGAGTCATAAATAAGGAAGAGGGAAATGTTATATCTGATAATTGGTGGCAGCGGAAGCGGAAAATCTGAATATGCCGAAAAGGTCGCAGTAAACTGTCATAAGGATACATCTGGAAAGCTTATATATATTGCAACGATGCGAATCTGGGATGAAGAGGGCAGAAAGAGAGTGCTAAGGCATAGAAATATGCGTGCCGAAAAAGGATTTGAGACAATTGAGCAGTTTGTGGATCTGGAATCGCTGGATTTATCTTTTGAAAATATAGAACTTAGGGAAAAACCGGTAGTTCTGCTTGAGTGCATGTCAAATCTTACGCTCAATGAATTTTATACTCAGGAATCAGGAACAAAAGAGCGGATCTTGCAGGGGATAAAGTACTTGAAAAAACAATGCCACGACCTTATCATTGTAACCAATGATATATTTTCAGACGGTGTAACTTATGATCCTGAATCTGAGAGATATATAAATCTATTGGGGCAAATAAACAAAGAGCTTACATTTATAGCCGAATCAGTGACTGAAGTAGTATATGGAATTCCGATTCCGATATCATAGAAAGTTTTACAGGACAGCTGAAAAAGACAGAGCAGGGGGGAAATGAATTGAATTTGTTAGGAAGTTTTATAATTGCATTTTCGATGTATTCACGCATCCCTATGCCGAGAGTCTTCTGGACAGAAGGCAGGATGCGTTATGCATTGTGTTTTTTTCCTGTGATTGGAGCAGTGATAGGGGCGACAGAAATCGCTGTTTTTGGTATTTGTGATGTATTAGGTACAGGTGCGATATTTCGTTCTTGTATGCTGACATTGGTGCCGCTTTTGATTACCGGAGGTATTCATATGGATGGATACCTGGATGTGACAGATGCAAGACATTCATACGGAGAACGTGAAAAAAAACTTGCTATTCTAAAAGATCCTCATACTGGGGCATTTGCCATCATTGGTCTCGGCATTTACATACTTTTTTATGCAGGAGCAGTTTCGGAGCTTGTGATGGAGGATGTTCTTCTGTTGCCGGGGGCATTTGTGCTAGAAAGGGCATTAAGCGGATACTCAGTTGTCGCCTTTCCAAAAGCCAAAAAGGATGGACTGGCTGCGGAATTTTCTAAAAAGGCAGAGACTATGACAGTGCGTATCACTATGATTGTTTTTGCTCTTCTTGCAATTACATGGATGATCTATTTCGGTCATTTGTACGGATTTATCGTATCTTGGACAGCTGTCTTGACATTTATCTGCTATTATCATTTTTCAATGCATGAGTTTGGCGGTATCAATGGTGATCTTGCAGGACATTTTTTGCAAAGTTGCGAGAGAAATATGCTTATAGTTCTGGCGATCATGCGTATTATAAGAGGTGTTTCATTATGATTTTTGTAATAGGAGGCCGAGCACAGGGCAAAACAGCGTATTCATTAGACTTGTGGAAAAAAGCTCACTCAAGTGACGAGATACGCATAGCAGATGGAAATGTTGAGTGCAGTAAACAGACGCTTATGCAGGCAGATTTGATTACTCATTTTGAACTTTTAGTGAGATGCGAGATGAAATCGGGACGTGATCCATATGCATTGGCTGAGCAATTGATGCAAAATAATCCTGACGTTATCGTAACAGCAGATGAAATAGGCTGTGGAATTGTACCTGTTGATGCATTTGAACGTGAATTTCGTGAAACAGATGGAAGAGTATGCCAGAAAATTGCGGCATATGCATCACAGGTTCACAGAGTTGTATGCGGTATCGGAACACGAATAAAATGAATTTTTTATATTCACACTAAGGAGCATATAAAATGGCTGCATTAAGTAATCTATTTCTGGAAAATAACGGAGTAAATGCCTGCGGATATCATCTTATGGCAATTTTAACCGGATATATTCTGGATTTGTGTCTGGGGGATCCGCATTCATTCCCGCATCCGGTACGTATGATTGGCAATTTGATCGTGTGGCTTGAAAAACTCTTATATCCTGCTGTCAAAGAAAAGTCAGAAAGTGCCATGCGTCTTGCAGGCATCTTTTTTGTGTGTCTTGTTCTTCTTATTGCAGGATGTACAATCGGAGTAATTATATATATTTCCGGTTTTTTTGGCATCTGGATTCAGACGATTGTTGAAGCAGTCTTTACATATTATCTTCTGGCGGCAAGATCACTTCATGATGAGAGTATGGCTGTATGCAGAAAACTTGAGATAGGAGATGTTGAAGGTGCCAGATTTGCCGTGTCTATGATTGTCGGACGTGATACGAAATCTTTGTCAGATAAGGGCATTGCAAGAGCGGCAGTGGAAACTGTTGCAGAAAACACTTCCGACGGTGTGATTGCACCGTTATTTTATCTTGCACTTGGAGGTCCGCTCATAGGGTGGCTATATAAGGCAGTTAATACCATGGATTCCATGGTTGGATATAAAAATGACAGATATATTAATTTTGGACGTGCGGCAGCAAAACTTGACGATCTTGTAAATCTGATCCCGTCCCGTCTTGCAGCTATTTTACTTATAATATCGTCATTTATTTTACGCTTTGACTGGAAAAATGCTTATCGAATCTGGAAAAGAGACCGAAGAAATCATAAAAGTCCCAACTCTGCACAGACTGAATCAGCATGTGCGGGAGCCCTGGGTCTGCGTCTTGCCGGAGATGCATATTATTTCGGAAAGCTGGTTCCAAAACCATATATTGGTGATGCACTGCGTGAAATAGAACCTGAAGACATAAGAAGAGTTAATGCACTTATGTACTGTGCTGCCATAATTATGGGAATTCTTACATTGCTCTGTCGGTTTATCATACTATATCATTAATCAGGAGGAGACATCTATGTCATATACACACGGTGGTGATATTTACGGCACAGACACGGTTAAGATTGATTTTTCAGTCAATACGAACTGTCTTGGAATGCCTAAGGAAATTCAAGACGCCGTGATAACATCTAAAGATGCATGGGAGAAATATCCTGATTCCCTTTGTCGTGAGCTTAGACTTTCAGCGGCTGATTTTTATAATTTTGATGGCACACCATTTCCGGAAGAATGGCTTGTGTTTGGAAATGGTGCTTCTGATATATTGTATACGGTTATTGCGGCTATAAGACCGCAGGAAGCAGTGCTTCTGGCACCAGGTTTTTCAGAATATGAACAGGCTTTAAGAACTTGTGGTTGTAAAATTCAGTGGATTTATCTTGATGAAAAGAAAGATTTTCTTGCGGAAAATATTTCTGAAGAGTTATATCTTAAACTAGGTGCCAGTGACAGAAACAAAATTTTGATACTTGGAAATCCTAATAATCCTACGGGACGTTCAATTTCAGTTAACGTCATGGAAGAGATAGTCAGAATATGTAAAAAAACACGTACCTGGCTTATAATCGATGAATGTTTTCAATGGTTTTTGGATAACAGACGAAACGCATCATTTGTATCTAAAATTACATCTGAATCATCTCATGTTATCATATTAAATGCACTGACAAAAATCTGCTCGATGGCAGGTCTTCGACTGGGTTTTGGCATCATTCCGGATGAAAAACTACGTGATCGTTTATGCCAGTTTCGCCAGCCGTGGAGCGTATCGGTACCTGCACAATCAGGCGGTGTGACAGCTTTTTTAAAGCTTACTGACCGTTCAGACGGAAATTATCTTCAAAGAACACTCGATTTTTTGAAGATAGAACGACAGTGGCTTTCTGAAAAACTCTCAGAGCTTGGATTTAAAGTTTATCCTACTGAAACCAATTATATATTATTTCGCACGCATGAAGATGATAATAGAGATTACAAGGAACTTTGCCTTAAACAGGGGATTTTGATCAGAGCCTGTGATAATTTTGAAGGACTTGATTCTCATTATTACAGAGTGGCTGTGAAAAACAGACCTGAAAATGAAATCTTGATTAACACATTTAGATATATACAGCATGCCACATGATGAGAGGGAGATTTAACTATGGCTAAAGCGATTATGATTCAGGGAACTATGTCAAATGCCGGTAAAAGTCTTCTTGCTGCCGGACTTTGCCGCATTTTTAAGCAGGACGGCTACAGAGTGGCGCCATTTAAATCGCAAAATATGGCACTTAATTCATATATTACCAGTGAAGGCCTTGAGATGGGGCGTGCTCAGGTGGTTCAGGCACAGGCGGCCGGGTGCGAACCGTCTGTCGACATGAACCCGATCTTACTTAAACCGTCAAGTGATATCGGATCTCAGGTGATTGTGCATGGAGTTCCTATCGGAACAATGCCTGCAAAGGAATATTTCAAATATAAGAAACAACTGATTCCGGATATTATGAAGGCATTTAACAATCTGTCTGAAAAATACGATATTATAGTTATCGAAGGAGCCGGAAGCCCTGCGGAAATCAATTTAAAATCAGATGATATTGTCAATATGGGAATGGCTAAGATGGTTGGTGCACCGGTCCTTTTAGCGGGAGATATTGACCGCGGTGGTGTATTTGCACAGCTTTACGGAACGGTAGAACTTCTTGAACCGGATGAAAAGTCTATGATAAAAGGTCTTATAATCAATAAGTTTCGCGGGGATAAAACAATTCTAGACCCGGGCGTAAAACAGATTGAAAGCTTATGCAATATTCCTGTGGTTGGTGTAGTTCCGTATATGGATGTGGATATCGAAGATGAAGATAGCTTAAGCAGCAGGCTTTCGTCCACAAAGCTAGGTAAAGGTGTAGATAATACAATTTCAGAAGAATCAAAAGGTGCTTCATCTGCACATGCAAAGTGTGAACATAAGAATATAGAAACTTGGATTGATATAGCTGCAATTCGCTTTCCTCGTCTTTCTAATTTTACGGATCTTAATATATTTGATTCTATCCCTGGTGTTTCAGTCCGTTATGTTGGAAGATTATCTGAGCTTGGAAGACCGGATATGATTGTTTTACCGGGCACCAAAAATACAATCGAGGACCTTTTATGGATGCGCCAAAATGGTCTTGAGGCAGCTATACTTAAGAAAGCATATACAGGAATTCCAATCTGGGGTATATGTGGCGGTTACCAGATGATGGGAGAGAGATTACTCGATTTAGACGGCACAGAAGGCGGTGTTTGTGGACGAGAGATAGCAGGAATGGGCCTTATGACGCTTAAGACAAAATTTAAAGCTGATAAGACACGAACCCAGGTTAAAGGGCATTTTGGTAATGTGACCGGAATATTTTCAGAACTTTCAGGCATGGAGATGGATGGTTATGAGATTCATATGGGAGAAACAACGTCAGATAAAGAACATTCATTACTAAACATAAAAGAATTGCAGGCGGGAAGTTATATTCAAAAATTTGACGGATACTGTCTGGATAATATCTACGGGACATATGTTCACGGTGTGTTTGATCGAGTTGGAATTGCCTCTGCAATTGTGAAAATACTTATGAAGAATAAGGGGATAGAACCTGAAATGGGAGGCTTGACATTTGATTATGATAAGTACCGTGATGAACAATATAACCGTTTGGCAGATATTATGAGAAGACATCTCGATATGGAAGCGATTTATAAGATTTTAGATGAAGGAGTGTAGGGCAGAATGGATGAGATACTTAAGGAACTTGAACAGGTGTTGCCTTCGGAGATAGAGGCCAGAAGTTTTGAGATTATATCAGAAGAGCTTAATGGCAGAACATTTCCTAAAGATGAGGAGCCTGTCATAAAGAGGGTAATTCATACTACTGCGGATTTTGAGTACGCTGATTCGCTTGTTTTTTCTCAGGGGGCCGTGGAAAAAGCACTGGAAGCCTTAAAAAACGGGGCGTGTATTGTCACAGATACCAATATGGGAAGATCCGGAATAAACAAGCGTTCACTTGCATTACTTGGCGGTGAAGTTCATTGCTTTATGGCTGATGAGGATGTTGCTAGAAAAGCAGCTGTGGCAGGCAGCACCCGTGCGGTTGCGAGTATGGACAAAGCAGCTGAACTTGGTAAAGATTGTATTTTTGCCATAGGCAATGCACCGACAGCACTTGTTCGTCTGTATGAATTGATTAAAGAAGAAAAAATCCACCCAAAGCTCATCATAGGAGTTCCGGTTGGATTCGTTAATGTTGTTCAGTCAAAGGAACTTATTTTATCACTTCCTGATACACCGTATATTGTTGCGAGAGGAAGAAAAGGCGGCAGCAATGTCGCTGCCGCAATCTGTAATGCACTTATTTATCAGCTGACACGCAGGTAAATGATATTACCTAACCGTGTTAGTTATTCGCCCTGATACATGAACTTAATCAGGCGGTCAAGGTCATCTTTATCATAAGCTACAAGTTCAAGCTCTTTGATATATCCGTTGGAAAAAATATTTGCCATGGACAGATACTGTGTGAGCTTTGATTTAAGGTTGATGCGGTCACCTTCCGGGGAAACCAGTTCAACTTTTCCTTTGCAGGAATCAATTACATTAAAAAATGAATTAACGTCGGAAATGTTTTGAATTTTCATATTGCGCCCTCCTTATTTGGGTTTGCACACATTTGCCATACACCCTACGGTGCCTGTGTGCTGTGTCTCTCGTCAATCTTTTAACAATTTTGATTATATCAGACGAGAAGAATCAGTGCAATGCTCACATTTTCCAAAAAAATCAAATAAAAAATATCCCTGTATGTTGAAAATACAGGGACGTTTGATGAAAGATTGTTTTTTAATTGTCAAAATCAATATGAAACGTATCGTTATTTGATGTAATATGAACATAGGAAAGATTAAAGGATTCATCCATAATATCCACTTTGTATTCAAATACAGTATTATCATCTTTTTTTGAAAGGAAAAGATACGTTCCGTTTTCTTTTTCTTCCATCTGGTCACAGATGTCATTGTAAATGTCTTCACCATTTACAACACCCTGATAACCTGAGGATTTTATTTTGTCTTCAATAGCTTTATAAAATTCTTCCATTTTCTGCAGCTCCTTTACATGTTGAACGGTATTATCAGTATACAATGTTAATGCCAACATGACAAGTTGCTTATAGATTTATATAAAAGTCCATAAAAAAATTAACAGGAGAACATGATGTCCCATTTTCCGATTTTTACAGATATGAAAGACCGGCATGTTTTGGTTGCAGGTGCCGGTAATATAGCGTCAAGACGAGTAAGAGTTTTAGAAAAATTTGGTGCATATATCACGGTTGTTGCACCTGATATTTCAGAAGAAATACTTGAAATTAAAAAATCAGCAAAAGTATATATTATTAAAAATAAATATGAAAATGTCAGAGATGAATTGTGGTCAAAGACACCTTTCTTTATGGCATTGGCAGCTACAGGCAATGCCCTTGTTGATCAGATGGTCAAGGAAGATGCTTTTAAAGGCTCTGCTTTGTTTAATATGGCGTCTGATAAAGAGCAGTCAGACTTTTATTTTCCGGCGATAGCTAGGAATGAAAGGCTCACTGCAGGTTTGATCTCAGATGGAACGGATCCATCTCTTACGCATAAAACGGCTAAAGAAATAAGAAGGATACTTGATGAGATGAATGATTGCGAAAATAAAAAAACAAAAGAAACACCTACTCAGGACACACCTGTTATCCGTGTAGGAAGCCGCGACAGCACCTTGGCGGTTATACAATCCAAACTGGCAATCGAGGCCATGCAAAAAGTATGTCCTGAGGCTTTATTTGAACTGATTACCATGAAAACTCTAGGAGATAAGATTCTTGACCGACCGTTAGATAGTGTAGGTGGCAGGGGATTGTTTGTAAAAGAGCTTGATCAGGCACTGTATGATGACAGATGTCAACTGACTGTGCATTCCCTAAAAGATATGCCTCTATGCCCACCAAAAGAACTTCCTGTGCTGGCACTTTTAGATCGTGAGGACTGTCGTGATGTGCTCGTACTTAGAAGAGGGTTAGCTAAGCTTCCGCAAAAACCGGTGATCGGAACTTCCAGCAAAAGACGTATTTTACAGGGGAAAATACTATTTCCTGATGCCGAATTTAAAGGGATACGAGGCAATCTGAACACGCGTCTTAAAAAACTGGATTCGGGAGAATACGATGCAATTATACTGGCGGCAGCAGGCCTTATAAGACTTGGACTTTCGGACAGAATCAGCCGTTATTTTTCACCTGAAGAGATGATTCCGGCAGCAGGACAGGGAATATTGGCTGTACAGGGAAAGAACGATGCAAAGCTTTTATTTGTAAGAAAGATCCACTCAGACAAATCAGAGATAATTACCAAGGCAGAACAAAGTTTCGTTTCTGCACTGGGAGGCGGATGCTCATCGCCGACAGCCGCACTTGCAACACTTGTGGATGGAAGACTTAGACTTCGTGGTTTATATTATGATGAAGAAACCGAAGATATACGCATTGGAACGATAGAAGGCGACACGATTTACGCAGAAGAACTTGGGTATAAATTGGCTCTTAAGTTAAGCAAGAAGGATAAGGATACAAAGGTTTACCTTGTGGGCTCCGGCCCCGGTGATGCAGGGCTTTTCACTCTTCGTGGCAGAGAACTTCTGGAAAGTGCAGATTCGGTTATCTATGATGCACTTGCAGGGGATGCGATTCTTGGATGGATTCCGGAACATGCCCGTAAAATCAATGTCGGAAAAAGAAGTGGACGACATTCTGCCACACAGGAAGAAATTAATAAAATTATACTTGAGGAAGCAAAAAAAGGTGGCACTATCGTCAGATTAAAGGGCGGTGACCCATTTGTATTTGGAAGAGGAGGAGAGGAAGCAGAATATCTTAAAAAGAATAACATTCCTTTTGAAATTGTGCCAGGGATAAGTTCCAGCCTGGCTGTTCCCTCGTATTTTGGAATTCCGGTCACTCATCGTGGGATTTCCGGTTCATTTCATGTTATAACAGGTCACAGTATGGATGGAATGCCTGAACTTGATTTTGATTCGCTCTCAAAAGTAGGGGGAACATTGATCTTTCTCATGGCAGTATCAAATGCACGTGATATCTGTAATGGTTTATTGAATGCCGGTATGAATCCTGACACCCAGGCGGCATTTCTTATGGACGGAACTCTTGCATCACAGCGAATGATTAAAGCTACGCTAAAAACACTTCCGGATGAGGGTATCAAGGGTAATGTTAAACCGCCTGCGATAATGGTAATAGGAGATGTCTGTACACTTTCAGATTCATGTGCATGGCAAAAGGGACGAAAGCTGTCAGGAAAAAGAATCATCATAACGAGGCCCAAGGAACGCAGTCAGAAGCTTGCATCGAGGCTTCGAGATGCCGGGGCAGAAGTTTTGGAATTTCCAACAATCGAAATTGTACCTGACTTTAAAAATGCGTTAGATCAGGTTAAATGCCTTGAATATTACGATTGGCTGGTACTTACAAGCCCTACAGGAGCGGAGTATTTCTTTAAGTTTATGCAAATGAAAAAAATAGATTTGAGAAGTCTTTCAAATCTTCATTTTGCAGTGATAGGAGATGGAACAGCCTCGGTTTGCATGGCACATGGTATTTATCCGGATTACATACCGAAGAAATTTTATGCGTCAGATCTTGGAGCAGGACTTGTAAAAAAAGTAAAAGCTGGGGAACGAGTTCTTATTCTTCGTGCAAAGCACGGATCAGTGGAACTTACCAAAGAACTTGATTTGGCAGGAATTGTATACAATGATGTGGCAATTTATGATACGATAACGCCGGATAAAACACCTCTTTCGGATCGAATTGAAATGCTTATAAAGGATGGTGCTGTAGATGCGGTAACATTTACCAGTGCGTCTACAGTCAGAGGATTTTTGGAGATTGTTAAACCTGACAGGGAAGCAATTTCCGGATTTAAGGCAGTCTGTATCGGTGAAAAAACCGAAAAAATTGCCCGTGAATCCGGAATGATGACAGTACTGGCAGATTCGATCTCAGAAGATGGACTGATAAAGGCAATTTTTAGTCTGGCAGATAATACTGAGTATTAAGTTTTGCCTTTATATCTGTGAGCAGTGATGCCGAAACGCGAAGACCGCCATAGCCGCTGCCAAGATGAATATCAGGTTTGTTTGCTCCGTGAAAATCAGAGCCGCCTGTGGATACAAGCCCAAGTTGTGATGAAATTTCACGCAGATGAATGCTGTCGGATTGTGAGTGTGATGAATAATAGACTTCAACACCCATTAGTCCAGATCCTTTTAGATAACTAAGAAGCTCCTCGGTCTTTTTCCATCCAAGCTTATATTGGAGAGGATGGGCCAGAGAGGGCAGACCACCAGCAACTTTTATCAAGCGAATGGCTTCTTCAGGCTTAAGCATTTGCTTTTGACGATAATATTTTTTTCCATCGCCAAGATATTTATCAAATGCCTGGCTCACACTGTTTACGCAGCCTTTTTCAAATAATGCACGTGCAAAATGAGCTCTTGTAATAACAGTATGTTCATTGCCATGAATTAAATCTTCATATGTAATAGGAAATCCGTCTGATTGAAAGAGTGCCAGAAGTTCCTCGTTTCGACGATCGCGAATTTCACGGACCTTATGAAGCACAGATAAGAGTTCATCACACCTGGTATTAAGGTAAAGACCAAGAATATGTATTTCCTTTCCGTCATACTCGCAGGAAAATTCTGCACCGGGAATTACAGTAAGATTGGTGCCATCTGCTGCTTTAAGGGCTTCGCTCACTCCGTCAACAGTATCGTGATCTGTCAGGGCATAAGCTGTCAAGCCTGATTCAAGTGCTAGCTTAGTCACTTCGGCTGGGCTGTAAGTGCCGTCAGAGGCAGTAGAATGAACATGTAAATCTATTAATTGCATAATAAGTATCCTCCTATATATGAGTTAAGCCTACCTAGATTGACAAAAAAAGTCAAGCCGGGCAGATAATCTGATTTTTTTAAGAATTAAGTTATTTTCTTTTTTGGGAATTGTGCTATACTGTGTAGCAGGAATGGTAAAAGCGTACTGTTCGGAGTTATTTTTTTTTAAATGAACCGAACAGTTGTGATAAAATTATATAAAAACAGACAGGTGATTTAAGATGAACGATTACAACAGACATTCTTCAGGAAGAAGAACTCATGAAAATAATGGTCCCGAAGGTGGAACTTTAAGTTCCCAAAATCGCAGTGGGCGTAGAAATACTGCGATGAACCGTGCAGCCGGACTGAGTGGACCACACAAGAAAAAGAAGAGAAGAAAAAAACTTGATATTACACAGATTCTTTTAATCGTAATTGGTGTTCTGGCGGTGATTCTGATTGGAGCCATTGCATCGCGTGGATGTAGTAAAGCCAACACGTCTGAGACATCATCTACAGATGAAACCCAGGAAAGCACTGTGGAAGATGGAACAGTGACAGTCAACGGTGTCAATATCTATGGCATGACCGAAGAGGAGGCTCGTCAGGCAATCCTTGATTCATTTGATTGGCAGATGACAGTCAAATACGATGAAAAAGAAGCCAAGGTTAGCAATCTTATGACAAGCAAGGTTGATCAGCTTCTGGAAGAGATCTATGCGAGCGATTTAAAGCCTGGTGAAACTTATGAAGTAAATACTGAAAATATGATCGAAGACGCCAAAGCTGAGGCGGCACTTATTGCAGGTGACTGGAATATGGCGGCAAAGAGCGGTGGCATCTCAGGTTATAATAAGGAAACCGGTAAATTTGAGTTTAGTGAAGGAACCAAGGGACTTGTTATTGATCAGGATGCACTGGCACAGGATATGGTTGATGCGATAAATAATAAAGAGTTTGGTGCTGTGCTTACTGCAAAAACAAAAGAAGTAGCAGCGGACACATCTGTTCAGGACAAATATAAGACGATAGCCACTTACACTACTACTGCTACATCCAACAGTAACAGAAATGAAAATCTGCGCCTGGCAGTTGAGGCTTTGAATGGAACCATCGTTAAACCAGGACAGGAATTTTCTTTTAATGATACAACCGGTGCCAGAACAGAAGCAAAAGGATACAAGCCGGCTACAGCTTATTTAAACGGTGAGATAGTTCAGGAACCGGGCGGTGGTGTATGCCAGGTATCATCCACACTTTACAATGCAGTTGTGTTTGCCGGACTAAAGAGCACCGAACGTCATGCCCACAGCTACGAACCGTCTTATGTTACACCTGGTGAGGATGCGGCTGTAAGTTACGGCGGACCTGATTTCAAGTTTGTAAACAACTCAGAATACCCTGTTGCTATAAAGGCAAGTTTCAGTAAATCTGACTTGAAATTAACTGTTTCAATTTATGGGGTACCGATTCTTAAGGACGGTGTGAAGATTCGTATGTCGTCAGAGAAAACCGGTGAGATCGATCCTCCGGCACCTGTCTATACTGAGGATCAGACATTGCAGCCACATCAGGAAGTTCAGACAAAGGCAGCAACTCCGGGAAGCCGCTGGTCTACTGATTTGGTTACCTATGAGAATGATAAAGAAGTGAGCCGAGAATTTTTCCATAACAGCTCATATCGCGGAAAGGCAGCTCAGATCAAGAGAAACAGTACTGACACAATGTTGACAAGTGCAGCTGCTGAATCTACTGCTGCTGCAGCGACCACAGCTGAATCAAGTACATCTGCTGAATCTACCACGACAGCTACTACAGCTACAGCTACAACTACAACAACTGCTGCAGGACCTGGTGACGAGACGAAAACACAGGTAACAACCACTGCCGCTGCAAGTGAAAAGCCGCAGGAGACTTCGTCTACGGTTGCTGAAACCAATCCGATTGTAGAGGCCAACGGTCCGGGAAGTGGAAACTAATATAGCTTTTTGAAAAATAAAATATCGAATTATGATATATACAGCACCATGTGATGAAAAATATTTCGCCACATGGTGCTCTTTCGTTATTTTAACGATGATTTGTTCTAATAATGTGTGTTTTTTTGTGATTGTACAAAAAATAATACCGCCTATAAATCAAATTTATTTGCATTTTGACGTGAATTTGTTATAATACTAACAGATAAATTTCCATTAAAATCATATGCCTGTACATTTTGGGCCTTGATATCAACAATTTGCTTTATGGAGATTTACTACTGATACATTCACTATCATAGGAGGAATACGCAATATGGCAAGAAAGATGAAAACCATGGATGGAAACCACGCTGCAGCACATGCTTCTTACGCATATACTGACGTGGCAGCTATCTATCCGATTACCCCATCTTCACCGATGGCAGAGGCTACGGATGAATGGGCAACCGATGGAAGAACCAATATTTTTGGTCACACTGTTCAGATTACAGAGATGCAGTCTGAGGCAGGTGCAGCAGGTGCGGTACACGGTTCCTTGGCAGCAGGTGCACTGACAACTACCTATACAGCTTCACAGGGTCTGCTTCTTATGATTCCTAACCTGTATAAGATAGCTGGTGAGCAGCTTCCGGGTGTATTCAACGTTTCTGCACGTGCATTGGCAAGCCATGCGTTATCAATCTTTGGTGATCATTCTGATATTTACGCATGTCGTCAGACCGGTTGTGCTATGCTGTGCGAATCCAGCGTACAGGAGGTTATGGACTTAACTCCGGTTGCTCATCTGGCATCTATCAAAGGAAAGATTCCTTTCATTAACTTCTTTGATGGTTTCCGTACATCCCATGAGATTCAGAAGATTGAGACTTGGGATTATGAGGACCTCAAAGATATGGCAGATATGGATGCTATCGATGCATTCCGTAAGAATGCCCTTAATCCGAATCATCCGTGCCAGCGCGGTTCAGCTCAGAACCCGGATATCTTCTTCCAGGTAAGAGAGGCTTGCAACCCATATTATGATGCACTTCCGGCTATTGTTCAGGAATACATGGACAAGGTTAATGCAAAGATTGGCACCGACTATAAACTGTTTAACTACTATGGTGCACAGGATGCTGAGCATGTTATTATCGCTATGGGTTCTGTAAATGATACCATTGAAGAGACCGTAGATTATCTTGTAGCATCAGGAAAGAAAGTCGGTGTTGTAAAGGTTCGCCTGTATCGTCCGTTTGTTGCAAGTGCACTGGTAGATGCTATTCCGGATTCTGTTAAACAGATTTCTGTATTAGACCGTACAAAAGAGCCAGGATCCCTTGGAGAGCCGCTGTACCTTGATGTAGTAGCAGCATTAAAGGGTACTAAGTTCGATCAGACACCTATCTTTACAGGTCGTTATGGTCTTGGTTCCAAGGATACTACACCTGCTCAGATCGTTGCAGTATATGAGAATACAACCAAGAAACAGTTTACAATCGGTATCGTAGACGATGTAACAAATCTTTCACTTGAACTTGGCGCTCCGCTTGTAACCACACCAGAGGGAACTGTTAACTGTAAATTCTGGGGTCTTGGTGCAGACGGTACCGTAGGTGCAAATAAGAACTCTATCAAGATTATCGGTGACAATACCGATATGTACGCACAGGCATACTTTGATTATGATTCCAAGAAATCAGGCGGTGTTACTATGTCCCACCTTCGTTTCGGACATACACCGATCAAGTCAACTTACCTGATTCACAAGGCTAACTTTGTTGCCTGTCATAATCCGGCTTACATCCGCAAATACAACATGGTTCAGGAACTGGTTGACGGCGGTACATTCCTGCTTAACTGTGCATGGAATATGGAAGAGCTTGAACAGCACTTACCAGGTCAGGTTAAGAAGTTTATTGCCGATCACAATATCAAGTTCTACACCATTGATGGTGTTAAATTAGGTATCGAGACAGGCATGGGCCCGACACGTATCAATACTATACTTCAGTCTGCTTTCTTTAAACTGGCAAATATTATTCCGGAGGAGAGAGCCATAGAGCTTATGAAGGCTGCCGCTAAGGCAACTTATGGCCGTAAAGGTGAAGACGTTGTTAAGAAGAACTGGGCAGCTATCGATGCAGGTGCTCAGAACGTAGTTGAGATTCAAGTTCCGGAAAGCTGGAAGAGCGGTGTTGACGAAGGCCTTGAGATGACACATGCAACTGAAGGAAGAGCAGATGTTGTTAAATTTGTCAATACTATTCAGGCAGCTGTCAATGCTCAGGAGGGTAATAACCTGCCGGTATCTGCATTTACAGATTATGTTGATGGTACTACACCTTCAGGATCTGCTGCATATGAAAAACGTGGTATCGCTGTAAATGTACCTGTTTGGAATCCAGACAACTGTATCCAGTGTAACTTCTGTTCTTATGTATGCCCACATGCAGTTATTCGTCCTATCGCCATGACGGAGGAAGAAGCTTCGGCTGCTCCGGAAGGTACAAAGACACTGCCGCTCACAGGTATGGCTCAGTATAAGTTTGCCATGACTATTTCATCTCTGGATTGTACAGGATGTGGTTCTTGTGCGAACGTTTGCCCAGGCAAGAAGGGCGAAAAAGCCCTTACCATGGTAAGTCTTGACAAGAATCTGGAAGCTCAGAAGGGTTATGATTACGGTCAGACACTTCCGATCAAACAGGATGTTATTGATAAATACAAAGAGACAACTGTAAAGGGAAGCCAGTTCAAACAGCCGTTACTTGAGTTCTCAGGTGCGTGTGCAGGTTGTGGCGAGACTCCTTATGCAAAACTGATTACACAGCTCTTTGGCGATCGTATGTACATTGCCAATGCAACTGGATGTTCATCTATCTGGGGTAACTCTTCACCGTCTACACCATATACTATGAACAAGGCTGGCAAGGGCCCGGCTTGGGATAACTCCCTTTTCGAGGACAATGCTGAGTTCGGTTATGGTATGCTTCTTGCTCAGAATGCTATCCGTGATGGCTTAAAGAGCAAGGTTGAGGCTGTCATGGCTGCAGAGCAGGCTAGCGATGAAGTTAAGGCAGCTTGCAAAGAGTGGCTTGATACTTACGGAATTGGTGCACTGAATGGTGCAGCTACAGATAAACTTGTTGAAACTTTAGATGGTATCGACTGTGATAACTGCAGAGATATTGTTAAGAATAAAGACTTCCTCGCTAAGAAATCCCAGTGGGTATTTGGTGGTGACGGATGGGCTTACGATATCGGTTTCGGTGGTGTAGATCACGTACTTGCTTCCGGCAAGGATATCAATATCATGGTATATGATACTGAGGTTTACTCCAATACAGGCGGACAGTCTTCAAAGTCTACTCCTACAGGTGCTGTTGCACAGTTTGCTGCAGGTGGTAAGGATGTTAAGAAGAAAGACCTTGCTTCAATAGCTATGAGCTATGGTTACGTATATGTCGCTCAGATCTCCATGGGTGCTGATTACAATCAGACTGTAAAGGCTATTGCAGAGGCAGAGGCTTATCCGGGCCCGTCACTCATTATCGCATACGCTCCTTGTATCAACCATGGTATCAAGAAGGGTATGGACAAGGCTCAGACTGAGGAGAAACTGGCAGTAGAGTGTGGTTACTGGCACAACTTCCGTTACAATCCGGCTGCAGAGAATAAGAAGTTCACTCTCGACAGCAAGGCACCGACAGGTGATTATCAGGCATTCTTAAAGGGTGAGGTTCGTTATGCATCTTTGGCTCTCAAGAATCCTGACAGAGCTGGTGCACTGGATGCAAAGAACGAGGAAGAGGCTAAGGCAAGATATCAGTACCTGAACAAACTGGTTACTCTGTATACCAATGACTAATATATAATAAACGTATGACAGCAAAAGCTCCGCCATTTTGGTGGAGCTTTTGTGTTTATGGTGCGCCTGGCGGCGCACGTTTCCAACGGGTGAAAGTCCCGAATCCGCCCGACA
>CAVKOQ010000053.1:0-17814 GCA_963657995.1 bacterium
GGTGGGAGACCGTGCAGGTTCAAGTCCTGTTGCCCGCACGACAATTTTTACTGATATTTACATACATTTTACACAATTCATAGGAAAAGCTGATAGTCAGCTTTTCCTATTTTTTTTACTATATAACTGAGATATATTGTGATTTCCTATATAGTAAAATAAAGAAAACCGCAAAAAGAAAAATAAAGAAAAGCAAGGTGCGTACAGGTGAAAGAAGAAAATAAGAAAACATGTTATGTTAACAGAGAATTATCCTGGCTTAAGTTTAATGACAGGGTGTTGGAAGAGGCAGCAGATGAAGAAAATCCGTTATGCGAGAGATTATCTTTTTTATCGATTTTTCAAACCAATTTAGATGAGTTCTTTATGGTGCGTGTGGGTTCTCTGCATGACATGCAATTCTTGAAAAAAGAGGTCCGCGACAATAAAACCGGCATGACACCGCAGGAGCAGATAGAGAAAATTCTGGAGCAAACGGCACTTATGGCTCGCCGTAAAGACCAGGTTTACATGGATCTGATGGGACTTTTAGCAGAGCAGGGGGTTCGTGTGGTAAGCTTCGCGGCCCTGAACGATGTGGAAAAAAAGCAATTGGAGAGATATTTTGAACAGGAAATTAAGCCGCTTCTCTCGACAATCATTGTAGGAAAAAAACAGCCGTTTCCATTTTTACAGAACCGGGAGATTTATGCGGTAGCAGTACTTGAAACACGCAATGATAAAGCTAAAATCGGCATTATTCCATGTGCCAGCCGTGTATTTGAACGCCTGGTACCGGTACCTGGCCGGAATGGATATTATATGCTGGCTGAGGAGCTGATTTTACATTTTCTTCCGATGGTATTTGATAAATACCGTGTGCAGGAGAAATCGCTGATTCGAATTACCAGAAACGCAGACATTGATGCAGATCGAATTTATGATGAAGATTTGAATTATCGTGAACATATGGAAGAAGTTGTGCGACAGCGACGCAAGCTGAGCCCGATACGTCTTGAAATGACGAGAACCCTTGATACAGGTATCACAGAACGACTTTGCAGAGTGATGGAACTTGGCAAAAATCAGGTATTTATGTCCCAGTCACCGCTTGATCTGTCCTTTGTATTTCAGATTCAGGACACACTGCGAAGCCGTAATGAACTGTTTTATCCACGCAGAATTCCGCAGCATTCTACAATGATTGAAAAAGAACGCCCGGTTATGGATCAGGTTCTGGAAAGAGATTTTCTTTTGTCATATCCGTTTGAGAGCATAAAGCCATTTCTTCGGATGTTGCACGAGGCGGCTGCGGATCCTACTGTTGTGTCAATTAAAATGACGCTTTATCGACTGGCAAAAGATTCTAAGGTTGTGGAGGCACTGGTCGAAGCAGCAGAAAATGGAAAACAGGTCGATGTCTTGGTTGAGCTTAAAGCACGCTTTGATGAGGAAAATAATATAGCATGGTCGAGGACCTTAGAAGAGGCAGGCTGTCATGTGATTTATGGTCTGGATGGATATAAGGTGCATTCGAAGCTCTGCCTTATTACGAGAAAAGTAGATAATAAAATTGAATATATTACCCAGATCGGCACAGGAAATTATAATGAGAAAACATCAAGGTTGTATACAGACTTGTCCTTGATTACAAGTCGCCCTGAGATTGGTCAGGAGGCGTTAAATGTGTTTAGAACACTATCTCTTGGCGAAATTGTGGACGAGACAGATACATTGTTTGTGGCACCAAAATGCCTTCAGAATAAGGTTCTGGATCGAATTGATAGGGAGATTCAGGCAGCAAAAGAAGGAGAAAAAGCATATCTTGGCTTTAAATTAAATTCCCTGACAGATAAGAGGATCATTGATAAGCTAATAGAAGCATCGCAGGCTGGGGTACAGATAGAGATGGTTGTACGTGGTATATGCTGCCTGCAGACTGGAATCCCCGGATATACAGACAATATCAGGGTAATCAGTATCGTGGGCCGTTATCTGGAGCACTCCCGCATCTACATCTTTGGAACCGGTGACAGGGAGGAAGTGTATATTTCGTCTGCGGATTTCATGACACGCAATACGCTTCGCCGTGTCGAAGTGGCAGTGCCGATTCTAGATAGAGAGCTTAGAGAACGTGCGAAGGAGATGTTTGGTCTGATGTTAAGTGACAATGTCAAGGCACGTGAACTGGGAGCTGACGGTATATACCGAAAGATGAACCCGGCAGACACATCTTTAAACTCACAGGAAGTCCTTTTTCAGATGGCGTACGACTGTGTACAGTCGGCTGTGAAAGAGACAGTGCAAAACAATGAGGTATGAGGAAAAATAGAAGAGGAAAAACTTTTGGAAACGGACAGCATGGTTTATGAATTAGAGGATGTGCTGAAAGAGACCTCTTTAGATGAGGTGCTGGAAAATGGAAAACAGGCCGTTGTTCTGGTAAGTGGACGTGAATGTCATGAAATATTAGCGAAGATAGGCCTGTGTCTGGAAGGTGAAGTTAATCTGTCGAAGATTAATTTCTGCAAGCTGGAGACTCAGCAGGAATATCTGTACGGGACATTAGCTATCCCTCGCTTTTTGGATATTACCGGAAGTCGTTATCGGATAAGCCTATTTATTACCAGACAATTTATCGTTATAGCTGATGATTCGGACTTCAGCCTTCGCCTTTTGTCTCATATCAGGATGAGAAAAGTGCACCAGGGTGTCAATAAAGGTCGTTTTTTGTTTAATTATGTGACTGAGTTTCTGGAACGTGATTATGAGATACTGGACACCATGGAGCGTACTCTGATGTCTATGGAGGAGGAAGCAAGCCAAAAGGAGACAGAAAATTATCAGGAGAAATTGATGCCTCTTAGAAGGGAACTGCTGATTCTTAGAAGTTATTATAATGAGTTGGTAGATTTTGCAAAAAATCTTCAGGAAAATGAAAACGGATATTTTAGGAAAAAACAGATTTCGTATTTTGATACACTTGAGGATAGAGCAGATAGGCTGATGAATAAAACTGTACAGCTTCTTGAATATGCAGAACAGGTCAAGGATGCATATCAGTCACGTCTTGATGCAAGACAGAACAGGAGTATGCAGTTTTTAACGATTATATCGACGATTTTTCTGCCGCTTACATTGATTACTAGCTGGTATGGTATGAATTTTCAAAATATGCCGGAACTTCAGAACGGATATCCGGCGGTTATCATTTTATCAATATTGGTAATTATTCTTTGTATATGGATATTTAAGATAAAAAAGCTTCTGTAGGGAGTTACATTGTAATTTTCTATAAAAAAAGGACTGCACTTAAAGATGGGCAGTCCTTTTTCTTTAATAAAAAAATTAGAATTTCTGGAATTCTTCTACATTTATGACGAATACAGTTGCACCGCCGACTTTCACATTCATAGGAACAGTCATATTGACTGTCGGGCAGCAGTTGCCGGCCATAGTTGGTGGAGTATATACGAGTTGATCGCGTGAGCCGGACATCTTCTTGATAATAGAGATGGCATCCTCGACGCGCTCATCTTCGACACCTAGCATAAGTGTGGTACTTTTCTTCTTCAGAAATCCGCCCATAGTGGAAAGTTTGGTAACAAAAAACGAATGCTGATTTAATTCATATACTAAATCGTCGGCGTCCTCGCTGCCGATGATTGCGATAATCATTTTCATAAGCGGTACCTCCTAAAAAATTTTCTATTATTTTACCATTAATTTATGAAAATTGAAATAAAAAAATGAGATATTTGTGCTAAAATGTAGGTGTGTGATTGAAAAAAATACAAAATCAATGACAAATATGATTGATAATAATATCACAATGTGCGATAATGAAGAAAATAGGCAGCAAGGAGGTTGCATTATGAGAGTATCAATTTGTATAGGTAGTGCCTGTCATCTGAAGGGATCACGTGACGTGATTCAAAAACTGCAAAAGCTTGTTTCAGATAATCAGCTTGATGACAAGGTAGATTTAAACGGAGATTTTTGCAGTGGAAACTGCCGCAAGGGAGTCTGTGTTACGATTGATGGAGAACTGTATTCAGTAAAGCCTGAGACAACAGAAGAATTTTTCCAGGAAGAGATTCTGGGACGTCTGAACGCCTGAAAAATTTTCGTTTCATAGTAATAACGGCAAAGGAAGGGAGATACTATGCCGATTATTGATTTTAAGGCGGCGATGTGTAAACATTGCTATAAATGTGTGCGGGGATGTGAAGTTAAATCAATCATGATTAGGGATGGGCATGCCTATATTATGCCGAACCGATGCATTCTTTGCGGTCAGTGCCTTTTGAACTGTCCGCAGTCTGCAAAGCGTGTTCCGAGTGAGCTACCTAAAGTAAAAAAGCTTATCGAAAGCGGAGCTCCGGTTATTGCTTCACTGTCATCATCGTATATGGGTGTTCTGCCATATAAAAAGCGCGGACAAGTCAAATCTGCCTTAAAGAAGCTGGGATTTACTACAGTTTGCGATGCGGCAGAGGGGGCGGCACTGGCGACAGAAGAATATGTCCGTCTTCTTGAAAAGGGGGAGATGGAGAATATTATCACGACAGCCTGTCCAAGCATCGTAAATCTTATAGAAATTCACTATCCGGAGCTTATCAAATATCTGGCTCCTGTACTTATTCCATCAGGGATTCACACACGTATGCTTCACGCTGAATTCGGTAACAATGCGAAGGTGGTTGTGATTGGACCGTGCGTAGCTGAAAAGGAGAAGAACAGAGTTGAAAGACCGGATGCAGTTCTTACATTTGAAGATTTGAAAATGTGGCTTTCTGAAAATAAGATAGAGATCGAGGATTGCGAGGAAGAACCATTTGAAGATCGTGGTCCGGGGGCTAATCTTAGATATCCTGTAAGCGGGGGACTTCTTACAGCAGTGACAGTCACACAGAAAAAACCTGATAAATATCGCAAATTCTATGTAAGTGGTGTTAAGGACTGTATAGA
Organism: bacterium; assembly: GCA_963657995.1. Taxonomy (GTDB): domain Bacteria; phylum Bacillota; class Clostridia; order Lachnospirales; family Lachnospiraceae; genus Otoolea. Next base: position 4,951 of record CAVKOQ010000053.1, read on the forward strand.
TGTATGTGAGGCTATGAAGACAGGCGAAGTGGCGGGATGTTTTATTGAAATGAATGCCTGTCATGGTGGATGTGTCAACGGACCGTCCACAGCAACTTCTGTTTCAAGCTTTAAGGTTAAACTCGATTTGGAGGCGATGCTTCCGAAGGCACCGGCGGATCTGTCACTTATGAATGAAGAAGCACGTAATGTGGAAATTCATCGTACATTTTCTGACCGCTCACAAAAAGAACTTATTCCGACAGAGGGAGAGATAAGAGAAATTCTTAAAAAGACAGGAAAGACAACTCCTGACCAGGAATTAAACTGCGGGGCATGCGGTTATCCTACATGCCGTGAAAAGGCTGTTGCTGTATTCCAGAAAAAAGCAGAGGTAGAGATGTGCATTCCTTATCTGCACGATCGGGCACAGTCCCTGTCACATCTGGTTATGGATACTTCTCCTAACCTGATCATGATTATAGATGATGATATGCGTATTCGGGAATGTTCAGTAGCATCAGAGAAATATTTTGGAGTAAAACCTGAGGCAATTAAAGGGAAGATGCTTGATGAGTTTATCAATGCTGAGGATATCAGGGAAGTATTCCGGACGCATACAAGTGTTCACAGCCGCAAGGTTATCTATCCAGAACGCAATCTGGTCACGCTGCAAAATATTGCCTATATTGATGAGGGCAACTTTGTTATAGCCACACTTATTGATGTGACACGCGAAGAAAAGCAGGCAAAACAGGAGTATGAAAAGAAAAAAGCAACTATAGATCTGGCACAGAAAGTTATTTATAAACAGATGATGGTTGCACAGAATATTGCAGGACTTTTAGGAGAAACGACAGCCGAGACTAAGACAACACTGATGAAACTCTGTTCACTTATTGACGATGAGAGTGAAAGTGAGGTCAGATAGATGGGAGTAACCGTTGATGTCACTTTTAAAAGTCTGAATAAGTATAATGAGATTTTATGCGGAGATACGGTAGAATGTTTAAAAACTGAGGATTCTGATGTCATCATTTTAGCGGATGGCATGGGAAGCGGAGTTAAGGCCAATATATTGTCGACGCTTACTGCGAAGATCCTTGGAACGATGTTTTTAAATGGTGCCACTCTGGAGGAGTGTGTAGAAACGATTGTGCAGACACTGCCCATATGTCAGACCAGACAGGTTGCGTATGCAACATTCTCGATCCTTCAGATATTTAACAATGGTGAGGTGTATCTGGTTGAATACGACAATCCGAGATGTATATTCCTTAGGAGCGGGCATGTAGTTGAACTGCGTAAATATAAGCGCCTTGTCAAGGATAAGGAGATCAGCGAATGTCGTTTTCAGGTACAAAAGGGTGATGCACTGGTACTGGTCAGCGATGGAGTGACGCATGCGGGAGTTGGAAAGAGCGATGAGTACAAATTTGGATGGCCATGGAAGTCTGTGGCGGAATTTGTTTCAAAACAATGTCTGACTTCGCTTTCCTCAGCACGTATGGCAGCTGTGATCTGTGCAGAATGCAATCGTATTTATGAAGGAAAACCCGGTGATGATACCACAGTAGTTGTGGCAAGGATCATAGACCGTAAGCCGGTTAATCTGATGACGGGTCCACCGCTTGATCGAAATGATGATGAGACGATTACTGCTGATTTTATGAAGGATACATCTGCAAAGCATATTGTTTCAGGCGGAACGAGTGCCACGATTCTTTCAAGGGAATTGGGACGGCCACTTAGGGTATCGATGGATTACAGTGATCCGGATATCCCGCCGATTGCATTTATGGATGGAATTGATTTGGTGACAGAAGGCGTTTTGACACTGAAAAAGGCGATAGAACTTCTGAAAAGATATTTAGTTGAATGTGATTTGAGTTCTGAATTTTTTGACGAGCTGGATAAGAAAAATGGAGCGTCCATGATCGCAAAAATATTGATAGAAGACTGTACAGAACTTCATATGTTTGTTGGAACGGCATCAAATGGTGCCTACCAGAATCCGGGGATGACGTTTGACCTTGGTATACGTCAAAACCTTGTAAAACAGCTTAAGGAAACAGTCGAAGGTATGGGAAAGAAAGTTACTGTAACGTACTATTGATAAGGAGGAGGAAAAATGGTAACAAATGACGCGACGATTCTTCGCATCAAACATGAGATACTTTATGAGGTGGCAAAGCTTGCCTGGAACGATCAGTTAGAGGATGGAAGAGATGATATTCCATACAAGATAAGTCCTGGTCCACAGGCCAAATACCGCTGTTGTGTATATAAGGAAAGAGAGATTGTACGCCAGAGAATCCGTCTTGCAGAGGGCAAATGTCCTTCTGACAGGAATACCAATAATGTAGTTCAGGTTATCAATGCGGCATGTGAGGAGTGTCCAATCGCATCATACACGGTAACGGATAACTGCCGTAAATGTATGGGAAAAGCATGCCAGAATTCCTGTATGTTTGGTGCGATCAGCATGGGAAGTTCAAAGGCTCATATAGACCCTGATAAATGTAAGGAGTGCGGAAAATGTGCACAGGCATGCCCTTACAATGCAATAGCACATCTTGAGAGACCGTGCAAGAAGGTCTGCCCGGTTGATGCCATCACATACGATGAATACGGTATATGTGTGATTGATGAGAAAAAATGTATTCAATGCGGTGCCTGCATTCATTCCTGCCCGTTTGGTGCTATTGGTTCTAAGACCTTTATGGTCGATGTTATCCGTCTTATCAATGCCGGTAAGAAGGTTGTGGCTATGCTTGCACCGGCAACGGAAGGACAGTTTGGACCTGACATCACATTTGCAAGCTGGAAGACAGCTTTAAAGAAAATTGGATTCGCAGATATGATCGAAGTAGGTCTTGGCGGTGATATGACTGCAGCAGCAGAGGCTGAAGAGTGGGCAGAAGCTTACAAAGAAGGCAAGAAGATGACAACATCATGCTGTCCTGCATTTGTAAATATGATTAAACAGCATTTTCCACAGCTGATTGACAATATGTCCACAACAGTTTCTCCGATGTGTGCAATCTCCCGTATGCTGAAAGCACAGGATCCTGAGGTTGTTACCGTATTCATCGGACCGTGTATTGCTAAGAAAAGTGAAACTCTTGATCTGAATATTCAGGGCAATGCAGATTATGCTATGACTTACGGGGAGATCCGTGCGATGTTACGTGCGAAGGATGTAAATCTTGAGCCTGAAGAGAATAACCTGCAGGAGGCAAGTGTATTCGGTAAGAGATTTGCTAACGGTGGCGGCGTAACGGCAGCAGTATTAGAGTGTCTGAAAGAGTCAGGAGAGAATACAGATATCAAGGTTGCTAAGTGTAATGGCGCGGCTGAGTGCAAAAAGGCCCTTCTTCTTCTCAAGGTCGGAAGACTTCCGGAGGACTTTATAGAGGGTATGGCATGCGTTGGCGGCTGCGTTGGCGGACCGAGTAAACATAAGACCGAGATGGAAGCTAAGAAATCGAGAGACAAGCTCATCGGTGAGGCAGAAGCAAGAGAAGTGCATGATAATCTTAAAAACTATGATATGTCAGCATTCTCGATGCATCGCCATTAATAATTAAATCTTATATTATATCTTCGCCTGCGTTTGATAGTTACGTTTCTTATTTCATAGGAAAGTGCGTCCTATGAAATAAAAAACGCTCCGCACGGATCGCACTGCAGCGGAAAAGAAACATGTCGCATTTGCGACCCGCCGCAGGCGGAGAATGTGCCAAAGGCACATTCTTTGTTCCGCAGGCGACTTTTTTGGTAAAAATAGTGAATTTATTCTTGCTTTTAAGATATAGATATGTTACACTTTAACCATCTTATCGAATAAGTTGCATTCGCAAATTTCGTTCTATTTGTCTTTTTATTCTAAGTAGTTTATGGTATGCATTTCGCATAATATTCGTTGGTTGATTATTACAAATTGCGATAATTATTTATATTATTGTTGCAAATTAATATATTATAATATCACATAAATTATTTGCAAATAAATATTTTCTCTGTGTTGAAAGGGGATGCTCAAATTTAATATGAAAAGTCACAGGGTACATCACTGCAGGAATGGTACAGTTTTAGGAATAAGTGTAATTTTAATGATTTTATCATGTAAAACGGTACTTGCATCTGAAAATATATCTGATATCTCTTCAGATAATACAAAGGTCAGCTACAGTATTGCATTTGTAGATGCTGACGATACAAATCATCTTATATTTCATACACAGGATGGTGAGGTTTTTGAAGGAACTTCCCTGAAAGTGTCTTTCCCGGAGCAGATTATAGGAAGCGACGGTCATATCTGGAAATCAGCGGTAAGTTCACCGCAAATATTTGAATTATACGGAACAGGAACGGAAAAATTTTATATTGAATACGAAAAAGGTAAGCTGGTGCCTGGAATAAAGCATGAGGATGATGCAGACACACTGTCACTTCGAAAACGTCTGGAACGTTGGAAACAGACAGCATGGGAAGCAGAGTGCACCATATTTGGCAATGGTGATGCAGGTGCATCGAGTCGTCCGGAATTAATAGTCCAAAATCAGGCTGAAAATGATGCCAGAATACGAAATCTGCTGTCTGCGATCGGGGATTCGACTTGGCATGAGTTTTATATAATTGGCAGAAATTTTACACCATCGGCAAAGCAGATTGGGGTGGAATATGATGCAGTGTATTCAGAAATGGAAGAAGATTCTTTTTCTGTTGATGGGGATGAATATATCATCACTCGCATCAGGGTGCAAAGAAAATGGGACAGTGTTACCTGCACACATCAATGGAGACAGAGGGAAGTGGAAGAAAATACTTGCTTAAATAATGGAAGAGCTACTTATGCATGTGAGCGTTGTCATAAAGAAAAGACAGTATGGCTTTCGGCACTTGGACATACTGATGAGAATGAGGACAAAATATGTGATCGCTGTGAAAGCAAAGATTTGAATGAAGTAGCAGAGCGGATTGTATGGAAAGAAGGTGATGTACAGCTTCGAAATATCGGAGGCAAAATCTTGTCATTTACATGTATAGATGATGATTATCATGATTGGCAGGACGGACACAGGAAGGCGGCACTTTTTCTTTGTGATCGTGTGATTAGATCTGATGTTGATACGGTTCTTTGGGAGAATATGAAGATATTTTCATTTGGAAAGAATAATAATTATAAGACATCCAATATCAGAGAATGGCTTAAGGAAAATAGTAAGGAAAGCGCATTTTATCTTGAACCGATTCATATAGGAGTTGAAACAGCATATACGGGAAGTACGTCTAATGGGGAGTTTTCGCAAGTTTCAGAGCGTAAACTTACATGTCATGATATCGGCTTTCAGCTGGTGAATGATTCGCTGTTTTGCCTGTCACTTGAAGAAGCTCTTTCATATCGAAATTTTCTTTGGAAATTTGATTCAGATGATGATAATCCACAGACTCAGGTAAGTTCATATTCCCAGGGATATTATCTGAGGACACCTTTTTATTTGGAAGATGATAATGGACAATTTGTATACAATCAGAAAATTTATGGGGTAGATCTGATAAATGGATGTTTGCGTCCTGTAGAAACGGATAGTGAAACTTATGGAATACGTCCGGCATTTGCATTGCCGCAGATGTAGATAGAACTTTCAATTACTAACAAATCAGGAGGAGAATTTATGGGGAAAAAGCATATGAAGAAGGTAATTCCGTTTGCTGTGATGACGACAATGCTTTTGTCGACAACACTTCCATCGCTTGCAGCTAATGGGTTTGTCTTTGAGGATTGGGATTTGGGGCTGGTATCGACTTCGCAGATATCGTCGTTGTCGTCACGAATGACGGCATCATCATCACAGTTATCGGCATCGTCATCACAGTTATACGCATCACCTTCACAGTTATTAGCATCGCCATCACAGTTATCAGCAACCCCATCGCAGATACCAGAGGATGATATGGAAGATGCAAAGGATACCATAGAGACATCTTTAAATCTGGCTATGACGCGTATGAGCGTCAGTTCAAGTCTCGGTAATCTATGGGAAGACTGGGATATGGCAGATTTGAGTTTTCTTGATGGAACACATGGAATCGGAACAAAATCAAAGCCATATCAGATACGCACAAAATATCAATTGATGGGATTAAGCTATCTTGTAGCCTTTGGCATGCAGCCTGATCACGGTGAAGTTGATGAAGAGATAGTAGGTGATTACAGAAATGCATGGTTTGAGCTTACTGCAAATATTGATCTAGGTGGAATGGATTGGAATCCTATAGGCTATTACCGTGACGATTCGGAATTTTCAGGGGATGTGACACATCCATTTACTGCGAATCTTGATGGAAATGGATATAAGATCTCAAATTTCAGATTTTCTAATGGAACAATGCCTGAAGTGGGATTTTTTGGGGCATTGGATGGCGCAGAAATCAGAAATCTTGTGCTTGAACCGGGAAAACCTGTTAAAGGTATCAGGCATGTGGGAATACTTGCCTCAAATGTTAAGGATTCGACCATTTTTAATTGTAGTGTAAAGGGCGACGTAGAAGGAAGCGGTACGGTTGGTGGATTACTAGGACTTATGGAAGGCAGTACTGTGGAAAATACAATAGCTCAGGTAACTGTAAATACGACAGGCAGTATTTCAGGTGCTGAAGCGATGGTCGGCGGAATTGCGGGAGAGGCTTCGTGGGGATCGAATATCATCGATTGTCAGGTCAGAACCGGAGATAACAGTACTTCACGTATACAGGGAATTGATGCATCTGTAGGAGGAATTGTAGGAGTTCAGAACGATGCAAATATTTACAATATATATGTAAATGGAACAATTGGGGGGACTGGAAGTCAGAATGTGGGAGGACTTGTAGGAGAGAGGATAAGCGGAGACTTGAAAGTTGGACGTTTTGAAGGAACTATAGGGCAATCAGGAACCGGAGCTGCAGGACACAGAGGAACGTTTATAGGATATCGAGCACCGGCAAATTACTTCAAATATGGTGATGATATCGCATATCTGTTTGCTGATACTGAGGAAAAAATTGCGAATAACGTCTGCGGAAGCGGAATTTCAGATGATAATCAATATACATATTCTGCACATATAGGATATTCGCACGCTAAGGACAATTTCTTTACGCTAGTATCAGGTGGTGTTACATGGGATGTGGAAGACAGATATTTTTACGAGGAATTGGAACAAGGAATTCTCTCGATTGTGGATGATGAACTTGGCGGAGAGATGAATGCGGATGTTGTAGGTTATGATCTGGATCATTTTGCACCAAATGACGCGGGAAGACCGATTCGTGGTTATCTGATCACGATCCCACAGATTGATACGGTTTCCGGTGGTACAAATTATTATGATGTGGCAACACTGGAAGCAAGAGGAAATGGAGCATATTACAGGACTCTTGATAAAGAACACAGGGGTGCGGTAGCACCTGGAAAGACGGTTACTATCTCTACGTCGGCAAACCAGACTGAAAAGGCACGTTTTCAGATGGACGATGTTCCGACCTATACGATCGGACAAAAACGTCAGAAAACAACTTATGTTAAAGGCGGTGAATACAGTTTTACGATGCCTAAAGAGAATACACAGGTGTCAGCTGTTTACAAGAAAGTTGCAGTTTCTGTTGGATTAACCCCTGCAATAACAAAATTTCAGGTTGTTGAAGAGCGTACAGGAAATCGGAAAAACCCGACTAAGATTACTCGTGTCATGGATGGAAATGGAAAATTAATTGCCACATATATCAATGGTAATCTTGAAGAAGGTGCCAAGGTTCAGCCAGTAAATGTAGAAGCAATAGTAGACCAGAATAATGATGTGGAAGATGCATCTGTAAAATGGAGTATTGATGATACAGATCTCATTACATTGCTTTCAAATGATGATGAAGAGAATGGTTATACGAAAAAGAGTGCATCGGTTCAGGTAAATCTTAATAGTTCATTTATTGTAGATATTATTCGAAAACTTGAAAAAGAACAGGCGGATAATGGATACCGGTATGCCATTGGAAATGATATATACGGAGCCGGGTATCAAAATGGAGGCGTTGCTGTACTTACAGCAGAGACAAAACCTTCAGCCAGCTTTGATGGAAAGCCATGTAAAGGCAACGCCAGAATAGAGGTTACATTCCAGATTAAGGATAAAACATATGTGGCAAATGAGAATGCCTCCTTAAGCCCAGATAATCTAAAATTTGAAGTGATAAGAACGCTAAAAGGAAATCGTAAAAATCCGGAAGAAACAGTAAGTGTAACAGCACCGCAGGTGCTTTCGGCCGCGTTTATACCTGATTATTTTGATAAGAAAGATATATCGTGGAAGGTTGGAGATGATGCGATTATCTCGGTGGATGGTGAGAACAAGTCTGCTAGTGTAAAGGCAAAGAAGGATGCAAAATGGATTCTTGATCTTATTACCGAAGATATGGGTAAACATGTAAATGCACCGTATGAAAAGCAGTCGGCAGCAGGAAGCAAAAATACTAATGTTACGGTAATAGGTGATGATATGCTTGGAAATAGTCAGACGGCATTCTGCGAAGTTCAGGTGGACTTTAGGACGGTGGATGAATCAAAGATTTATGTAGAAGGAGTTAATATTTCACCGCAAACACTTAAATATGAGCTTAAACGTACACGGACGGGATCAAGATATAATCCGACAGAAACCTGGACTGGAATCGAGACGAAAAAGCTGAAAGCATCGGTAATTCCGGATAAGGCTTACAACCAGAATGTGACTTATCATACAAGTGATGATTCGCTGTATGTAGCATCAGATGGAACCGTGACGGTAAATACGACGGCTTCGTGGATTCAGACTATGGATCGAAATTATCAAAAAACAGGAACTCATACTGCATATATTACCGTGAAAACCGAGGATGGTGGTTTTACGGATAAGACAGCTGTTGAAATTGAATTTGAGGCGGTAGATCAGACTTACAGTTCAAGTTCCCGTTCCAGTGGAGGATCAGGAGGAGGCTCTTCTTCTGGTGGATCAGCAGGCAAAAGCCAGACAAATGCATCGGGACCGGCATTGCAGACGGGTGCTGATGGCAATGCCTCGGCATATCTTCCTTCGTATGTAATATCTGGCAACTGGCAGCAGGATACTTCAGGTAATTGGAAATTTGATACAAACGGAAGAAATCTGCACTCAGAGTGGGCTGCTGTTTATAATCCGTATGCTGACATTTCAAAAGGACAGAGCAGTTTTGACTGGTTTTTCTTTGATAGTAATGGAAATATGGTAACAGGATGGTATTCAGATAAAGATGGCAATACGTATTATCTGTGGCCGGTGTCAGACGGAACTAAAGGACGCATGCTGACTGGATGGAACTGGCTGCCAGCAGATGATGGCAATTTTAATTATTATTATTTTCAGGAACAATCAGATGGCATGAAGGGACGTCTTTATCGAAATACACATACACCGGATGGAAACTTTGTTAATGCAGACGGAGCGTGGGTGCTTGATGGAGTAGTTCAGACGAGAAATTGATAAAATATGTGAGCTAAAAGGGAGATTGATAAAATGAGTCAGAATAAGAAAACAACCAATAAATCTGTTTATACAGCTTTATTGGCAGCAGCTATGATTAGCACCGGTGGTTTTAGTGCCTATGCAGGAAATCAGGGTACAAATGGAGGAGTGTGGAAAGATACAGAATACCTTAGGTGGGAATGGAATAGCGGAGAGATCAGTTCGTATGGAAATGGCACTGTGTTTTCCGAGCAGAATCCTGAAATTACAGATCGGGAATATTATCTGAAAGAACTGGTCAGATATCCGGGAGAACCGAATCCGGCATGGAATGCCAATGGGGAGCCGAAGGCAAATTACAGCGAGGCATCAGTGGAGGAACTTAGAAAATTTGTCAATGGATTTGATTGGATTCATGCAGATGAAAAAACAAGACTTAAGTATATTCATGACCGTATTGCAAACGGAGAGGGTAGTTTTAACCAGAATCATTACGGATCGCCGGATGTAACTAAGAATTTTCCTGTTTTAGAGGGAGGTAGTGGTTTATGCCAGGATTTTGCGGATGAATTTCAGTTTTTATGCCGTAGCTTAGGATTGGAATGTGTTACATACACACCATCATACCTTCATAGAGCGTGTCTGGTGAGGATTGGAGAGCAGTGGTATTCAACTGATCCAACTTCTAGTCTTCCTCTGTTTTCCAATGCGAAAACTTATCCGGTGGATTTTGAAACAGAATTTTACCGCTATGATAATCAGGCTAGAGAACAGATAAGGAAGGCATATGAAGCTGATCCTGACAGTTTAGCCAATGTTATAGCTCTGACATTTACTATGCGTGGAGAAGGAAGCATATCAGAAGAAGCCTGGGAGAGGATTCAGGCACCGATGGATCAGATAATTGAGAGGTATGGGCGTCAGGAAATATCCATACAGGAATATGAAGCAGGAATGATTTCACTGTATAAATCGGTTTGGGAAACTGCAAAATAAAGAGATGATGAGACTACCTGCACCTTGGGATGCAGATAGTAAAATCGAGGAGGAAGTTTATGGGGGATTATCGATACAGAGAGAAAGTGAAAAGGGGTATGGCGTTTACACTGGCACTTGTAATAGGAGGAATGGCATTTCTGCCTGGATTTCCTGTTCTGCCGGCAAAAGCACAACCTGCTAGCGGACAGCAGACAACGCTTACGAGTGCACATGGTAACACGCCACTGGGGCACAAGCTCTACTGTATCGATAAGGGCGGTTATGCGATCTGGGGAATTGCGGAAAAAGGCGACAGGTATGAAGCACATCGTCCTTCCCAGGCATCCGTTCCATTAAGCAGTAAAGAACAGAAATATGTATTTTGGGCAATGCTTTCACTCAAGGCTGCACTGGGTGATACTAAGGCAAATACACTGATTCAGACGATCAATACAGCCGTAAAAACACAGGGAAGGCCACAGATCGATAAGATGGTATCTGAGGAAGATTTAAAAACCGTCATCTATCTACCTGCGACCCGTGCTAAATATCCTTGGCTTGAGGAAGCTGCTTCAAATTGTGATTTTTATATGCGGATGGGAGGATTACTGTCTTCTGGAAGTAGCAGTACAGGAAAAACTGGGATCGGAGGAGGGAAAATTCCGGAAGTAATTTCTTCTTGTACATCCCTTGGATCGGCAAAGCAGGTAGATACATCGACTCTGATATTGTCATTTGCACAGGATGGATCTGATAGTGATTTTATCCGTTCGGTTCCGCTTGAATTTTCTAATGATGGAGGGGTTTCGTTTAGTCCGCAACCTACCGATGGATGGACTTATACGAAAACAGATACGCAGATTGTATTTAAAAACCCGAATCCGAAGCCAGAAAAAGCATTGATCCGCTTTCGTGTAGAAGGAACATCATATGCCACAGGAGGAGGTGGATATTCCTCGTCAGAGGAGGCAATCGATCATCTGCTTCAGATATGGGAGTGTGTGGAGTGCTCAGGAACACACGGAGGCGGAACACCGGCTAAGAGCGATCCATGGATTCATCAAAGGATGGCGTGGATGGAGATTGACATGGTCCCTGTAAATTATTATGCAGTACTGGCAGGAGACCCGATTCAGACGCCTCAGGAGGGTGGGATCCAGTTTGAAATATTCAGACATGAAGAAGATTTTACTTCCACTTATAATCTGCAAATGTATAAATATGACCATGAGACAGGAAAGGCACTTGAAGGGGCCAGGTTCGGCTTTTTCGAGCGTTTTGATGATAAAGATAAGGTAAATACTAAGCGTGACGGTGCAGTGGAACTTTATGAGGGAGGCGAGCCGTATGCCAGTCATTATGAGGATGATCCGGTTATCTGGAATGGTTTTAGGCAGGTTGGTTCCGTGGTAACTGATGCTAACGGCTACGGTTTACAGATGGTTGAGCATGCGTATCATTATGATAAAACATTCTGCGATGGCCATCCGGCACCGACTTTTGTATCTGTTCCAGAGGAGGAAGAGGACGAGGAAGGGGATATTACAAACAGTGAAGCAATTGAAGCGGCAAAAGCTGAAAATATCCGCTTGGCAGATAGTTGGATTTTGTGTGAACAGGAGTGCGAAGAACAGGCTTTAGGTGAATTCGATGGCGTTCATTTCCATTGGATTATGGATGAGGTTGATGTAGATAAAATAGAAAGTATTGCATCAGACGGTGGTTCAGAGGGTGAAACACCAGATGCCGGAGCGACTACAGGAGCAGATGGGGAAAACTCTTATGCACAGTCAGGCTGTCAGGAGGACTGCGAACAGACCTATGAAAAATTCATATCCATGAAATATAGTTATACATGGAAAGAATTCAAGGCGAGAGACGGATATATTCTGCATGATGGACACGCTGATGATCTGCCGATTGAGATAATCACAACCGATGCTTCAGAAAATGGGGCTAATTCATTCTTTGGTGGTGCGTATTCCAAGGATGTGGTGCTTGGGGCAGATAGTGTGAGACAGAGTCGGGAGGAAGAGAGACTATTAAAAGAAGATTCAGAAAATTCAGATGAAAAAAATGCAAGCAGATCAGTAATAAATAGAGATGCTTTGTTTGATGATGCGAAATTTCCTAATCCACTTAAAATGAATGTTTTGCCACAGCGTGTAGTTCTGTTTACAGCACTGGATGCGGCACTTTTAGGGGAGGCTACACCGTCTGAGCTAAAAGAGTTAAATACGTTAAAAGCAACTGCCTCTGAACCTAAGTTATCCATTTCAGATCATACGGTAAATCGTGTTAAGAAGGGCTTTGTGTTTATCGATGAGGATAAAGAAGTGTCTAAGAACGCATTTAAGAAAACCATGGAGAATGTGCCAAAAGAAGC
>CAVKOQ010000054.1:0-17683 GCA_963657995.1 bacterium
ACTGTATATGGAGCTGCTACTCCATGACAGACAGAGAAGAAAAGTATGAGTGGGCCGGACCGTATATGAAAAGCCGCCAGGTAGTGGTAGTGCGTTCTGACAGCGATATCTACACTTTAGATGATTTGGAAAACAAGAGAATCGGAGTTCAGACTACAACCAAGGCTGAAAATCTTTTCCTTCATGTAGTTGATTCAGAACTTCCTGATAAATTGATGGTAAACAGTTTTTCATCAACTGACGAGATTTTTGCGGTAATTCGAAAAAATTATGTAGATGCGATTTCAGGACATGAGGCATTGCTCGCTGAATTGGTTGATGACGGAGCAGGTGCGTTTAGAATGCTCGATGAGAGTCCATATGTATCAGAGATTGGCGTGGCATTTGAGAAGGGGACACATAAAGAGCTGGCAGAGAGCCTAAAAAAAGTTCTTGATAAAATGGCAGAGGATGGAACAACAGGCGAAATAGCTGACAAGTATGGCCTTGACCCTGAAAAAACAGTGTTGGGAGGCTATACAGATGAAAAGTAAAATAAACAGCAAAAATTTCAGCTGGATTCTTCTGGGGATTCTGATTATATTTGGTATGTGTCTTTTTGCTATGTTTCAGATTAATGATCGAAATAAATTGCAAAACGCACTGAATGAGACAATTTCATTTACAAAACTGAGAATAAAACGCTACGACACATACAGAAATAATGATCAGGTTAAAAGCCTTGTAAGACTCCTGGATAAGACAGAAGGATTAAGTAAAGATATTGATGAATTTGGTACGATTTCGCAGTCAAAACTTGATGAATATGCTGATATCCAGCGTCTTACCGGAATCATGATATTTGATGAAAATCTTAATCTGGTTATGAAATCATCAAAAGATGTCGATTCAGAAAAGTTGTGGGATGAACTGATTCACAGCTCATATGTCAGTGATATCATAAAATATTCGCAGAAAACCTATTCGACACGAATGAATATAGATGGTAACATTTATGATTTTACTGCTGTATCCAGAAAAGATGCAGCGGGAATGGTTGCGACCTATGTAAAAAAGGATGAATTCAACGAAGTAAACGGAGATCTTATTTTTGATACATTATTTGCTGATTTTCCATTTGAAATGAATGGAGTAGTTGTAGTATGCGATGACGAAAATGTGGTAAGCAGCAACAATGCGAATTTGATGCATAAATCTATATCAGAGTGCAGAGAACTTTTTGAAGGTGAATTTAAATCAGATTCTTCTGGAATTGTGAGATTAAGAGCGGATAATGGCACATGGTACGGAAGAAAAGACGCTGTTGAAAACTATACGATTTATATGTTTTTCCCGGCTTCACAGATTTTTATGAACAGAAACATAGTCTGCAGCATATATATTCTTGTTGCAGCGTTGATTTATCTTTTGCATATTTTGGGAAAGAGCAGGGCTGAGCGGGAGCGTGATATCGAAAGAGACAAGGAACTTAGAAGTGCGCTGGCATCAGCAGAACATGCCAACAAAGCAAAGACGGCATTTCTTAATAATATGTCCCATGATATCCGTACACCTATGAATGCGATTATCGGATTTACGGCCCTGGCTGTGACCCATATTGATAATAAGGAGCATGTACTGGATTATCTAAAAAAGATCAGTACTTCAAGTAAGCATCTTTTAAGTCTTATAAATGATGTGCTTGATATGAGCCGTATTGAAAATGGAAGTGTGAGAATTGAAGAGGCAGAGGCACATCTTCCGGATATTCTTCATGATCTAAGATCTATTATTCAGGGTAACATTGGCTCGAAACAGCAGGATCTGTATATTGATACTCAGGATGTGTTACATGAAGATATTATTATAGATAAGCTTAGACTTAATCAGATATTGATCAATATTATCAGCAATGCAGTGAAGTTTACACCGGTAGGCGGCATGATTAATGTTCGTATTACAGAAAAACCGTGCAGTAAGAGCGGATATGCGACATATGAATTCAGCGTAAAGGATAACGGAATAGGAATTGATAAGGAGTTCCAGGAACATATTTTTGATTCGTTTTCAAGAGAACAGAGTGTGACCGAGAGCGGAATCCAGGGAACCGGTCTGGGACTTGCTATTGTTAAGAATATTGTTGATATGATGGGCGGAACCATCAAACTCAACAGTGAAAAGGGAAAAGGTTCGGAGTTTATAGTGATTCTTGACTGTAAGATATCTGAAAAAGTTGTAAAATATGAACCAATTAAGGAACTTAGTGGTGCCAGGGCATTGGTGGTGGATGATGATATCGATACATGCATGAGCGTCAGCAAGATGCTTCGCCAGATTGATATTCAAGCTGACTGGACAACCTCAGGTAAAGAAGCCGTTATGAGGGCTAAGGAAGCGTTTGATGATAAGAGGGCATTTGCAGTTTACATAATTGACTGGATGATGCCTGATATGAATGGTATAGAGACTGTCAGAAGAATCAGGCGGGTGATAGGAGATGATGCTTCGATTATCATATTGACAGCATACGACTGGACAGATATAGAAGAGGAGGCAAAGGCAGCAGGCGTTACAGCTTTTGTGGCGAAACCTATTTTTATGTCAGAACTTCGAAATATACTGACAAAACCTGTGGAATATAAAGAAGTTTCGATCAAAGAAAAGAAGATATCACGCTATGCCGGAAAGAAAATACTTCTGGTCGAGGATAATGAACTCAATCGTGAGATTGCAATTGAGATTTTACAGAAGTCAGGCTTTGTGGTAGATGCGGTAGAAGATGGAACAGATGCTGTAGAGAGGATGGTCTCCGCGACAGAGGATCAATATGATTTGATTCTCATGGATATTCAGATGCCGAAGATGGACGGTTATACTGCTACAAGGGAGATTCGTACACTTGGAAATAATAAAAAGGCCAATATACCTATCATAGCCATGACAGCCAATGCCTTTGAGGAAGATCGAAAGAAAGCTTTTGAGGCTGGTATGAATGCTCATATATCAAAACCTGTAAGTGTACAGGTTGTTCTTGAAACTTTGGAGCAGGTGCTGGGATAAAAGTATATTTGACATCTGTGGAGGAAATGAATATGGAAGAGAAAAAGTCCAGCGATTATACGGATGAGACTGACAAAAAGTGTGCAATTGATGATCTTATGATGGATCCTGAAGAACAGATCGCTATTTTCAACAGTCTTTCCAGAAATTTCAGAAATGTTTATCTTGCAAATATAAATGATGGAACTGCAAAAATTTTAAAAGTTGCAACAGATTATGATTTACAGGAAGTTGTAAACTTGAAAAACAAAGTTTTTCCATACGAAGGAATTGTGAACACATGGATCGCACAGAGAGTCCATCCTGATGACAGGGAATGGCTTATGAAAGCGTTGAGCGTAGAAAATCTACGTGAGGTATTTTCAAAAGAAGACGAATATGTTGGAAATTACCGCAGCGTGGATGGCGGGGAAATGCACAATTACCAGTTTAATATCAGTAAGGTTGATGATTTTGGGACTGTTGTTGCAGGATTTCAGATTATTGATTCCATCATCGAAGAACATTTGGCATATGAGAAAAAGCGCAAGGAAAGAGAGGAAGTTCACAAAAAGGAACTGGAGAAAAGCTACAGAGAACTGTCGCAGATGAGGGATATCTTTGCAGCCTCTAAGATGGGAACCTGGTACATAAAGTTTGTTGAAGGACAGGCTCCGACTATGAAAGCTGATGACCGTATGAAGGAGCTTATAGGTGTTTCTGGAAAAGATTTATCCCCTGAAGAGACTTACGATGCATGGTTTTCCAATATAGAATCTGATGCACTTCAGTCAGTACTTAATTCAGTTGAGAAGATGAAACAGGGAAATAAAGACGAGAATACCTATCTGTGGAATCACCCTGTACTTGGAAAGCGTTACGTGCGCTGCGGTGGAACGGCATATCAGGTGCCCGGAGGCTATGTTCTTCGCAGATATCATTATGATGTTGATGATATGATAAGGAGGCAGAAAGAACAGGAAAAAATACTGGCAGATACCAAGGCAGCAGAAAAACAGCATGCAGAGGTTGTTTCAAGTCTGGCAACCATATATACAACGATTTTTATAGCTAGCCTTGAAACGTATACATATGAAGTGATTAACAGTGTCCATTCGATGGAAAAACTGACAGGCATGAAAGGTAGTTTCTTTGATGTGGAGGAAGATATTCTTGACGTGTTTATAGCACCTGATATGAAAGATGAGATGCGTGAGTTTCTGGATCTTACGACTATGGTAAAACGTCTTGAAAATGTAAATACTATTGCGACGGAATATAGAAATCCTGAGGGCAGATGGCTGCAGTCTCGCTTTATAGTTAAATCAAGAGATGAATTCGGCAAAGCAAAAGAGGTTCTTTACGTTGCGAGAGATTTTACTGAAGAAAAGCAGTATGAGATGAGACAGGAGAATGCACTGAGAGATGCTCTCCTTGCTGCAAAACAGGCCAATCGTGCTAAAACGTCATTTCTCAACAATATGTCCCATGATATACGTACGCCTATGAATGCTATTATTGGTTTTACTGCACTGGCACAGACTCATATCGGAAATACGAGTATGGTTCAGGATTATCTTGGCAAGATACATACTTCAAGTGCACATCTTCTGAATCTGATCAACGAGATCTTAGATATGAGCCGTATTGAGAGTGGTGTTGTAAAGCTTGAAGAAAATATTGTTCATATACCGGACGTGTTAAAAGATTTAAGAATTATGATTCATGGGCAGATAGAATCACGCAGACAGAATCTATATATAGATGCACTTGATGTCAAAAATGAGGATGTTATTACTGATAAGCTCAGATTAAATCAAATTCTTTTAAATATAGTAAGCAACGCCATCAAATATACCGGAGTCGGTGGCAATATCATCATACGTGTCACAGAAAGAGCATCTTCAATGAAGGGGTATACTACTTACGAGTTCAGTATCAAGGACAATGGAATGGGAATGACGCCTGAGTTTATGGAGCATGTTTTTGATACTTTTTCAAGAGAGCAATCCTCCACGGTGAGCGGCATACAGGGTACTGGACTTGGCATGTCTATAACTAAAAATATTGTCGATATGATGAATGGAAATATCACTGTAGAGAGTGAACTTGGAAGGGGATCAGAGTTTGTTGTTACGGTTGATTTTAAAATTGCCGAACATGCTGCTGTTAGTGAACCTATTGCTGATTTGAAGGGTGCGAGAGCATTGGTGGTTGATGACGACATAAACACCTGCCAGAGCGTTAGCAAAATGCTTCGCGATATAGAAATGCGCCCTGACTGGTCTACATCGGGCAGAGAGGCTGTAATCAGGGCAAAAGAAGCTGAAGAGATTAAAGATGAGTATAAGGTATATATTATAGATTATCTGATGCCTGATATGAACGGAATTGAGACTGTCAGACAGATTAGAAGATATGTTGGAGATGAGATTCCTATTATTGTTCTTACTGCCTATGACTGGTCTGATGTTGAGGATGAGGCTAAAGAGGCCGGAGTTACGGCTTTTGTGTCTAAACCTATATTCATGTCTGAACTCAGAACAGTTCTTACCAGATCAGATATAAATAATTCTGCAAATGCAGCCGAGCGAGTGGCGGATTATTCGGGAAAACGTGTTCTTTTGGTTGAGGACAATGAGCTTAATTATGAAATTGCGGCGGCTATTCTTAGAGAATTTAAGTTAGAAGTAGATCATGCGTCTGACGGAATTGAGGCTGTTAATTTTATGATAAAAGCTGATGATGACAGATATGATATGATTTTTATGGATGTCCAGATGCCAAAGATGGACGGTTATACGGCAACCAGAGAAATCAGAACGATGCAAAACAACAGGAAAGCCAATATTCCTATAATAGCTATGACAGCAAATGCATTCGATGAGGACAGACAGAAATCATTTGAGGCTGGTATGAATGGTCATATTTCAAAGCCGATTGATATGGATACGATTGCGGGTACTCTTAAAAAGGTCTTCAAAAACATTTATTGATAAAAATAATCAACAGTTAATATGAGATGAAAAGAGGCTTGACTCATGAAGTGTTTCATGATATAGTCTTAACGAAGTTAGATGAGACTAACTTGCACAAAAGAAAATAAAAGGCAAACAAAGCCTTTTATTTTTTAAATAATAGTTAGAATACACTAACTTAAAGTAGTTTTGGCTAACTTGCAGCGGTTGAGAATTGCCTGAAGCAATTGAAATTATTTGAAATGATTAGGAAGTGCCTGCGAGTTAAGAAAATTTGAGGCGTGATGGTTTGAGGAGGCGAAAAGATGGGACTTAAGTTTGAAGAAGTGTTCGTTGAAGTGTGTGCGCCAACCTTCAGAGGAGTCAAACCGTCTAATCTATTTCGTTATCAGCCTGCTAATCGTGAAGAACTTCTCGAAAAACTGGATTATTGGAATGGTGAACTGCAAACAAGTGGCCTAAGAGTCAGAGCACTTAAAGAGTGTGGCAGAACAGGAGCTTTTTTGATTCTGGTTTACCGCGAAAAATGGCTTAAATCAATACTTGATAAATCTTCGGTAAGACATTTCTTGAAAAAAACAGGATACAAGATGGGAGAGCAGGTGGACTGTTTCTTGAATCAACTTTCAGACAGGCTTTGTCTGGAACGCGATTTTCCACATGAAATTGGAATTTTTCTTGGTTATCCGCTTGAAGATGTTGAGGGATTTATCGACAATCAGGGAAAGAATTACACATTAAGCGGTTATTGGAAGTCTTATGGAGATCCAAAAGAGGCAAGAGAACGGTTTGATTCTTACAGAGAATGTACAGAAATTTGCCGTGAGAAATACCGCCAGGGAACACCGATTATTCAGCTTGTAAAGGCTGCTTAATAAATATTTAGCTAGTAATTTATTATTCACAAGGAGGAAATAAAAATGAGCAAGGTAGCAATTGTATATTGGAGTGGTACAGGCAACACAGAGGCTATGGCACACTACGTATCAGAAGGTGCTAAGAAGGCAGGAGCAGAGGTTGATGTATTTACATCTGCTGAGTTTACTGCTGATAAAGCTGGCGAGTATGATAAAATCGCATTTGGTTGCCCATCCATGGGAGCTGAGCAGTTAGAGGAGTCTGAGTTCCAGCCGATGTTCGATGAGGTTAGCCCAGTTCTTTCCGGCAAAAAAATTGCTTTATTCGGTTCTTACGGATGGGGTGATGGCGAGTGGATGCGCACATGGGAGAGTGACTGCTCTATGCTTGGTGTAACCATGGTATGCGAGCCGGTTATTTGCAATGCAACACCTGATGAAGCAGCAGGAGCAGAGTGCGAGGCACTTGGCGAGGCACTTGCAAACGCATAAGCAATTTGTTAAATCGAGTTATTAAATAGGACATCTTAAATTGCCATAAAGATTCTTATAAAAATTTTAGTAAAAAGGAAGTGCCCTCCCGCGGTACTTCCTT
The DNA here is from genome assembly GCA_963657995.1 of bacterium. Taxonomy (GTDB): domain Bacteria; phylum Bacillota; class Clostridia; order Lachnospirales; family Lachnospiraceae; genus Otoolea. The sequence goes on from CAVKOQ010000054.1 coordinate 7,449, forward strand.
TTTAAATAGGAAAATGCTTTTCCATTTTATAAATAAGAGGGGACTCTGCTCATACAAACCTACATTATATAAATATCCTCTTTTCGAAAATCACAAAATGTGATATTATAAAGAATAAATTTTCTAACTTATAGGTTACTAAAATAGAGCAACGGAGGGCATGTATATGGAAGAAAATAAGAAGGCATTGGCAGAGGGCGAAGAGAAGGAAGAAAAAGAAGAAACCGTCTCCAAAAACTTTATCGAACGTGAGATCGATAAGGATCTGGCAGAGGGCGTTTACGATCATGTTCAGACGAGATTTCCTCCGGAACCAAACGGATATCTTCATATCGGACATGCTAAATCCATTATCTTGAATTCAGGACTTGCAAAGGAGTATGACGGAAAGTTCAATCTTCGCTTTGATGATACCAATCCGACAAAAGAAAAAACAGAATTTGTTGAGTCTATCATCGAAGATGTAAAGTGGCTGGGGGCTGATTTTGAAGATCGTCTCTTTTTTGCATCAAATTATTTTCAGCAGATGTATGAGTGTGCTGTTCTTCTTATTAAGAAGGGAAAAGCATTTGTGTGCGATTTGACAGCTGATGAGATTCGTGAATATCGCGGAGATTTCAACAATCCTGGCAAAGAAAGCCCGTACAGAAACAGAAGTATTGAAGAGAACCTTGAACTTTTTGAGGAGATGAAGGCTGGAAAATACGCAGACGGTGAGAAAGTACTGCGTGCCAAGATTGATATGGCATCACCTAATATCAATATGCGAGATCCGGTTATTTACCGTGTTGCTCACATGAAACATCACAATACAGGAGATAAATGGTGCATTTACCCGATGTACGATTTTGCACATCCTATTGAAGATGCGATTGAGCACATTACACATTCAATCTGTACACTGGAATTCGAGGATCACAGACCACTATATGACTGGGTTGTCAGAGAATGCGAGTTTGAAAATCCACCGCGTCAGATTGAGTTTGCAAAGATGTATCTGACGAACGTTATCACAGGAAAACGTTATATCAAAAAACTCGTGGAGGATAAGATTGTTGATGGTTGGGATGATCCGCGTCTGGTAACTATAGCTGCACTTCGAAGAAGGGGATATACACCGGAATCTATCAGAAAATTTGTTGAGCTTGCCGGTGTTTCTAAGGCAGACAACTCTATAGACAGTGCCATGCTTGAATATTGCCTGCGAGAGGATCTTAAATTAAAGAAATCCCGTGTTATGGCAATCCTTGATCCGATAAAACTTGTCATCGACAATTATCCGGAAGGACAGATTGAAGAGCTTGATGCACCGAACAACATGGAAAATGAAGAACTTGGTTCCAGAAAAATTCCATTTGGCAGAGAACTTTACATTGAGCGTGAGGATTTCATGGAAGAGCCACCTAAGAAATACTTCAGATTATTCCCGGGCAATGAAGTTCGTCTTATGAATGCATACTTTGTTACCTGCACCGGATGTGAGAAAGATGCAGACGGCAACGTGACAGTTGTTCATTGTACATATGATCCGGAGACTAAGAGTGGTTCGGGATTCAATGCAAGAAAAGTAAAGGGTACAATTCACTGGGTTGCTGCTGATACAGCGTTCAAGGCCGAGGTCCGCCTCTACGAGAATCTTGTGGATGAAGAGAAAGGTAAACTCAATGCCGATGGTACGCTCAATTTGAATCCGAATTCTCTTAAAGTCCTTAAAGAGTGCTATTTGGAACCAAGTCTTAAAGAGGCGAGGGCATTTGAGAGCTTCCAGTTTGTACGCAACGGATATTTCTGCGTTGACTGTCGCGACAGTGAACCGGGTAAGCCTGTATTTAACCGCATTGTTTCACTGAAGAGCTCGTTTAAACTTCCTAAATAGGAACAAAATGAGAGAAAACCTTAAAAATACATATGAAAATGCAGATAACAAGCTCTGTTTTTGACAAAAAAAGAACAAAAGATGAGTTTGGGATTACATTTTTGAATATGAACAAAAGGTATTAAGGAACTTGACGATTTCTGCAGAATATGTTGAGCGGAATGTAGAAAAATGTAGTAACAACTTATAAAAAGCAGGGTGTTTTAGCCAATAAAACAACCTGCTTTTTGTGCATGATTTATGAAAGGGTTGGTTGACAATCGGGGGGCTTACTGTTATAATTTAATCAAAGTGAGCTAATAGTGGCAATTGTAAGTGAACGTGTTGTGATAAGGGGATGAGCCCCTTTATAAAACACATTCAAGAATGGAATGCATTCCACGATGCGGAATTGCACTTGCAAAATTTTGCAAGTCTATTTTTTCACAAGGCTTGAATTTTTTGATTTTTGGCTGTTGCAGCCGGGATCTGGCTGCATCGGGTACTGTGATAAGACATGGTATTGATATACCGGATCCCGTTTTTACTTATACATATAGGTAACTATAGAAAAATTTATTAAAGGAGGCTTTATTGTGGCTAATAAAGTAATGTCTTTACACGATGCCGTAGAGAAGTATGTACATGATAACGACGTACTTTGTCTTGGCGGATTTACAACAAACCGTAAACCTTATGCAGCAGTTTACGAAATTCTCAGACAGGGAAAAACTGGATTTGTAGGTTGGTCCGGTCCTGCAGGTGGTGACTGGGATTCTTTGATCGGTGAAGGCCGTGTTAGAGCTTATATCAACTGCTACACAGCTAACTCTGGTTACACAAACGTATCCCGCCGTTTCCGTGCTTCAATTGAGAAGGGTGAACTGACATACGAGGATTACTCTCAGGACGTTATGATGTTACAGCTCCATGCAGCATCTCTTGGTCTTCCATATCTGCCAGTAAGAATGATGCAGGGTTCAGGCCTTGTTAAGTTCTGGGGCATCAGCGAAGAGCAGAGAAGAACCATGGAGGGCGTTGACAACCTGAAATGTGTTGAGATTGAAAACCCATTTGAGCCAGGTGAGAAGCTTCTTGCTGTACCGGTACCGAAGCTGGATTGTGCAATCATCCATGTTCAGCAGGCATCTCCGGATGGAACCTGTATCATCGATGGTGATGAATTCCACGATATCGATATCGCAGTAGCTGCAAAACGCTGCATCGTTACTTGCGAGGAGATCGTAAGTGATGAGTATATCCGTCGTGACCCAACCAAGACAAGAATCTTTGGTGAGTGCGTTGATGCTGTTGTTCGTGCACCATACGGTGCTTGGCCAGCACAGTGCTACGGCTACTATGATGATGATGACAAAGCCCTGAAAGAGTATGACAAGGCTTCCAAGTACCTGGATGCTGAAGATGCTAAAGCACAGCTTCAGAAGGCTGCAGACAAAGCTGCTAAGGCTGCTGCTGCTAAACCGGAAGATGAGAAACTTGCTCAGGCTGCTGCTACTGCTGCTCAGGCTGCAAAAGATGCTGCAGACGGAACAAAGATTCCGGAGACTTTCAAGGATTACCTTCAGAAGTATGTATATGGATGCAAGGATCAGGATGATCTGCTCAACGTACTGGGCGGCGCTCGCCTCATGAACCTTAAGAATGAGCCACATCTGGGCTATTCTACCAGACACTAATTGAGGGAGGAAAATCTAAAATGGCTGATTATACAAAGTATACAAAGCAGGAAATGCAGGCTTATGCCATCGCAAAAAATATTAAAGAAAATCAGATCGTTATCGTTGGTACTGGTCTTCCGTTAATCGGTGCTTCTCTGGCAAAACGTGTTGTTTGCCCGAGCTGCCATCCGATCGTAGAGAGCGGACTTATGGACTGCTCCCCAATCGAGGTTCCGCGTTCTGTAGGTGATAACCGTTTCATGGCTCATTGTGCAGTACAGTGGCCAAATATCCGTTTCGTAGGTTTCGAGGCTAATGAGTGGTTACATGATGCTGACCGTATGGTAGCATTTATCGGTGGTGCTCAGATCGACCCTTACGGAAACGTAAACTCTACATGTATCTTTGGCAAGGGTGACTATGTTAAACCTACCACACGTTTCACCGGTTCAGGCGGTGCAAACGGAATCGCTACATTCTGCAACACCATTATCATGATGCAGCATCAGAAGAGAAGATTCATGGAGCATGTTGACTACATCACAAGCTGTGGCTGGATGGACGGCCCTGGCGGACGTGAGAAAGCAGGTCTTCCGGGCAACCGTGGACCTCTGATGGTAGTTACTGACCTTGGTATCATGAAATTTGATGAAGAGACCAAGAGAATGTATCTGGCATACTACTATCCATTTTCCAGCCCAGAGATGGTTCAGGAGAATACAGGATTTGATATCGATGTTTCCAGAGCACAGCTCATGGAAGGTCCGGATCCGGAGATTATCCGCGTAATCCGTGAAGAGATCGATCCAGGTCAGGCATTCATCAAGGTTCCGAAGGAATCCAAATAATCAAGCTTATGATTGCAAAGCGGGGCAGAATACGATCTGTCCCGCATGCAATTAGATATAACTAATTTTATTTTTATATTTATAAGGAGAAAAGAAGACATGAATATGTATTCAATGCCAGGATATTTTCAGGATATGCCTACAGTTGGTAAGGCCCTGATTAGTCCAAATCCGGATAATGAGCAGGAACTCAAGGCTGTTGAGGAAGATATCCATGAGTCTATTAAGCAGGCTCTGGATGCTGGTATCACAACCGAAGAGAAATTAAACGCACGTGGACAGCTTTCTGCAACACAGCGTATCAATGCTCTTATCGATGAAGGTACATGGTGCCCGTTAAACAGCCTTTACAATCCGGAGGACAACCGTTTCCAGACAACTAATATTCTGAACGGTCTTGGTCGTGTAAACGGCAAGTGGGTTTACATCATTGCTTCTGATAATAAGAAGATGGCTGGTGCATGGGTTCCAGGACAGGCAGACAACCTGCTTCGTGCTGCTGACACAGCTAAGATGCTGCATCTGCCATTAATCTACCTGTTAAACTGCTCAGGCGTTGAGTTCCCGAACCAGGATAAGGTATACCCGAACCGTCGCGGTGGTGGTACACCATTCTTCCGTAACGCAGAACTGAACCAGCTTGGCGTTCCGGTAATCGTAGGTATCTACGGAACCAACCCGGCAGGTGGTGGTTACCACAGCATTTCCCCGACTATCCTGATTGCTCATAAAGATGCAAACATGGCTGTTGGTGGTGCTGGTATCCTTTCTGGTATGAACCCGAAGGGTTACATCGATGAAGAAGCAGCAGAGCAGATCATCAACGCTCAGATCGAGAACAGCAAGCAGCACATTCCGGCTCCAGGTTCTGTTCCGGTACACTATGATGAGACTGGTTTCTTCCGTGAGGTATATGAGGATGATTTAGGCGTTATCGAGGGAATCAAGAAGTACATCAATTACCTTCCGTGCTTCAACTTAGATTTCTTCCGCGTTGACGATCCGAAGGCTCCACAGTTACCAGCTGAGGATCTGTACAGCATCATCCCGATGAACCAGAAACGTCCTTACGATATTTATGATGTAATCGGACGTCTGTTCGATAACAGTGAGTTCTATGAGTACAAGAAAGGCTATGGTCCGGAGATCGTAGCAGGTCTTGCAAAGGTTAACGGTCTCCTTGTTGGTGTTATCGCTAACGTACAGGGCTTACTGATGAACTATCCGGAGTACAAACAGGGTTCTGTAGGTATCGGTGGTAAGCTGTACCGTCAGGGACTTATCAAGATGAATGAGTTTGTTACTCTGTGTGCTCGTGATAAGACTCCGGTCATCTGGCTGCAGGATACTACAGGTATCGATGTAGGTGATGATGCAGAGAAGGCAGAGCTTCTTGGTTTAGGTCAGTCTCTGATCTACTCTATTGAGAATGCTAAGCTTCCGTCTCTTCAGGTTACTCTTCGTAAGGCAAGTGCTGCTGCTCACTATGTTCTTGGTGGTCCGCAGGGCAACAATACCAACGTATTCTCTATCGGTACAGCTGCTTGCGAGTACTACGTAATGCCAGGCGAGACCGCTGCAAATGCTATGTACTCCAGAAAGCTTGTTAAAGCTAAAAAGGCTGGTGAGCCGCTTCAGCCAATCATCGACAAGATGAATGCAATGATCCAGATGTACACAGACAAGTCTCGTCCAAAATACTGCACAAAGCAGGGTATGGTTGATGAGATCGTAGATCTTACAGATCTTCGTCCTTACATCCAGGCATTTACTGAGGCTTATTATCAGAATGCTCAGGCTATCTGCCCGATGCATCAGATGCTTGCTCCGAGATCTACTCGTGAGTTCATCAACTTCGGTAAATAATTTTATTAATAATGACACAGTGATAAGTGTCTAAAAAAAATAGTGTAAAAATGAAGCCACGTAAGAACGCGGCTGACAGTGATAGTATAAATAGTGATAAATGATAGTGTGATGATAAATCGGGCAAAGAGCTGGAAACCTTTGCTCGATTTATTGGTATACTTATGCATATAAATGATAAGTTATAGGCATCTTAACAATTCTTTTATAATCTTTTGGAAATTTTACTGCGACTTTTGGTAAATTTTGTGGTATTATGGTGGGTGGAAATGATGTTATTGCACGGATCTGCAAAAATATCATTAATACAGAACCAGACATATAAGGTTAGTGTTGAAAGGAAACAGATACATCATGAGCGAAATTTTTACTTTAGGTATTGATGTAGGCTCAACAGCTTCCAAATGTATCATTCTGAAAAACGGGAAGGAAATCGTAGGAAAATCCCTGATTGATGTCGGAGCGGGCACTAGCGGTCCTAGCCGTGCAATTGAGGCTGTACTTAAGGATGCGAATCTTAAAAAAGAAGATTTGGCATATACTTTAGCTACAGGATATGGACGTACTTCTCTGATGGATGGCATCGCGGATAAGCAGATGAGCGAATTGTCATGTCATGCAAAAGGTGCATATTTCCTGTATCCTAACGTTCATACCGTTATTGATATCGGTGGTCAGGATGTTAAGGTTTTAAAGGTTGAAAATGGTGTTATGACCAATTTCCAGATGAATGATAAGTGTGCTGCAGGAACCGGAAGATTCTTAGATGTTATGGCACGTGTTCTGGAAGTTAAGGTTAGTGACCTTGGACGCCTTGGAGATATGTCTACAAAACAGGTAGGAATAAGTTCTACTTGTACGGTTTTTGCAGAGAGTGAGGTTATAAGCCAGTTGTCGATGGGTACAGATAAGTGTGATATCATTGCCGGTATTCATCGTTCAGTGGCTCATCGTGTCACGGGTCTCGCACACCGTATCGGTGTAGTACCGGATGTCGTTATGACAGGTGGTGTTGCTCAGAATCATGGCGTAGTTAATGCGTTGAAAGCTGAGCTTGGCGTAGAAATCTATACATCTCCGCTGACACAATATAACGGCGCGCTCGGCGCAGCCCTGATGGCTTTTCAGGTAGCCGACCGTCAGCAGTAACTCAGTTAATTTTAAGAATGGAGGATAATTATTATGGCAAAACAAGTTAGTCCTGGTGTTCTTGCGCTTCGTAAAGTCGTTGATGACGTACACAAAGAGGCGCGTGAGGCCAAAGCAAGAGGCGAGTTAGTTGGATGGTCTTCTTCCAAATTCCCGTGTGAGCTTGCAGCAGCATTTGATTTACACGTTATGTATCCGGAGAACCAGGCAGCTGGTATCGCAGCTAACCGTTATGGTGAGATGATGTGCCAGGCAGCTGAGGATCTTGGTTATGACAACGATATCTGTGGTTATGCACGTATCAGCTTAGCATATGCAGCTGGTATCCGTGTTTCTCGTAAGTATGATCCTGAGACAGGTGAATACATCATCGATCCGAGCACAGGTAAACCATTAAAAGATGCTGATGGCAACGTAGTTATGGGTGAAGACGGAAAGCCTGTAAAGGATCCTAAGACTCAGACTCCATATCTGCAGCTGGATAACCTGCTTGAAATTGAGAAACTTCCTGATGGACCGGAAAAAGAGAGACGTCTTGAGGCTATTTCTCCTATTCGTCAGATGCGTATCCCACAGCCGGATTTCGTACTTTGCTGTAACAACATCTGTAACTGTATGACAAAATGGTATGAGAACATCGCTCGTATGTGCAATGTTCCGCTGATCATGATTGATATTCCTTACAACAATACAGTAGAAGTTCATGATGAGAATGTTAAATACGTTCGTGCACAGTTTGACAAAGCTATCAAACAGCTTGAGGAACTGACAGGCAAGAAGTTCGATGAGAAGAAATTCGAGCAGGCCTGTGCAAATGCTAACCGTACAGCTAAGGCTTGGCTCAAAGTCTGTGATTATCTGCAGTACAAACCAGCTCCATACAGTGGATTTGACCTGTTCAACCACATGGCTGACGTTGTAACTGCACGTGCTACTGTAGCTGCAGGTGATGCATTCGAACTGCTTGCAAGCGATCTGGAAGAGACAGTTAAGAAGGGTGAGACCACAACTCCATTCCCAGAGAAATACCGTGTTATGTTCGAGGGTATTCCGTGCTGGCCGAAACTTCCGGCTCTGTTCAAACCTCTGAAAACTCATGGCGTAAACGTTACTGCCGTTGTATACGCACCGGCATTCGGTTTCGTTTACAACAATATGGATGAGATGGCTCGTGCTTACTACAAAGCTCCGAACTCTGTCTGCATCGAGCAGGGTGTTGACTGGCGTGAGGGTATCTGCCGTGACAATAAGGTAGATGGCGTACTTGTTCACTACAACAGAAGCTGTAAACCGTGGAGTGGTTACATGGCTGAGATGCAGCGTCGATTTACTGCCGACCTGGGTATCCCATGTGCTGGATTTGACGGCGACCAGGCTGACCCGCGTAACTTCAATGCCGCTCAGTACGAGACTCGTGTAGAAGGTCTGGTAGAGGCAATGGAAGCAAATAAGCAGGCAAAGGAGGCTGAATAACGATGAGTGTTAACGCATTATTTGAAGAATTTAAAGTAAAAGCTGCAACTCCTAAGCAGCAGCTTGCTGAATACAAAGCTCAGGGTAAGAAGGTAGTTGGTGTACTTCCATACTACGCTCCAGAAGAGCTTGTATATGCCGCTGGTATCGTTCCGATGGGTATGTGGGGATCCAATACCAAGACCATCAGCCGTGCAAAAGAGTACTGTGCTACTTTCTACTGCACCATCGCTCAGTTGGCTCTGGAGATGCTGCTTGATGGAACTATGGATCAGTTAGACGGTATCATCACACCTACTATCTGTGATACACTTCGTCCTATGAGCCAGAACTTCCGTGTAGCTATGGGCGACAAGATGAAAGTTATCTTCTTAGCTCATCCGCAGAACCGTTTTGAGGAGTTCGGTCTTCAGTTCTGTATGGATCAGTACAATCACGTAAAAGCAGATCTGGAAGAAATTGCTGGTAAGAAGATTACTGACGAAGATATCCAGGATGCAATCAAAGTTTACAACAAGAGCCGTGCAGCTCGCCGTGAGTTCGTTAAACTTGCAAACGAGCACTGTGATGTTGTAACTCCAACCAAACGTTCAGCAGTTCTTAAGGCATTCTACTTCATGGAGAAACCGGAATACACCGCTAAACTTGAAGAGCTGAATGCAGAGCTTAAGAAACTTCCAGTCTGTGATTGGAAAGGAACCAAGGTTGTTACTTCCGGTATTATCTGCGATAATCCAAAGCTTCTTGCTATCTTCGAAGAGAACAACATTGCTATCGCTGCAGATGATGTAGCTCATGAGACACGTTCTTTCCGCGTAGATGCTGCTGAGGATGAGAAGGATCCGGTACGTGCACTGGCTAAACAGTTCGCAAACATCGATTACGAAGTACTTCTGTACGATCCAGAATCCAACAAGAACCGTCGTGGTGAGTTCGTAGCTAACATGGTTAAAGAGAGCGGAGCTCAGGGTCTGGTACTGTTCATGCAGCAGTTCTGCGATCCGGAGGAGATGGAGTATCCATACCTTAAGAAAGCTCTGAACGATGCAGGTATTCCACACATCAAACTGGGTATTGACCAGCAGATGAGAGACTTCGGTCAGGCAAGCACTGCTATTCAGGCATTCTCTGATGTACTTGCACTTCAGAAATAACATTTAATATAATAAATAAAAAAGCCCACGCAGAATTCTGCGTGGGCTTTTTTTAACTACTATAACTGTTCATAGTTTACGTATTCTGTTTAAATGTATGTCCCATATAATAAGATAATTCAGCGGCACTGTGTCTGACCTGTTCCTGAAGATGCAAAAGATGTGCCTCATCTGTGATGCGAGAATAGGGTGCGATGATGCCGACAGAGGC
>CAVKOQ010000055.1:0-17483 GCA_963657995.1 bacterium
GCGGAGCGTTTTTTGATTCATAGGATGCACTTTCCTATGAATTAAAAAAGGGGAACTGCCATATGGCAGCTCCCTCTTTTTACGTTATAGGTAATTTATAGATAATTAGAATTCTGGTTCGATAAGTCCATAGGTGTTACCCTTACGTTTGTAAACAACGTTGACCTGCTCTGTCTCGGAATTGAGGAATACGTAGAAAGTATGTCCAAGCAGTTCCATCTGAACACAAGCCTCTTCAGGATCCATAGGCTTCATGGCGAATTTCTTAACCTTGACGATATCAACTTCGTCGTTGGACTCGTATTCTTCATTCATGAACAGGTCTGAGAATGCAACAGCAGCCTGTTTCTTGTCTACGATCTTATTCTTATATTTCTTGAGCTGACGCTCGATGATCTCCTCTACCAAATCAATCGATACATACATATCGTTGCTTTCCTGCTCTGCACGAATGATAGTGCCCTTTACAGGGATGGTAACCTCGATCTTCTGACGATCTTTTTCAACTGTAAGTGTGATATTTATTTCAGTGTCCTGATTAAAGTATCTCTCTAATTTTCCGATCTTCTCTTCTACAGCTGCTTTCAACCCCGGGGTAACATTGATATTTCTTCCAGTAATCTTATAACGCATAATCATCGCTCCTTTTTATTGGGATGCTCACATTATATCATTTTTTTGCGTTTAATTCAACCTTTTTCACAAAATTGTCAACACAATTAAAGAAAAAATAAAACAGTTCACAGGTAGAACATAAGTGCACGAAATGACAGTTTATTTGCATAAAAAAGTAAAAAAAACTATAAAAAATAAGGCTGTTCAGGTAATGTATAATCTCTTTATTTGTCAATAGAAATGCTTGTATTTTTTGAGAAAATACGCAAATTTATAAAATATGAACAAAAAATAAATTGAATTATAAGTGGGTAAATAAGTGTCTTGTGAACAGATAATAATTGTGGATAATGTGGATAAGTTGGTGCAAAACTCAAATTTCCCTAAAAAAGGACAAAAATGACTGTGCAAAACTTATCCACAAAATTGGGGACAAAATGTGGACAATGTGGACAATAAGAAATATGAACGTATATTTTGTGCAATTTGCATGGTTTACCATAAAATGATAACTAGAGCATTTCCAGAAGCTTCTTAACTTGTGGCAGTCTGTCGCTTGTAGGCTGACAGAGCAGATAAGTATTACGGACAAAAGGAGTACCATCCGGCCAGTAAAGGGCTTCGGTGTATCCATAGAAATCTTTTAGGCAGATTGATGGCAAAATACTCCAGCCAAGGCCATACATTACCATTTCTTTGCAAGTATCGATGCTGTCGATTTGAAAGTTTCTTCTGATGCCGTTAAGACCGCGTGATTCAAACCAGGAGAAAAGCTGGGAATTCAGACCGCTATCGGTGTTATGGCTGATATAAGGGTAGTCAGTAAGTGATTTTCCTATGTATTCGTTGTTGCAGATCAGGCACATGGGCTCTGATGACAGGAGAATCTTCTTGCCGTCCCAGTCATATTCTCCTCGAAGAATTGCAAGGGATATTTCCTCTTTTGAGAGCATCTTGTAGAGCTCACGACTCTGGCCGGTTGTGATATGTACTTCTACCTTTGGATACAGATCTGTATATTTTTTAAGAATAGCCGGAAGACGATAGTGAGCATAATTTAATGAACATCCAAGACGAAGTGTACCGCATACATAATTCTGACTTGCTGCGGCAAGCTCTTCTATTTGTTCCATGTTTTTGAGGATTGTACCTGCATACGGAAGAATGCTTTCAGCTGCAGGAGTAAAGATGACACCGCGTTTCGAGCGAATAAGCAGTGTGCAATGTAATTCTTCTTCCAGTTTCTGGATGCGCTTGGTGATGGCAGGCTGCGTCATGTAGAGGGCTTCAGCTGCCTTTGTTATATTTTTATATTGATTTAGAGCTAAAAGTAATTCATAATCACGTTTATCCATATAGTTCTCCTTATCATTCCAAATGGTTATGATTAACAATAAAATCATACCATTTTACAGGAGATAGGGCAATGAGTTATAGTAATTATAAGAAAAAAACAATACACACAACAGTTACCAGTAATTTAAATTTTTAAATGGGAGGAGAGTCATTATGTACATGAAAAAATATCCATGTGTCTACATGAGAGGCGGCACCAGTAAGGCGGTATTTTTCCACGAGAAGGATCTGCCGGAGGACAGAAGTTTGTGGGACGATATTTTCCTTAAGGTAATGGGTACACCGGATGTAAAACAGATCGATGGTATGGGCGGTACGGTTTCGTCAACCAGCAAGGTTGCAATCATTGCACCATCGGATAAACCTGGAATAGATGTGGAATATACATTCAAACAGGTAGATATCGTGATTCCAAGAGTGGATGGAAATGCAAACTGTGGAAATATATCTTCAGCTGTCGGCCCGTTTGCAATTGATGAAGGTCTGGTTAAGGCTGTAGAGCCTATCACGGTAGTACGTGTGTTGAACACGAACACAAACAAAGTCATCGAAGAGCATGTACGTGTAGAAAATGGACATGCGATGGTACATGGAGATGAGATAATTCAGGGCGTTCCTGGAACAGGTTCACGCATCGATATGTATTTTGAGGATCCGGCTGGTTCAAAGACAGGAAAACTTTTTCCGACAGGACAGAAAAAAGAGATTTTTGATGTGCCGGGATATGGCATGGCTGAGGTTACTGTACTTGACTGTTCTAATCCGATGGTATTTATCAAAGCGTCAGATCTGGGAATCAAGGGAAGCGAGCTTACCGAGTTAAATCAGAACAAGGATGTGATGGAACATATCGAACGCATCAGAGGTATGGCAGCGGTAAAATGCGGTTTTGTAGAAAACTGGGAAGATGCACGTACGAAATCCACATCTGCTCCGAAGGTTTCCATCGTTTCTGCACCTCAGGACTATATCAATATGGATGGAAATGAAGTAAAGGCTGATACCATGGACCTTTGCTGTCGAGCTATCTCTGTTGGTGCACTTCACAAGGCATATCCGATGACTGTAGCAGTCGGAACTGGTGCAGCGGCACGTATTCCGGGTACAGTTGTTAATGAGATTGTAAAACCGGCATCGGATCAGGATGTTATCCGTCTGGGGCACGCAAGTGGCGTGACAGAAGTTGATGTCAAAATGGACGGAGAAAAAGTCGTAAAAGGCGGTGTGACACGTACAGCTAGACGTATCATGGATGGCTGGGTATATGTGAGAGACTAATTGCTCTGATAAAATATAAAAGATAGGAGAGGGAGATGACTATGGGACTTCAGGTAATAGCACTTGGATGCCTGATTGGGGCGATCGTACTTGGATTTGTAAAGAAAACAAATGTAGGTCTGGTATGTTTTGGTCTGGCTTTGATATTGGGAAAAATTGGTGGTATGGGTGCGTCAGACATCTATAAAGGATTTCCGTATAAGCTGTTTGCAACTTTGCTTGGAACAATGCTGTTTTTCAGCCTCTTACAGCAGAATGGAACATTGGAAAAGATATCAGATCGTCTGATTGGACTTTGCGGTAAGCATTTATTTTTAGTACCGATTATCATTTATGTTGTAAGTTTTGGTTTATCAGCAGCAGGACCTGGTGCGATAAGCGTTCAGTCGGTTACAGTACTCTTTGCAGTAGCATTGGCAGTACAGATGAAGGTAAGCCCGATTCTTATGGGAGTTATGGCAATTCTCGGTGCGGTAGGAGGAACTGCTTCTCCGATTGCCCTTACAGGTATTATCGTGGGTGACATGATGACAGAACTGGGAATTGAAGGATCTATCAACAATATTTTCATTGGTGTCAGCGTGAGCAACTTTGTCTGTGCAGCGGTTATGTACATTCTTTTAGGCGGTTACAAGCTGCGTGGAAATGCACAGAACACTGAAAAGAAAGTGGAAAAATTCACAAGAGATCAGTGGTTAAGCCTGATTGCCCTGGTAATCATGGTTGTATTGGTTGTAGGCTTTTCCTATGACGTAGGACTTATCTGCTTTACACTGGCAATGATTCTGATTTTACTGGGAACTGCAGATGAGAAGAAAGCAATCAAGGCAATTCCGTGGAGTGTGCTGATACTTATTGCCGGTGTTAATGTACTGATGAACATTACCCAGACAATGGGCGGTATTGACCTGCTTTCATCAATTCTTGCTTCATTTATGACTAAACGTACGGCAGCACCTATTATGGGATTTACGGCAGGTCTTATGTCATGGTTTTCCAGTGCAAATGGTGTCGTATTTCCAACTCTTATTCCAACTGTTCCGGATATTGCTTCTCAGGTTGGAGGTGCATCTGTTATGCAGATTATCACTGCAATTGTGTGTAGCGCAACCGTGGCAGGTATCAGCCCGCTTTCAACAGGTGGTAGCCTTATCTTAGCAAGTTATGCACAGGAGACAGACTGTAGCGATAAGGAGCAGCAGAAAATATTTGGTACTTTATTCGCACTGTCAGCAACGGTAGTTGTGATTGTGTGTGTGCTGACTTTTGTCGGAGTGACAAGTTTTGTTGGATAATTGACAGAGTGAAAATGAGAAAATAGAAGTTCAGAAATCTGCAACCTGAATGTCATTTTGAAGGGATTTTGGTTTTGAAAATGGGTCAGGCGGTTTTTTGAACGGAAGTCAAAGTTTAAGTAACAGACAGGGAGACTTTGCTATGAAACAGTTTGCATATGTAGGATGCCGCACCACAAAAGAGCGAAATGCCCGAGGTAAAGGTATCAGGATTTTTGAAATAGAAGAAGGTAATTGGAAACCGGTAGGACTTTTTGAAGGTCCGGTCAACCCGTCCTACCTCTGCTTAAATGAGGCACAGGATATGCTCTATACTATTCACGGAGATTACAGTGAGGTCAGTGCATACAGAATTAAAGAAGATGGAAATCTTGTTTACTGCAATACAGTTGGCACTCACGGAACAAATCCGGTGCATCTGGTGCTTGATAAAAGTGGAAAATGGCTTTACGTGGCAAATTTACAGACCGGTGCAGTTTCACTAATACCGGTGTTGGAAGATGGTAGCCTGGGCAGGATCAAAGAGCTGTATTTTATTTCCGGTAACGGCGGTCCGGGATATATTTCCCATCCGCATCAGACGATGCTTGACAGAAGCGGACGCTGGCTGGCAGTTCCGTCTCAGGGACGTCTTCAGGGTGTAGGAAAAATTACGTTATTTGAAATAAATGAAACAGAAGGCACACTTCGTGAAAATTTTGCAGTCAAGGGACGTACAGGTGCTGAACCTAGACATTGTGTATTTGCACCGAGTAATCGTTTTTGTTATTGCGTGAATGAGAAGGACAGCACGGTAGCGGTATACAACTTTGATGAGAAAGAGGGAACTCTGACTCCGATGCAGATTTTGACAAGTCTTCCGGAGGACTATGCTGGGGACGGCTGGGCTAGTGCCATTGATATGGATGCAGAAGGGAAGACACTTTATGTATCAAACCGCAAGCATGACAGCGTGAGCGTGTATCATCTTGATACCGAAACTGGTCGAATGAAATGGATGCAGAACATAAAGACTGGCGGTGAACAGCCAAGATTTTTGACAGTCAGTCCGGATGGAGCATGGGTTGTGGCTGCTAATGAGGTGACAGACACTATAGTATGCTTTAAAAGGAATGAGGACGGTAGTTTACAGGAAAAACCGGTGGTAGTAGAGACAGAGAGCCCGGTTTGCGTAGTATTTAAGACAAAATAAAGAGAAAAAAGGAAGGAGTACATATAATGGTAACCTTACATGAGGGAAAACAGTTTATTATAAATAACGATCATATTGCCAGTACTGAGGAAGCTGCTAAACTTTCTGAAGAGACAGCAAAGAAGGAAACATTGACCTGGCAGGTGCTTTCAAAGCACAATCATTCTGATAACATGGAGCACCTTGAGATTAAATTTGATTCTATGGGTGTTTATGATAACACATATGTAGGTATTCTACAGACTGCTTACGCGAGTGGACTTAAGGAGTTCCCGATGCCGTGTGTATTTACCAACTGCCATAACTGTCTGTGTGCAGTCGGCGGTACCATCAACACCGATGTCCACAAATATGCAGAGTCAGCCTGCCGCAAATCAGGTGGTATCTTCGTTCCACCTCACGAGGCAGTTATCCATCAGTACATGCGTGAGATGATCGTTAATTCCGGTGATATGTCGATCGTATCTGATTCACATACCCGTTATGGCACACAGGGTTCCGTTTCAATAGGTGAGGGCGGCCCGGAGCTTGCCAAGGCTATGCTTGGAAAATACTATGAGATCGACTATCCGGGTGTTATTGCTGTTCTTTTAACCGGCACTCCGAAGCCGTGGGTCGGACCGATGGACGTAGCCCTTAGCATTATCGGCAAGGTATTTAAGAATAATTTTGTTAAGAATAAAGTTCTTGAGTTCATTGGACCTGGCGTACATAGCCTTTCTATGGATTTTAGAAACGGTATTGATACAATGACAACGGAGTCTGCCTGTCTGTCTTCTGTATGGGCAACCGATGATAAGGTAAAAGAGTACTTTGAAATTCATAAACGTCCGCAGGGCTTTAAAGAGATGGTTCCGGGCAATGCAGCACTCTATGACGGTGTTGTAGAGGTTAATCTCGACACTATCGTTCCGATGATCGCACTTCCGTTCCATCCAAGCAATGCATATCCGCTTGCAGATGTTATCGCTGAGCCGGAAAAATACTTAAAGATGGTAGAAAAAGAGGCAGAGCGTGTATTTGAAAACAACAAGGACATTCATTTGGATCTCTGTTCCAAGATTCACGATGGCAAGATCAAGGTAGATCAGGCAGCAATCGCAGGATGTGCAGCGGGTTCATTTGAAAATATTTATGCAGTTGACCAGATTGCCAAGAAGATGAACAAGGGACTTGGAACATTCCCATTCAATATATATCCGGCTTCTCAGCCGATTATGTATGAGTTAAACAAGATCGGAGTCTTAAATGATCTCATGGGATATGGTGTTCGTGTAAAAACAGCGTTCTGTGGCCCGTGCTTCGGTGCATCTGATGCACCTGGAAACAATGATTTCTGTATCCGCCATAGCACACGTAACTTCCCGAATCGTGAGGGAAGCAACCCGGCAACCGGCCAGATCGCATCAGTTGCCCTTATGGATTCCAAGTCAATCGCGGCAACAGCATTTAACGGCGGCTATTTAACCTCAGCAGAAGACTGCCCGGTTGTATTTGAGACACCGACCTATGAATTTAATGAGCATATTTATGAAAATATAGTGTATAATGGATTTGGAAAAGCAAAACCGGAGACAGAGATTGTTTATGGACCGTCTATCAAGGACTGGCCAGAGATGGAGCCTCTGAAAGAAAACCTGCTTTTACAGGTGGCAAGTGTGATCCGCGATGAGGTGACTACAACCGATGAGCTTATTCCGTCCGGTGAGACAGCATCCTATCGTTCAAATCCATACAAAATCTCGGAATTTACACTGATCCGAAAGGATCCGAAGTATGTAGGTCGTGCGAAGGCAGCACAGGAGTACGAGAAAGCCCGTTTGGCTGGCGATAGCGGGAAAGCTGGCGAGTTCTATCAGATACTTAAGGCAGCCGGTGTTACGACTTCGGTTGAGGAGCTTATGCAGACAACAGGTATTGGTTCAGTGTTGTATGCAAAGCGTCCGGGCGATGGCTCGGCACGTGAGTATGCGGCAAGCTGTCAGAAAGTGTTAGGTGGTCTGGCAGACATCTGTATCGAGTACGCAACCAAGCGCTATCGCAGCAACTGCGTTAACTGGGGTATTCTCCCATTTACCTGTGATGAGGCAGAGATCAACCTTGAGGCCGGTGAGTATGTATATCTTCCGGGCATTAGAAAGGCTGTTGAGGATGGTGCAAAGGAATTTGAGGCAACTGTTATAGGAACTGATGGCAGCAGCCGAAAACTTAAGCTGGATCTTAAGGATGTGACCGAGGCAGAGAAGGAAGTTCTGCTGGCAGGAAGTCTGATCAACTTTTACAAAAATGCGAAATAAAAAAGGAAGATAGTAGATGAATTTTGAAGAAATGCAGGCACAAAGAGATGCAGATTATGAAAGATATAAGGCCGAGGGACGTATCTGGGGAACTGTGCCGCGTGAGAAGATTGCCCGGATTCAGATTCCGCGTACCAGTAAGGAAGTGATTGAACGTTACTATGCACTTGAGGACATGAGTACGGCTGTATCTGATATTCTGGATACTTACGGTATCCACGGTGCAGTCCCAAACAGTTATTTAAAACCGGTAAAAGCAGGTTCACGCCTTGTTGGAACTGCGGTGACCGTAAGAAGTATTCCGTCACGCAAGACGGTGACAATGGGGCAGATTGATAAAGATAAAATTCTTATGTCAACCAAGGATATTTTCTATCTGGGAGAAGCCGGTGACGTGCTGGTATCGGATTTCGGTGGCAGTCTGGAATATTCCAACATTGGCGGACAGAGTTGTCATCTGGCAAAAGTGCGTGGATTTGCAGGTTGTATAGCTTATGGAAGCTGTCGAGATACTGAGGAGATCAGTCGAATGGATTTCCCGGTGTTTTCCTGTGGCGTGACACCGATGACCGGAAAATATCGCATGGAATGTGCAGAAGTGAATGGACCGGTAAGCTTATGTGGCTGCCTTGTTATGCCTGGGGATCTGATCGTGGCGGATGGTTCAGGCGTCTGCATCGTGCCAAACGAACTCATCGAAGAAGTGCTTTTAAAAGCTGAGAAATCTGCGGCAAAAGAAGAAGAATTTTCCCGTATTCTTGAAGCCGGTGGTGGAATCGAAGAATTAAAAAAGGCAAAGTAAGTGAATAACTGCTGCTTTCGGACTTGTCTATCAAAATTAGATGATAGGCAGGTCCTTTTTTTTGTTATACCTAATTTGTTGCAAGGTAAATGTAAAAAAAACATGAAATCATTGAATTAAATGTCTCTTAGTGATAGAATAAATAAGATTGTATAACTATGCCTATACGATCTTTTCGATCTAAAACACATTTTGTATTGAACTATAAAGACAAAAAGAGAACGAGAAAGCAAGAAATAGGAGAGAAAAACATGAATCTGATAGAGAAAGTGTTCGGCACCCACAGTGAGCGGGAACTGAAACTTATTAATCCGATTGTTGATAAGATTTTGGCAATGCGTGAACAGATGGTTGCCTTATCGGATGATGAACTTCGTGACAATACGCGTAAGTTTAAAGAGCGTCTGGCAGCTGGAGAGACGCTGGACGATATTTTGCCGGAGGCATTTGCAACTGTCCGCGAGGCCGCAAGACGAGTATTAAATATGGAGCATTATCCGGTTCAGCTTATCGGTGGTATCGTTCTTCATCAGGGACGTATCGCAGAGATGCGTACAGGTGAAGGTAAGACCCTTGTTTCTACAGCACCGGCATATTTAAATGCACTGGCTGGAAAAGGCGTATTTATCGTTACCGTCAATGATTATCTGGCAAAACGAGATGCTGAGTGGATGGGAGAGGTTCACAGATTCTTAGGACTGACAGTAGGTGTTGTACTCAACTCCATGAATTCTGATGAGCGCCGCGAAGCTTACAATTGTGACATTACCTATGTTACTAACAATGAACTTGGTTTCGATTACCTGCGTGACAATATGGCTATCTATAAAGAACAGATGGTTATGCGCAATCTGGACTATGCGATCATCGATGAGGTCGATTCAGTACTTATCGATGAGGCTAGAACTCCGCTTATTATTTCAGGACAGAGCGGAAAGTCCACTAAACTCTATGAGGTATGTGATATTTTAGCCAGACAGTTGGAAAAAGGTGAGGAATCTGCAGAATTTTCCAAGATGGCAGCGATCATGGGCGAGGAGATCGAGGAGACAGGTGATTTCGTAGTCAATGAGAAGGATAAAGTAGTCAACCTGACTGAAGCAGGTGTTAAAAAAGTTGAGGATTTCTTCCATATAGAGAATCTGGCAGATCCGGAGAACCTTGAAATTCAGCACAATATCATTCTTGCACTTCGTGCCAACTATCTCATGTTCAGAGATAAGGACTACGTTGTCAAGGATGATGAAGTTCTGATCGTCGATGAGTTTACAGGACGTATCATGCCGGGACGCCGTTATTCTGATGGTCTTCATCAGGCTATTGAGGCAAAAGAGCATGTACATGTACGCCGTGAGAGCCGTACACTGGCAACAATTACATTCCAGAACTTCTTTAATAAGTTCAATAAGAAATCAGGTATGACCGGTACCGCTCAGACAGAAGAGAAAGAGTTTAGAAACATCTATCAGATGGACGTTATCTCTATTCCTACCAACCGTCCGGTACAGCGTATCGATTATGAAGATGCGGTTTATAAGACTAAAAACGAGAAATTCCATGCAGTTGTTGAGGAAGTTGCTGCTGCTCATGAGAAAGGACAGCCTGTCTTGGTTGGTACGATTACCATCGAGACTTCCGAACTTTTGAGCAAGATGCTTACAAAACGCGGAATTCCTCACAAGGTACTTAATGCGAAGTTCCACGAGCTTGAGGCAGAGATTGTAGCAGATGCTGGTATTCATGGTGCAGTTACGATCGCAACCAACATGGCAGGTCGTGGTACAGATATCAAGCTTGACGAGGTATCAAGAGAACTTGGCGGACTCAAGATTATCGGTACAGAACGTCATGAATCAAGACGTATCGATAATCAGCTTCGTGGTCGTGCCGGACGTCAGGGAGATCCGGGTGAATCCCGTTTCTATCTGTCACTGGAAGATGATTTGATGCGTCTGTTTGGTTCAGAGCGCCTGATGAATATGTTCAATGCAATGGGTGTGCCTGAGAATGAGCAGATAGAGCACAAGATGCTTTCTAAGGCCATCGAGAAAGCACAGATGAAGATAGAGACCAACAACTACGGTATTCGTGAGAATCTGCTTAAGTATGACGAGGTCATGAATGAGCAGCGTGAGGCGATCTATGCAGAACGCCGCCGTGTACTTGACGGTGAGAATATGCGTTCCGTTATCATGAAGATGATCACGAATATTGTAGAAAATGCAGTAGATCTGTCTATTTCAGAGGAACAGGAACCGGCTGAGTGGGATCTTTCAGAATTAAATTCACTTTTACTTCCGGTTATTCCGTTAGAGCCGATTGAACTTAATGAGGAACAGCAGCATATGAAGAAGAACGAACTTAAGCATATGCTGAAAGAAGCTGCAACTAAGCTT
The DNA here is from genome assembly GCA_963657995.1 of bacterium. Classification (GTDB taxonomy): domain Bacteria; phylum Bacillota; class Clostridia; order Lachnospirales; family Lachnospiraceae; genus Otoolea. Next base: position 11,232 of record CAVKOQ010000055.1, read on the forward strand.
TATGAGACACGTGAGGCTGAATTTACCAGTGCTGAGCAGGTACGTGAGATGGAACGTGTCATCCTTCTTAAGGTTATCGATGCTAAGTGGATGGCTCATATCGATGACATGGATCAGCTTCGTGAGGGAATCGGACTTCAGGCATACGGTCAGAGAGATCCGTTGGTTGAGTATAAGATGAGCGGATACGATATGTTTGACAGCATGACAGCAGCCATTCGTGAAGATACAGTACGTATTCTGTTCCACATTCGTGCTGAGCAGAAGGTTGAGCGTGAGCCGGCTGCCAAGGTGACAGGAACCAACCGCGATGATACCAGCGTACAGGCACCTAAGAAACGTGAGGAGAGAAAGATTTATCCGAACGATCCGTGCCCATGCGGTTCAGGCAAAAAGTACAAACAGTGCTGCGGACGCAAACTTTTCGCAAAGAACTGATAAACAGTCACATTTATACAAAAATTCCCGAAATCATGGCCTCATACATGGTTCCGGGAATTTGCTGTATCATGTATTACGAAAATAGTATTACAAAAAGAATGGGGAAGGTGAAGGAATGGTCGAATTAGATCAGTTTAAGTATACATTATCAACATATGATCAGACTCTTAAAGAAGTAGGGGATTCTCTGGATCTCGAAAATAAGAAACGTCGTATAACGGAGCTTGACAAGTCTATGGAAGAACCGGGATTCTGGGATGATCCTGAGCGTTCTACTAAAACTGTAAGAGAAGCAAAGAATCTTAAGGATACCGTAGATGGATTTAAACATCTTGAACAGCAATATGAAGATATTCAGGTTATGATTGAGATGGGATACGAGGAAAATGATCCAGCTATGATTCCTGAAATTCAGGAAATGCTTGACGATTTTGTAAATGAGCTGGAAGCACTTCGCACGAAAACTCTTCTGTCAGGCGAATATGATGGCTGCAATGCAATTCTAAAGCTGAATGCAGGTGCCGGCGGAACAGAGGCTATGGACTGGTGCAACATGCTGTACCGTATGTATCAGCGCTGGGCTGATAAAAAAGGCTTCACAACTGAGGTGTTGGATTTCCTTGATGGAGACGAGGCAGGACTTAAGTCCATCACACTGCAGGTAAACGGTGAAAATGCGTATGGATATCTAAAATCTGAGAAAGGTGTACATCGCCTGGTACGTATTTCACCATTCAATGCGGCAGGAAAACGTCAGACGTCATTCGTTTCATGCGATGTTATGCCGGATATCGAAGAGGATCTGGATGTAGATATCAATCCGGATGACTTACGTATAGATACATATCGATCAAGCGGTGCGGGTGGACAGCATATCAACAAGACTTCATCAGCTATACGTATTACGCATATTCCCACAGGAATAGTGGTTCAGTGTCAGAATGAGCGTTCGCAGTTCCAGAATAAAGACAAGGCGATGCAGATGCTGAAAGCAAAGCTGTATCTTTTGAAACAGCAGGAAAATGCTGAAAAACTGTCAGATATCCGCGGTGATGTAAAGGATATCAACTTCGGAAATCAAATTCGTTCATATGTTATGCAGCCATATACATTGGTAAAGGATCACCGTACCAATGCAGAAAATGGCAATGTCAATGCGGTTATGGATGGGGATATAGACCTGTTTATAAGTGCGTACCTTAAGTGGATCAGTCTTAAAAACCAAAAAACTGAGGAAGCATAATAAAAATCGATTGCATACTTTGAATAAATGTGATAATATCTGTCTGGTAAAAACAAATGTATTTGTGGTGCGTACACAAACGGAGATGGGATGGAAGAAAAAACTAAATACTATCTGCTGAGACAGAAAGCGGTGCCTGAGGTGCTTTTGAAGGTTGCTGAGGCCAAAAAGCTTATAGCATCGGAAAAGGCTATGACTATTCAGGAGGCAACCGACAAGCTCGGGATCAGCCGTAGTTCATTTTACAAGTATAAAGATGATATTTTTCCGTTTTATGATAACGCCAAGGGTAAGACGATTACCATGGTGTTGCAGATGGATGATGAGCAGGGACTTTTATCGGATCTTCTTCATATCGTGGCGATCTACAAGGCAAATATTCTGACTATTCATCAGAGTATTCCGGTTAACAATGTGGCGACCTTGACACTTAGCGTGGAGGTTCGTCCTGATACCGGAAATATATCTCGTATGGTCGAAGAGATGGAAGAGAATTCCGGAGTACACAACGTAAAAATTATAGCTAGGGAGTAAAAATTATGATTCAGGTAGCAGTGATGGGCTATGGAACAATCGGTTCCGGTGTAGTAGAAGTATTAGAAACCAACAAAGACAAGATCACAGAGAAAACCGGAAAGGAGATCAGTGTAAAGTATATCCTCGATTTACGCGAATTTCCTGGAGATCCTCACGAGGCACAGATTGTCCATGATTTCGAAATTATCGAAAAAGATAAAGAAGTAGATATTGTCGTAGAAGCTATGGGCGGTGTCAATCCGGCTTATAAGTTCGCAAAAGCATGTCTTTTGGCCGGCAAGCACGTAGTGACTTCAAACAAGGCACTCGTAGCAGCACACGGAACTGAGCTTTTAGCTATTGCACGTGAAAATAATATTAATTTCCTCTTTGAAGCCAGTGTTGGCGGAGGAATCCCGCTTTTACGTCCTCTGACACAGTCACTCGCCGGTGAGAAGATTGAGGAGATCAGCGGTATTTTAAATGGTACTACAAACTACATCCTTACCAAGATGGCAAGAGAGGGGCAGACATTTGAGGAAGCTTTAAAAAAAGCACAGGAACTTGGATACGCAGAGCGCAATCCTGAGGCGGATGTAGAAGGCTATGATACCTGCCGTAAGATCACTATTCTTATTGCCCTGGCAACCGGAAAAGAAGTTAATTACGAGGAAGTACCTACTGAGGGAATCACAAAGATTACCGATACTGATTTCAAATATGCTAAAGAGATGGGGACATCCATTAAACTGTTCGGAACCAGCCGTATGGAAGGCGACAAAGCCAGCGTTTATGTATGCCCTATGATGGTAGGACAGGACCATCCGCTCTTTGCAGTTAATGATGTATATAATGCTGTCATGGTAAAAGGCAATACACTTGGAACAGTTATGTTTTACGGCAGCGGTGCCGGAAAACTTCCGACAGCCAGTGCAGTTGTCAGCGATATTGTTGAGATTTCAGGACATATGAATGATAATATTCCGACTGGTTGGAGCGATGAAAAACAGCCAGTGGCACCGATGAAAGAAGTAACCTTTGGTTATTTCTTTAGAATTTCAGGAAAAGTGGAAGATAAAATTTCTGCTATAAGTGCTGCATTTGGCAAGGTTGAAACTATCGAAATTCCTGATCTGGATGAATTTGCAGTAGTTACAGGTGAGATGAAAGAGGATGAGTTCCAGAAACTGGTGACTGAATTTGAGGCTGACATCCGTCAGGTAATTCGCTATACCAGATAAATCGAGTAGAATGTAATATTTATAGGTAAGCTAAAAGGCACACCGTATCAGTTCGATATGGCGTGCCTTTTTCGATATAATTCTTTATTTCAGTGATCCTACGATACTGTCATATAATTGCATTGCCTGATCAAAGAAAGGTGCATACTGCGGATCTGAAACCATGTGATAAATCTTCATCATACACAAAAACTCTATAACACCAAAAATAACAGATATGGTGCCAAGTATCAGTCCGGCCACTGCACTGCCGAGTCTTGGTCTTCCTTCTTCCTTGGAGAGAATAAAGAACATATTAGCAGACATTCCTATTATAATCGCCGCTGAAAATGATATGGGCAAGGATATAAAAGCCAAAATTCCGCTCATAAGAGCTGTGTTTGCATATCGCCTTGAGCGGATTCTCTCTGTATCATCCGTATCTGAATGGTCCTTCGAAGAAGGCAGTTTATCGTAATCTTTCATCTTGTTAAAAATCCTCTTGAAAAGTTAATCTAGTAAACATAAGTGTAACATGAATAAAGTCGCTTGTCCAGTTTGTTTACTTGATAAATATGTACTTAAATGGTATGCTATAGTAGTTTAGAACTTAAGGAGATAATTTAAATGGATATTATAGAGGCATTAAAAGAAGAACTTCATATAGAAAGAAAACAGGTTGAGGCTGCGGTCAAACTGATCGATGAAGGAAATACAATTCCCTTTATTGCGAGGTATCGCAAGGAGGCTACCGGCTCTTTGAATGATGAGGTGCTTCGTGAACTGGATGAGCGTCTTCGCTATCTTCGAAATCTTGAAGATAAAAAAGAGCAGGTAATCGGTGCAATCCGTGCTCAGGAGAAACTTACTGAAGAACTTGAAAAGCAGATTCGCGATGCGACTACACTGGTTGCGGTTGAGGATTTGTATCTGCCGTACCGTCCGAAGAGACGCACCAGAGCCGGGATTGCCCGTGAGAAGGGGCTGGAACCATTGGCTGTATGGATTTATAAGCAGGAGACTAATGGCAGTGTCTTAGCGGAGGCAGAAAAGTACGTTTCAGAAGAAAAAAACGTTTCTGATGCATCGGAAGCCTTAGATGGGGCACGTGATATTCTGGCAGAACAGATAAGTGAGATGGCGAAATACCGCAATTATGCCCGTAAGAAAACTATGCAGGAAGGTATTCTTGAGGTGTCTGCCAAGGATGATAAAGTACAGTCGGTTTATGAGACATATTATGATTTTTCTGAGCCTGTGAAGAAATTGGCTGGACATCGCGTGCTTGCGATTAACCGCGGCGAAAAAGAGAAGATCCTCAATGTAAAACTGATAGCACCTGAAGAACAGATTGTAAACTATATGGCAAAGCAGCTGGTTCTTGGACATGGAAGCGAAGCTTCACAGGTTATGCAAGAGGTGATTCTGGATAGTTATAGACGTCTTATTGGGCCGGCTATTGAGCGAGAGATTCGTTCTGGACTCACTGATATGGCAGAAAGTGGTGCGATTCAGGTGTTCGGAAAGAATCTAGAACAGCTTCTTATGCAGCCACCTATTACCGGAAAGGTTGTGCTTGGCTGGGATCCGGCATTCAGGACGGGCTGCAAGCTAGCAGTTGTAGATGAGACGGGAAAGGTGCTTGATACAACCGTTATCTATCCGACAGCACCACAGAACCGTGTGGAAGAATCAAAAAAAGTCGTTAAAGATTTGATTAAAAAATATGGCATTTCCCTCATTTCTGTTGGAAATGGTACAGCAAGCCGTGAATCAGAACAGGTTATAGTTGAACTTTTAAAAGAGATACCTGAGAAGGTACAATATGTTATAGTAAATGAGGCCGGTGCCTCTGTATATTCTGCCAGCAAGCTTGCGACGGAAGAATTTCCGCAGTTTGATGTCGGACAGAGAAGTGCAACGTCGATTGCAAGACGCCTTCAGGATCCGCTTGCAGAGCTGGTAAAAATTGACCCGAAATCGATAGGAGTCGGCCAATATCAGCATGATATGAATCAGAAAAACTTAAGCGAAGCTTTACAGGGCGTGGTGGAAACCTGTGTAAATAAGGTTGGCGTGGATCTCAATACTGCATCGGCACCGCTTCTTTCATATATTTCGGGCATTAATAAGACGATTGCGAAAAATATTGTTGCATACAGAGAAGAGAATGGTGCTTTTGCCACTAGACGTGATCTTTTGAAGGTGGCGAAACTCGGACCTAAGGCTTATGAGCAGTGTGCAGGATTTATGCGAATTTACGGCGGCAAGAATCCGCTGGATGCGACGAGTGTTCATCCTGAAAGCTATAAGGCTTGTGAGGCACTTTTGGAGAAGCTTGGACATAGCCAGACAGAGATCTCAGCAGGCGGTATAAGGGGAATCAGAAAAGAAATTTCTGACACAGCAGCTCTTTCAAAAGAACTTTCCATCGGTGAGCCAACGCTGATTGATATCATAGGTGAACTTGAAAAACCTGGAAGAGATCCGCGTGAGGAGATGCCAAAGCCTATTCTCAGAACCGATGTGCTGGAAATGAAAGATTTGAAACCGGGTATGATTTTAAAGGGAACTGTTCGAAATGTAATCGATTTTGGGGCATTTGTAGATATCGGTGTGCATCAGGACGGTTTGGTTCATATCTCTCAGATGACAGATCGCTATATAAAACATCCACTGGAAGCGGTTAGTGTCGGAGATATCGTCGAGGTCAGTGTGCTATCAGTTGATGTGGCAAAAAAACGTATTTCCCTGACTATGAAGATCGGCAAATAAGTATAGCAACAATTTTGTAAAAAGAGTGGATGTAAATAGAGTAGATGTAAACAGGAC
>CAVKOQ010000056.1:0-16937 GCA_963657995.1 bacterium
CTTTAAGATTAGGGTTGAGCTTCTTGGCCTGAATAACAGACTGCATGATAGTCTCAAACTGGTAAAAATCAGACAGAGAAGACAGATGAATCCAGCGTGCCTTGGACAGATATTCTGCCAATGTGGTTCCAGTGCGGGATTCCTGTTCCTGAATACGGTCTAATAATGTATTGTTAGCACACGGTGCGATCTTGATGCAGTTGCGCGTGTGATTATAAAGGCGTACAATAGATTTTGCTATCGCTTTGGAGTCAGGATCGTCAAAGCGATCTCTAGTCATAAAGAGCCACTCACGGTTATCTAAGTGAGCAAGTTCCTTATCAATATCATTGGTTTTGCCATATCGAAGGTCAAAAGGATTTGGCGTGCCACATACTCCGACGTACGCGACTTGAAGTTTAGGAAGAACGTGTTTGGCAACTTTCAGCGTGATGAAAGCAGAACCGCCAACCTGGGTTGTGTATTCCTTACCTTTCCTAGCTAGTTCTTGAATGTCATTTTCGACATCTGCAAGCAGATTGCTCAGATTCTCGTCACCGCCGGTGGCGGATGTCTCTACCAGATCAAGTCCTGTACAATGAAACATATAGTCGTAATTGATAGCACCAATGCAAATGATATCTAAATCAGCCATGAAAATATACCTCTTCTATGAATATACTTAATCAATATTAAAAGGATAAACTACTGCAATTCTTTTGTCAAATAGAATGTAAAGCGATTGTAAAATAGGAGGAATGAAATCATTGTTTGCACGCATCAAATTATTTTTAACTAAACTAAGATTTCCTCATTTCAGTGCAGCAACCCTTAAATGGATTGCCCTTTTATCAATGACGGCAGATCATATATCAGTTATATGCAGACCAATTGCAGGATTTAGAGAAGTCGGAAATCTGGCATTTCCGTTATTTGCATTTTTGTTAACGGAAGGTTTTTTTCATACGAAAAATCGCAGAACATATAAAATTAGACTTTTCCTTGCCACAGTTGTATCTGAGATTCCATATGATTTAGCTTTTTCAGGCCATCTTATAGATATTTATCATCAAAATGTCTGCCTGACATTACTTATGGCATTCATCGCAATGGAACTTTTAGAGCAATACGGGACCGGAATATGGGAAAAAATAGTGATTTTGTCAGTATTTTGTATGGCAGCTGAAGCAATGAGAGCTGATGGCGAGACGTGGGGAATGCTGCTTATTCTGTTATTCTATTTTTGTGAAAAATCTCAAATTGATCAAAAACAGCTTATGAAGGTGGCTGCAGCAACAGTGATATCGGCAGTAGCATGGCAGGTACCTTTGTGGGTTATAGTCTTGATGGCAATATGTTTGCTTATATACGATAGATCAAAGGGTCGGAGATGGTATCGTGATATATTTTATGCCTATTATCCGACACATCTTATAATTTTATATTTGCTATCACGGATACTATAATTAATTACAAGAAAATACAATAAAATATCGTTAAAAAGAACTTGACAATATAGTTAGCAAGTGCTAACCTTGTGTATGGTTAGGGCCGACTAATGAGAATTAGTTTCATCTAATCTCGCTGAAGATGTGGTCATAGATACCTATCAGCAGGCGAGCGGTACAGAAAGGAGAATCGTATGCAGCAAGGTGCAATGCCGATTTCTATGGCAACAGTTGGAACTACATATACGATCAAAAAGATCAGTGGCAACACAGAGGTTCGTTCTCATTTAAAGTCTATGGGATTCAATGAGGGAACCGAGGTAAAATTGATAACCCAGCTGGATGGTGACGTGATTATTCATGTCAAAGAGTCCAGAGTGGCTATAAATAAGGACCAGGCGAGACATATCATGGTCTAAGGTAATGAAGTGGGAAGCGGCATATCTTTGTATGGGACAAAGATAAGTAACTCAGTAAAGTGAGAATGCTGCGAGAAAATGGAATGATAGGAGGAATGGAAAATGACGCTTAAAGATGCACAGGTTGGCACTACCGTCAAGGTAGTCAAGATTCATGGCGAAGGCGCATACAAACGTCGTATTATGGACATGGGCATTACCAAGGGCAGCGAGATTTTTATCAGAAAAGTAGCTCCGTTAGGAGACCCGGTAGAGATCACTATTCGAGGATATGAACTTTCTCTTCGAAAAGCAGACGCTGAGTGCGTGGATATCGAGACCGTATAGGCATATCAGAAAGACAGGAGGATGAAAGATGGCAATTCATATTGCTTTGGCAGGTAACCCTAACTGCGGTAAAACAACCATGTTTAACGCACTGACGGGTGCCAACCAGTACGTGGGTAACTGGCCGGGTGTTACTGTAGAAAAGAAAACCGGTAAATTAAAAGATGCATCTGGAGAAGATGTAAATGTAACTGACCTTCCTGGTGTTTATTCACTTTCACCATATACATTGGAAGAAGTTGTATCACGTGATTTTATTCTGAAAGAGAATCCTGATGTTATAGTAGACTTAGTTGATGCAACCAATATCGAGCGTAACCTGTATCTGACAACACAGCTGATTGAGACAGGTATTCCGGTTGTCATTGCACTCAATATGTGCGACCTTCTTAAGAAGAACGGAATCAGTATCGATGTAAAGGGACTTTCCAAAAAACTCGGATGTCCAATTATTGAGACATCTGCTCTTAAAAAGACAGGTCTCAAGGAAGTTGTTGCAGAAGCAATCAAGGTTGCCAAGAGCCATCAGGCAGGAAATGTAAGTGCTATTTTCGAGAATGGAGTAGAGGACAAGGTAAGTGCAATTGAATCAGAGCTTCCGTCCAGTATCCCGGATGCAGAGAAGAGATGGTACGCAATCAAGGTTCTTGAAAACGACAGCAAGGTTGCAGAACAGCTTGGACTTGGATCAGACAATCGTTTTGCTCATTACACAGAAGAGCTTGAAAAAGAATTTGATGATGATGCAGAGTCTGTTATCACAGACCAGAGATATGTATATATTCAGAAGGTTATCGCAGAGACAGTAAAGAAACCGGCTCAGAAGATGAGTCTTTCTGATAAGATTGACAGCATCGTAACAAACCGTTTACTCGGTATTCCGATTTTCGTTATCGTTATGTGGGCTGTTTACTATGTATCTGTTACAACTGTAGGTACATTCGTGACAGATTGGACAAATGATACATTTGTAGGTGCTATTCAGGGCTGGGCTGGTGATGCACTGGCAGCTGTAGGTGCTTCTGACCTCATTGTAAGCCTTGTAGTCGATGGTGTTATCGGTGGTGTTGGTGCAGTACTTGGATTCGTTCCGCAGATGGCTATTCTGTTCCTCTTCCTTTCTATTTTGGAAGATTGTGGTTACATGGTACGTATTGCGTTCGTTATGGACCGTGTATTCCGTCACTTTGGACTTTCAGGTAAGAGCTTTATTCCGTTGCTGATTTCTTCAGGATGCGGTGTTCCTGGTATCATGGCATCCAAGACTATTGAGCAGGATAACGACAGACGTCTTACCATCATGACAGCAACTTTCGTTCCGTGTGGTGCGAAACTGCCGGTTATCGCTCTGATGGGCGGCGTTATGGCTGGTTATATGAGCGGCGATATGGATCTGGCTACTATGATGGCTCCGATCATGTACTTTGTAGGCATTGTTGCGGTTCTTGTATCCGCTATCATGTTAAAGAAGACAAAACCATTTTCAGGAAAACCTGCTCCTTTCGTTATGGAGCTTCCGGCTTACCATATTCCATCCGCTAAGACTGTTCTCCTTCATGTATGGGAGCGTCTGAAAGGATTCATTATTAAAGCCGGTACTATCTTATTTGTTGCATGTGTTGTAATGTGGTTCTTATCTTCCTTCGGATTTGTAGACGGTGGATTTGGCCTGGTAGAAGAATCTTCAGATTCTGTTCTGGCTATGTTAGGTGGTGCTATCGCAATCCTCTTCCGCCCACTTGGTTTTGGTGAGTGGCAACCGGTTGCAGCTTCCATAACAGGTTTCACAGCAAAAGAGGCTATCGTTTCTACAATGGGTGTTCTGGCAAATGTATCCGAGGACCTTTCCGAGGAGACAGATGTCGTAGCAGCAGCTATCCAGACATGGTTCCCGACAACAATTGCAGCATTTACATTCCTGTTATTCAACCTGCTTGACTCTCCGTGTCTGGCAGCAATCGCAACCATGGCACAGCAGCTGCAGTCCAGAAAATGGTTCTGGTTTGCAATTTTGTATCAGAATATCTTCGCTTATGCAGTATCCCTGATTGTATATCAGTTAGGCGGTCTGGCACTTGGTGCAGTTGCATTCAACGTATGGACCATCGTAGCAGCAGTACTTCTGGTATTCATGCTGTTCATGCTGTTCCGTCCGGATCCATATAAAGACCAGAAGAGCTACACAAGAAGCTCTGTAGAGGCAGCTTCATAACAGTAATATAGGAGCGAACGAATTTACAATAACAAAATATAGGACTTTATGCATTTAAGCAAAATTCCTTAATAGCTGCCTCTGATAGCAGATTAGAAGTCTGCTGTTTGAGGCGGTTTTTTACATTATTAATGTAAGATAAATATAAGACAATACTGCAACTATCTAAAAACATCAGGCAATGATGGAGGTTCATATATGGGAAATTCAACAGGCTCCATGTTGTATGGAGTGATTGCTTTTCTTGTTGTATATTTTGTAGGTTATTTTATTTTTCGGGTATGTGACAAAGTAAAAAAGCTGATAGGAAAGCATTCATCTAAAAATAGAAAAAGAGAGGATGACGAGGCATGAAAACTGTAGATATCATTATTTTAATTATAGTGGCAATATTGATTTTTCTTGCACTTCGTTCAGCATATCGCCATTATAGCGGTAAAGGCGGTGGATGCTGCGGCTGTTCAGGCGGATCATGTGGCTCATGTGGCACTAATGAAAATGTTGGAGCACGCGGAGAGGACCTTTCAAAGAAATCGGTAACAAAAGATACTCCTTCAAAGATTATGAGAATTGAGGGAATGCACTGTGCAAACTGTAAGAAATCTGTTGAAAAGGCACTTACAGCCCAGAACGGTGTAGTCAGAGCAGATGCAGATGTCGACAGAGGAACAGCACGTATTTTCTATGACAAGGATGTTGATGATGAGGCTCTTAAGAAGGCAGTCGAGAACGAGGGATTCGTAGTTAAAAATATAGAGGTGGTCTAGTATCATTAACGCAAATGTGCTATAATCGGGCTTAGTTGTTTACTAGTAACTAAGAAATGCTAACAGAGAGGCAAGACATATGATCAAGATTATAAAAGAAGCACAGGTAAGAAGTGAAGAGGACAATCGCAATCTGCGTGATACCGTTGCCGGAATTATCAGTGAAGTTCGCGTACGAGGTGACGCGGCACTTAGGGAATACAATGAAAAGTTTGACGGATGCGTAAGGGAGTCACTGCGTGTCAGCAGAGAAGAGATTGATGCGGCTTATAAGGAACTCAGTGAGCAGGAGTTAGCGGACCTTAAAGCAGCACATAAGAATATAGAAGCATTTGCAAATGCACAGAGACAGACAGTTAAGCCGTTAGATAATTTTAGCCCTGAGCCGGGAGTGTTTTTAGGACATCGCATTATTCCCGTAGAATCATGCTGCTGTTACGTTCCTGGCGGAAATTATCCGCTTTATTCTACCGCACTTATGTTAGCAACACCTGCAAAGGCGGCTGGTGTAAAGAGAATCACAGCATGCTCTCCGGTAATGCGTGGAACAGATCATATCAATGCAAAGACGTTGGTGGCGATGGATCTTGCCGGAGTTGATGAGATCTATGCACTTGGCGGGGCACAGGCGATCGCTGCTTTTTCATATGGAACAGAAAGTATCAAACCTGTTGATATTATCGTGGGACCTGGCAACCGTTTTGTAACAGAGGCAAAACGTCAGTGCTACGGTCAGGTAGGTATTGACTTTGTAGCAGGGCCGAGCGAGGTACTTGTTATCGCAGACGGGTCTGCCAGTGCGAAGGTGGTAGCTGCAGACCTTCTGGCACAGTCCGAGCATGATGTGAATGCAAAGGGAATTCTTCTTACGAATGACGAAGAATTTGGTAATAGCGTAATTGACGCAGTAGAAGAGGAACTGAAAGTTTTGGATACTGCAAAGATTGCCAGACAGTCATGGGATACATTCGGAGAGATCGGTGTGGTAGAAAGTCTTGATGAAGCCGTGCAGTATGCCAATGAATATGCACCGGAACACTTAGAACTCAATGTACAGGACCCTGATGCACTTGTTCCAAATCTCATAAATTACGGCTCTCTGTTTATAGGACAGAATACAGCAGAAGTATTTGGCGATTATGCATCAGGAACCAATCACACGCTTCCTACACTGCGTGCAGCGAGATATACCGGAGGTGTGTGGGTAGGTACATTCTTAAAAACATGTACACACCAGAGCATGACACCTGAGGCATCTGCAAGGATCGCACCGCTTGTATCACGTATGGCACACGGAGAAGGATTGTCCGGTCATGCAGCGGCAGCAGATGCGAGAAAGTAAGGCAAGGTTATAGATATCATTTAGAATCAACATTTGGATGTTTCGTGTTTCGTAGATGTTTTACATCAGCCAAACCAAATAAGAAAAAGGTACAAAATTATCCCATGGGAAAGAAAAACTGTCAAACAGCAATTCGTTCTCATGGAATTTTTGTTTTCTTTATAAACAACCACGTTTCCAATAAAGAAACTTATGCATGTATTGGACTTTTATTCCGGATAAATGAGTCTCTCCGGCCCTATTCCGTCAAGCACTTCACGTAAGAATCGATCAGCCAGCCAGTTTGCCATCGGAAGGTTCATATCCAGGTAGTTTCCGCAGTCTTTTGCACAGGCACCCGGAACTTCATCTTTGTAATCTCTGATAAAAGTGAACAATTCCCTCATAAGAGGCACTATTTCCTCAGAAGTGAGATCACCTGAAAGAAGCAGGTAGAAGCCTGTGCGACATCCCATCGGACCGAAGTAGAGCACGCGGTCCTTCCATTCTTCGTTGTTTCTAAGCCAGGTAGCAGCCAGATGTTCTATAGTGTGTACCTCAGCCGTATTCATGACAGGCTCGTAGTTCGGACGTGTCATGCGTATGTCAAATGTAGTGATTACCTGGTTACCGGCAAGATCCTTGCGGGATACATAGACACCCGGCAGCAGTTTCAGATGGTCGATGGTAAAACTTGTTATTTTGTTCATTAAAATACCTCCAAGTATATAAAGAGTTCGTAATTCATTCATTACATATTATAGAAAAAGAATCGCAATAGGACAACAGTTTTGTGCCTTTTGACATATAAGTTTTTGAATGCATAAAAATGCATAAAATAGTGCATAAAACACATAAAAATGAATAAAAAATCTCTTGACTCACATATCGTACCTATGCTATAATCGTTCAGAATATGAACAAGGGCGTTCATGGGGCATGCCCATGGACGCTGTTTTTACATAATCAGACAACTTGTGATAAAAGACTCTGATGATGTAAAAAAGCATCTGAGAAAGATAGATTTTCTCAAATGTGAGGTTGTTGAGAAGAAAAAAGTAAATTGCTTAAAGCCTAGCGTATTTAATGATAATATGGGCGGCACAGGGCATTTGCGAGCAGTACACGAGAGAGAAAGGAATGGTGACCAGATGGAGAAACCGGTATATCTTCTGTTGGAAAACGGCGACTATTTTGAGGGAAAAAGCTTTGGCGCTCCTTTACGTGAAGTGACCGGAGAAGTCGTATTTACAACCGGCATGACAGGATACCTTGAGACGATCACAGATCCGAGCTATTTTGGACAGATCGTTGTTCAGACATTTCCGCTTATTGGAAATTACGGAGTGATCCCGCAGGACTTTGAGAATGAGGATGTATACTTATCAGCATATATCGTTAAAGAATGGTGTCAGAAACCCTCCAATTTCAGGAGCAATGGGGATCTTGACACTTTTTTTAAGGAAAGAAACATTCCGGGGGTCTATGGAATCGATACGAGAAAACTGGCAAAAACCATTCGTGAATCAGGTTCAATGAACGGCTGGCTGACTGAAATCAAGCCTCCGTATGATGCAAAGAAACTGGAAGAAGTTAAGAATTTCCATATTACACATGCAGTTGAGACAGTTACACCAAAGCAGTGTGAGATCAAACCGGCAGATGATAAGGAAGAGTTCAATGTTGCTCTCTGGGATTTTGGAGCAAAGGAGAACATCATTCGTGAGCTGACCAAGCGAGGATGTCGCGTGGCAGATATGCCTGCAGGCACTACAGCAGAGGAAATCCTTGCCATGAATCCTGACGGAATCATGCTTTCCAACGGACCTGGAAACCCAGAGGATAATCCTAAGGTTATTGAGGAGATCCGCAAGGTAGCCGAAGCAGGGAAACCGATGTTTGGAATCTGTCTGGGACATCAGCTCTTAGCTATTGCCAAGGGTGCTAAGACAGGAAAGATGAAATTTGGCCACAGAGGTGCCAATCAGCCTGTAAAGGATCTGACGACAGGACGTGTATATATCAGCAGCCAGAACCATGGCTATGAGGTACTTCGTGATTCACTTCCGGAAGGTGCAGAGGAGACATTTATCAATGTCAATGACGGAACATGCGAGGGAATTACATACCACGATATGCCGGCATTTACCGTGCAGTTCCATCCGGAGGCATGTGCAGGTCCGAAGGATACGGAAGAATTGTTTGGACGCTTCATTCAGATGATTAGAGATTATAAAGAGAAGGAGGGCGCGTCATGCCGTTAAATAAATCCCTGAAAAAAGTAATGGTAATCGGTTCCGGTCCTATTGTCATCGGACAGGCAGCAGAGTTTGACTACGCAGGAACACAGGCATGCCGAGCTTTAAAAGAGGAAGGTCTTGAGGTTGTACTGGTAAACTCCAACCCGGCAACCATCATGACTGACAGTGCCATCGCTGATCACGTATATATCGAGCCGTTAACACTCGAATTTGTAAAGAAAATCATAGAAAAAGAGAAACCGGACAGCATTTTGTCTACACTTGGCGGTCAGACAGGCCTGACACTTTCCATGGAGCTTGCAAAGGAAGGTTTCTTAAAGGAGCACAATGTAACACTTTTAGGTGCATCTCCTGAAACAATCGATAAGGCAGAGGATCGCCAGTGTTTCAAGGATACCATGGAGGCTATCGGCGAGCCGGTTATTCCGTCCAAGGTTGTGACTACTATTGAGGATGCACTTGATTTTGCAGAGATTATCTCATATCCGGTTATTGTACGTCCGGCATTTACACTGGGCGGTACCGGTGGTGGTATTGCAGCTAATAAAGAAGAGCTTTTCAATATCGCTGAGGCCGGTATTCGTCTGTCTCCGATTAACCAGATTCTGGTAGAAAAGTGTATTTCTGGATGGAAAGAGATCGAGTTTGAGGTTATGCGTGACGCCATCGGCAATGAGATCACAGTCTGCTCGATGGAAAACTTCGATCCGGTTGGTATTCATACAGGTGACTCCATCGTTATCGCACCAGCAGTGACTCTGGCAGATAAGGAATATCAGATGCTTCGTTCGGCTGCACTTAATATTATTCAGGCTATGGGTATTGAGGGTGGTTGTAACTGCCAGTTTGCACTCAATCCAGACAGCTTTGAATATGCGGTTATCGAGGTAAACCCGCGTGTATCCCGTTCTTCAGCACTTGCTTCAAAGGCAACAGGATACCCGATTGCACGCGTTGCTACAAAGATTGCTATTGGTTATCATCTGGATGAAATTCCGAATGAGGTAACCGGTGAGACTATGGCATGCTTTGAACCGGCACTTGACTATGTAACAGTCAAATTCCCGAAATGGCCATTTGATAAATTTGTTTATGGACGTCGTAAACTGGGAACTCAGATGAAGGCAACCGGTGAGGTTATGGCTATCGGCCGCAACTTCGAACAGGCACTTTTAAAGGCAGTTCGCGGTGCTGAGATTTCACAGAACAGTCTGAATATGAAGAAGATGGCTGTTATGAGCGTGGAAGAGCTTAAAGAGAAGATCCTTGCTCAGGATGATGAGCGACTGTTTGCAATATATGAGAGCTTCAAACGTGGTGTGACAGTTGATGAGATCCATGATTTAACCAAGATCGATGAGTGGTTCCTTGAAAAACTCATCCATATTTTGGAAATTGAGCGTCGTATGCAGTCAGAGACACTTACTGACGAGCTCTATATGGAAGCAAAACAGAACGGATTCCCGGATGCTGTGATCAAGGAGATGACTGGACTTTCAGAAATCGAGCATGTTCCGGCAGTTTACCGCATGGTTGATACCTGTAGTGCGGAGTTCTCAGCAAGTACACCGTACTTCTACAGTACTTTTGGAGAAGAAGACGAGGCAGGAGCGTTTATAAAAGAGCATGCAAGCGGTAAACCGGTTGTCATGGTATTTGGTTCCGGACCTATAAGAATCGGTCAGGGTATCGAGTTCGACTTTGCATCAGTACACTGCGTATGGTCATTGAAGAGAGCCGGATATGAGGTTGTTATCGTAAATAATAACCCTGAGACGGTTTCTACAGATTTCAACGTAGCTGATCGTCTGTATTTTGAGCCACTTACACCTGAAGATGTGCTTGATATAATCCGTATCGAGAAACCGATTGGTGCTGTCGTTGCATTTGGTGGACAGACAGCTATTCGTCTTACAAAATGCCTCGTAGAGAATAATATTCCGGTTCTTGGTACACCGCCTGATAGCATCGATATGGCTGAGGATCGTGGCCGTTTTGCATCACTGCTTAAGAAACTTAACATGAAGCAGGCAGCAGGACAGACTGTTTATACAGAGGATGAGGCGATCGCTGCAGCTAATTCTCTTGGATATCCGGTTCTGATGCGTCCAAGCTACGTTCTTGGTGGCCAGAACATGATCATCGCTTACAATGATGCCGATATTCATGAATATATGAAGATCATTCTTACTCACAAGATTGAGAATGCTATTCTGATTGATAAATACCTCATGGGTACAGAGCTTGAGGTTGATGCTATCTGTGATGGTGAGACAGTACTTATTCCTGGTATTATGGAGCATATTGAGCGTGCCGGTGTCCATTCCGGTGACTCCATCGCTGTATATCCGGCATTTATGCTGACAGAGAGCCAGAAAGACCGTATCGTGGATTATTCCATCCGTTTGGCACTGTCTATGAATACAAAGGGACTTATCAATATCCAGTACGTTCTTCATGAAGATACAATCTATATCATCGAGGTTAACCCACGTTCATCACGTACCGTACCTTACATCAGCAAGGTAACCGGTGTGCCGATGGTAGATCTGGCTACACGTATCATGATGGGCGAGAAACTTGAAGATATGGGTTATGAGACAGGTCTGTATCCATGCTCACCGTATTATGCTGTTAAGGTTCCGGTATTCTCATTTGAGAAGCTTTCTAACGTAGATACACAGCTCGGACCGGAGATGAAGTCTACAGGTGAGGTACTTGGTATTGCCCGTACTATGGAAGAGGCACTGTTCAAGGGCCTGGTGGCAGCAGGATATACTCTCAAGCGTGAGGGAGGAGTTCTTATCAGCGTACGCGATACAGATAAGAGCGATTTACGTGAACTTGTAAAAGAATATGTTGCCATGGGATTCCATATTTACGCTACATCAGGTACTGCAAGCAGACTGAACAGCGTAGGTATCTCCTCTACAGTTGTTAAGAAGCCAAAAGAGGCTAAGGAAGGCGAAGAGACTACAATTTCCCTTCTGGAAGAAGGAAAGATAAGCTACGTTATCTCAACTTCAAAGACAGGACGTCAGCCGGGAAGAGACAGCGTTCGTCTGAGAAGAAAGGCAGTAGAGCTTGGTATTCCGTGTCTGACATCGCTTGATACTGCAGCAGTTCTTGCCATGACACTTGAGAGCAAGTACAATGAGGATAATGTTGAACTTGTTGATATTGCTCATATTGCCCATGGTAAAGCTGCTGGAGAAGAACTGGAGAGAATGGAGAGACCGGAGGAGATTCAGATCCCGGGATATGTTCTTCAGGACCGTGATAACGACTAAAAATTAAAAAATCAAATTTTAAATGTTCAGAGCCAACATCAGAAATGTTTTACATTTCGTCGGTGTGGCTCTCGACATTTAACATAGTGACTGAATTGTGTACTATAACAAATGACGGTAAATAAATGACGGAAATATCATATATAGGAAAGGAAGAGGAGGAAAAAGCAGATGGCAAAATTTATTTTTGTGACAGGCGGTGTAGTATCAGGACTTGGTAAAGGTATCACAGCAGCGTCTCTGGGACGTCTTTTGAAGGCACGTGGATTCAAGGTGGCAGCACAGAAACTTGATCCGTATATCAATGTTGATCCGGGAACAATGAGCCCATATCAGCATGGTGAGGTTTTCGTAACAGATGATGGTGCAGAGACAGACCTTGATTTGGGACATTATGAGCGTTTTATAGATGAAGATTTAAACCGCTATTCTAACCTTACAACCGGTAAGGTATACTGGAATGTGCTTAATAAAGAGCGTCGCGGTGAGTATCTTGGAGAGACAGTACAGGTTATTCCGCATATCACGAACGAGATTAAATCATTCATTTATTCTGTTCAGGAAAAGACAGATGCGGACATCGTTATCACAGAAATCGGTGGAACAACCGGTGATATCGAATCCCAGCCGTTTCTTGAAGCAATCCGTCAGGTATCATTTGAGGCCGGACGCGATAACTGCCTCTTCATCCATGTAACACTGATTCCTTATCTGGAGTCATCAGGAGAGCACAAATCCAAGCCAACACAGCATTCTGTAAAACAGCTGCAGTCATTTGGTATCATGCCTGACATCATCGTAGCACGTTGCGACCGTCCTGTTGACGATCCGTCTATTTTCCGCAAGATCGCCCTGTTCTGCAACGTAAAAGAAGACTGTGTTATCGAAAATCTTACACTTCCGGTACTCTATGAGGCACCGATCATGCTTGAAGAAGCAGGTCTTGCAAAGATTGTACTTCGCGAACTTGGTATCGAAAAGACACCGCACGAGTGCGATCTTACAGAGTGGAAGAGCATGCTTGAACGTATCAAAAACAGCAAGAAGAAGGTTAAGATTTCCCTTGTAGGAAAATATATAAAACTTCATGATTCATATCTTTCTATCGTGGAATCTCTTCGTCATGCAGGATGGGAAAATGGCACAGAGGTTGAGATTAACTGGGTTGACAGTGAGACTATCACCCGCGAGACAGTAGGTGAGATTCTTGGTGATTCAACAGGTATCTTAGTTCCTGGCGGTTTTGGTATCCGTGGTATTGAGGGTATGATTGAGGCTGCTGATTACGCAAGAAGAAATAATATCCCGTACTTTGGCATCTGCCTTGGTATGCAGATTGCTGCTATCGCATTTGCAAGAGGCGTTCTTGGATATGAGGATGCTAACTCAAGCGAATTTGCTCCTGACAGCAAGCATCCGGTTATCGCACTCATGGAAGAGCAGATGGATCTGGCAGATATGGGCGGAACCATGCGTCTTGGTGCATATCCGTGCCGAATCACTCCGGATACACTGATGATGAAGGCTTACGGAAAGGGCCTGATCGAGGAGAGACATCGCCATCGTTATGAATTTAACAACAAATTCCGTGAGGTCTATATGCAGCATGGTGCTGTGTTCTCAGGACAGTCTCCTGACGGAACTCTCGTTGAGGCAATGGAGGTTCCGGGACATCCGTTCTATCTTGGTGTTCAGTATCATCCTGAGTTCAAGAGCCGTCCAAACCGTGCTCATCCGATCTTCAGAGAGTTCGTGAAGGCTGCTTTGGAAGTTAAGGAAGCAAATAAATAATTATAAGAATGCAACTGCCTGCATATTGCGGGAAAACTACAGTAAATAGATGGAGACAATTAAATGAAGATTAACGAAAATTACAAGAATCTTGAAGAGAGCTACCTCTTCTCCACTATCGCAAAGAAGGTAAAGGAATATACAGAGGCTCATCCGGATGCCAAAGTTATTAAGATGGGTATAGGTGATGTGACTCTGCCAATCTGTGAAAAAGCAGCTGAGGCATTTGCAGCAGCAGCAAAAGAGCAGGGCAATGCTGATACATTCCGCGGCTATGGCCCGGAGCAGGGATACGATTTCCTGAAAGATGCAGTTAAGAATTATTATGCAACATTTCCGGTTGAAGTAGCAGCAGATGATATTTTCATCAGTGATGGTGCTAAGAGTGACTTGGGCAATATCCTTGATCTGTTTGATGCTGACAATACAGTTCTGATTCCTGATCCGGTATATCCGGTTTACATGGATACCAACGTTATGGCAGGCAGAAAGATCGTATTTATGGATGCCAATGTAGAAAACGGTTTCCTTCCGATGCCTCCAAAGGGACAGAAGGCAGATATTATCTATCTGTGCTCCCCTAACAACCCAACCGGAGGTGTATACAACCGCGAGCAGCTGAAAGAATGGGTTGACTATGCAAATAAGCAGGGCGCAATCTTATTATTTGATGCGGCTTATGAGTCATTTGTAGCTGATCCGTCACTTCCTAGAAGTATCTTTGAGATTGAGGGTGCAAAGACTTGTGCAATCGAGTTCTGCTCTCTTTCAAAGCTTGCAAGCTTTACCGGAACAAGATGCGGATATACAGTTGTACCGTCTGAATTAGAACGTGGAGGCGTATCTATTCGCAAGATGTGGCTGCGCAGACAGACTACCAAGTTCAACGGAGTTTCTTACCCGGTTCAGCGTGCCGCAGAGGCAGCACTTACTTCAGAAGGTATGGCACAGTGCCGTGAACATCTGGATGTATACCGTGCAAATGCAAAGATCATGACAGATACCTTAAAAGAACTTGGCATCTGGCATATTGGTGGTCAGAATTCACCTTATATCTGGATGCAGTGCCCAAATGGCATGAAATCATGGGAATTCTTTGATGATCTGCTTGAAAAAGCTAACGTAGTCGGAACACCGGGAAGCGGATTCGGTAAGAATGGTGAAGGATTCTTCCGATTGACAGCATTCGGTACAAATGCAAATACAAAAGAAGCGATGGAGCGTATCAAGAAGGTTTATGGAAAATAAATTTTTCTCTATCCATCGATGAGTTTAAAATGGATGGGGAGCTGCATCTGCTTTATAAAAGACCAGGTGCAGCCCCTCATTTTTTTCGATTGTAGGAGGCTGCGATGCGGTTTCCTATAACTTTGTTTCATAATTGGAGGTGATTTCCATGGTGACTTTAAATGATTATCTGTATTCCGGTGATACGATGTTCAAGATATTAAAAAACTATAGCCGGGATTTGAAGGCAGAGGCAAAGGCAACGAATAACGAAATTGATCTGATGCATGCCAATTTTCTGATTCAGATCAGAGAACTTTTGGAACACAACGATTTCCTTACTGCCCAGTCACAGAAAATCAGGGAATTTTATATTCATATGGCGAAGGAATATCCCCTCCTTGCGTTCAATTTTAAGGGTAGAATCAAATCTTTGATTCGCTCTGAGGCCAAATTCAACGGTTATATAGTTGAATATATTTACGATTGTTATACGGAAAATAAGACATTTCCATCTATATCTGATTTAAAACAGAGACTTAGCTGTTTTAGAGACCTTATCGCGTACAGAATTGTCATATCCCTGCCAAAATGCTATCTGAAACCTGGAGAATCCGAACAAGAGGCGGATATAAAATATCTCTATCAGATAGCAAATGAACTTCCGGAATTTTTGGAGGAACGTGGTTTCACTGCTGAGCCGGCATACGGAGTTAAAGAAAGTACATCACCGCTCATGAGTGAGGATGTGAAGCCGTATTACCGTGATTATGTCTGTGATAATGATGTTGACGATTACCAGTCGCTTCATATCACATTTTATGACAATTCTTCAAGAAGCTTTGTAGAGGTGCAGCTTCGAACAAAGCATATGGATGATATTGCCGAAATCGGAGTGGCCAATCATCTGAGCTATGAAAAGCGTCAGGAAGGCGAGCGTGCAAGACGCGACGAGATACCTGAAGGTGCCTGTGTGTACTTTGACGAGGCATATGAGAGGTGCCAGCGTCTTGTGACACTTGATTTGTCAGGTGTGGATGTAAATATGTTTGCGGCGATCAATAATGATCTTGTAAATGATGGATGTGGGCTCTATAGAGGGCGTCTGATTCTGCCATTCGAGCATCTGTCGAGGCATCAGAATGAGTAAGCTACATCTTCGCATGGCCACCGAAAATGATGTGACGGCCATGCTAGCAATTTACGGACAATATATCGACACTCCTATCACATTTGAAACCAAACTTCCCTCAGTTGAAGAATTTAAGGGACGTATACGTGAGATAACGGCAGAATATCCATGGCTCGTTTGTGAGGATGAAAATGGCGATATAATCGGATACGCTTACGGACATAGACAGCTTGAACGTGCGGCATATAGATGGAATGCAGAACTTTCAGAATATCTGGATGGCAGAGTGACTTCGCGTGGCATAGGAAAAAGGATGCTTTTAGTACTTTTAGAGATTTTAAAAGTCCAGGGTGTCCATACGGTCTATAGCCTTGTTACCAGCCCAAATACAAAGAGTGATGCAATGCATAAAAGTCTCGAATTCAGAAATATGGGAGTATGTAAAAATACCGGCTATAAGAATGGCAAATGGCATGACGTGACTTGGTATGAGAAAGCATTACTTGCGTATGAAGATGTACCGGCAGAGCTGATTCCTGTTGGAGAGATTAAGAAAAAGCTGTTAGATAAGATTCTGGCGGCATTTTAGAGAAATCATAAGTGAGACGTATGCTTGCTTGAAATGGTAAGCCTTCGCCGCAGAAAGTGATACTTTTTCAGTTATTTAAAATAAATATGGCGTGTGAAAGTGATTCCTCATTTTCGCACGCCTTTATAATTTAGATTAGTTAAAGTATCTCTTTAACAGACCCTCGAATGCTTT
>CAVKOQ010000057.1:0-4251 GCA_963657995.1 bacterium
TGCACAGATCACTGGCAGAACATTCTCAGCGGGAAGGAATCAGCATGAATCAATATTGTGTGTATCTACTTTCCAGAAATGATGCAGTGTTCTCAAAATAAATGTTGTCAAACTTATCTACACCATTTACAATAAGCTGGCAACAAATTGGCAACAGAAAATCAGCAAGCCAAAATAATATATGCAACTGAAATAAAATAACGGCAAAAAAGATACAAAACTTAAACAAATATATTTAGAAATATCTTTGGACTTGCCGAGTTTGAGTAAGCTTAGAGGTTAGCTCCACAAATCCAGTAATTTCAAGGTCTGAGACCGTGTGAAAAACACGGTTTCAGGCCTTTTTTTGGTTATCGCTTTTAATTTTATCAAAAAATCCAGAAGCGAAATAACTCCAAAACAAAGTCCAATTCTGTTTCTTATCTTTTATTTTCCTCAGATTTCAAAAAAATAAAATATTTTTGCTGTGGTTTAGTAATGAGCATTTTTTCAACCCAAATGTATTAAGTAAGAAAAAAACACGTAATCGGAGGTGAAAGAAATGTTTGAATGCAGAACTTTTATCACAGTAAAAGAAATTGGAGAAGTACTCGGTGTTTCGGAATCTAAGTCATATGGTATAGTTCGCGATTTGAATAAAGAACTTGCTTACAAACTTATTATACGAGGAGGGATTTGATGTCAGCGAAGAATCTTGATCCAAAAGGAAGGCTGCGGAGTGAGACCATAGCTTATCGTTGTTCCCAAGAATTTGTTTGATTTTGTTCGGAGTTGAGAATATAATGTTTATAGTTGTTTCTATAAATAAGGTGGATAGCGAATGGAATATAAATCTATTAAAGAAATCTCAGAAATGTGGGGCATATCTAAGCGCAGGATTCAAGTGCTTTGCTCCGAAAATAGAATTGATGGAGCTGTTAGAATAGGATATTCTTGGGCAATTCCGGCAGATGCGAAGAAGCCAGAAGATGCAAGAATTAAGAGCGGCAAATATATAAAGCAGAATAACGAGGACAAATAGAATTTCATTGGAGGACGACGGAACTGATTCTGTATATATCGGCGAAGCGGAAAATGTGTTGGATAGGCTATTGCAGCATCTTAGAGATTATCAGTCCGGCACGGAAAAATATTACTGGAATACGGCGGTAATCTTTGTGGGTAGAGACTTGAATAAAGCCTTAATTAGATATTTAGAGAATCGCTTTGTTGAGATTGCTAAGGAATGTGGCAGATATTCTGTCCTGACGAAGAACACGTATAAGAACACTGTACTGAAAGAAGCACAGATTGCTATTATGGAAGAGTTTATAGATAACGTGAAGATCCTTATCAATACGCTTGGATATAAGGTTCTTGTGCCGGTTCCGAAGGCTGCGGATGATACGGTTTATCTGTATTGCAAGGAAACAGAGGCAAGTGAAAAAGGCTTTGTAAGTACAGGTGGATTCACAGTACTTTTAGGTTCAAAAATATCAGACCATACAGTGCCGTCATTGGAGACCCAGGGTAAAGGTTATTATAATTTGCGAAATACACTTATCAAAGATGAAGTGATAAAAGATGGAGTATTCCAAAAGGATTATGAGTTTAGTGCACCGTCCGCTGCGTCAGCTGTAATACTTGGGCATACATCCAATGGTAATGTCGATTGGAAGACAGAGGACGGAACAAGATTAAAAGATTTATAAAGAACTGTAGCGTTTGGGCCGCTGGACCAGAAGCTGAAATTGCTTTAGCAATAGGAGGTAAACATCTGTGGATAATAGTTTTATAGAGGAATTGCTCAATCATCCATTTGAAGAGAAGAGGATTAAGTCGTTAAGAGGAGAATTCTGGATAGAGGAAGTTTTTACAAATAAGAATAATCATATAGATGGTGAAATACGTTGTGGTATTCATGGAGACGATTTATGGAATGGTAGTGTGGAGATTCACATAGACATCGAAAAATTTAAAAATGAACATCATGCCGGATTTGGTTATTTGGAAGTACCCTCAAGGATTAACAATCATGGAATAGGCACAATACTTATGCTTTCCGTTATTGATATAATAAAGGCTTTTAAGGAATTTTATTCGGTAGGAGAAAAAGTGAGGGTAAGTGGCTGGTTATCTACGTCGGATAAACAGAATGGTAATTGGAACAAGTCAGTTCCTCTTTACGAAAAGATAGGGCACTTAGCAAATGTAGAAAGCTATTTTACCATCAAGAATGATGAAAATCATTATTCAGCAGAAGATTTTTTGCGTATATCAAATGACGATGGAAGTATTATTTATTTGATTTAAGTAGGATGTGAGGATTTGCCTTTTCAGATAATCAGAAACGATATAACAAAAGTAAAAGCAGATGCCATTGTTAATACGGCAAATCCCAATGTTGCCGTTGGTGATGGTGTGGATTTTGCCATATATAAAGCCACCGGTAAGGAAAAGCTTCTTGAAGCACGTAAGAAGATCGGTCTTTTGATGCCGGGTGAAGTAGCAATCACTGATGCATTTGATCTTGATGCAAAGTACATCATTCATGCAAGTGGTCCTTGGTGGACGGATGGAAGTAAAGGTGAGGAAGCGTGTCTTCGTTCATGTTATGCGAAGACATTACAGTTGGCGAAAGACTATGGATGTAATTCCATTGCATTTCCGCTTCTTGCCACGGGTACCTATGGTTTTCCGAAGGAACTTGGAATACAGATTGCCGTTGATACTTTTACGGCTTTCTTGGAAGACAATGACATAGAGATTACGCTTGCTGTATTTGGCAGCGAGGATGTTACTATATCCGGTAAGCTGGTAGAAGATGTTGCAAGCTTTGTTGATGATGGTTACGTGGCAACAGCTCTTGCTGAGGAATACCGAAATGACGATTATCCGCGCGTTATAGGAAGACGCCCGGAGAGCAGAATCGGTTCAATCTTGCAATCTATCCATATGCCATCATTTCTGCGAAGAGAAAACAGGGATGAGGAAGAAGCCGCCTTTGATGCACTGCCTTTAGAGAAAGAAATCGAGGAAGATGAAGCACCGGATGCAGATATGATGCAGTCATATTCTGCGGTGGAAGCTCCCTCGGTTATGATGTCGGAGTATCTTAAGCCGGTTTCCTTTGAAAAGAAGTCAGAGTCTTTAGAGGATGCATTAAAGGAAATCTATACGGATTCTTTTGAAAAGCATTTACAGCAGCTTATCAATAAAAAGGGGCTTAAAAACTCCGAAGTATATGCAACAGCGAATATTTCAAAGCAGTATTTTTCAAAACTACTTAAGGGGCAGGTAAAGCCTTCAAAAGAGAAGATGCTTGCACTTGCTGTTGGGTTACGCCTTAATCTTGACGAAACGATAGATTTTCTTAGAATGGCTGGGTATGCGTTGTCACCGATATCGCAGACAGATAAGATAGTTGAGTATTTCATAGAGCACGAAGACTATAACGTGTTAAAAATAGATATTGTATTGTTTGATTATGGGCTGGATCCCCTGTCAAATCAATAAATATGAAAGGTCGCCTCGGGGTTGACCTTTTTTCTTTGCCTACGGGTTATTATTACATCACAACAAGGAGAAATCTTCCTGCAGGGAGGTCAGTAATAAAAAACGGAGGTAAAGGATTATGAGTAAAGGTTTAACGGAAATCGTTTATATTTTGGATAGAAGCGGATCAATGGGAAGACTTGAAGCGGATACTATCGGTGGTTTCAATTCCATGATGGAAAAGCAGAAAAAGACCGGTGAGAAAGCATATGTATCCACGGTGTTGTTTGATGATACCTGCGAAGTACTGCATGACAGAGTGCCGATTGATAAGATTAAGAAAATGACGGATAAGGAGTATTACGTTCGGGGATGCACAGCCCTTCTTGATGCGATAGGTGGAGCAA
Source organism: bacterium (assembly GCA_963657995.1). Classification (GTDB taxonomy): domain Bacteria; phylum Bacillota; class Clostridia; order Lachnospirales; family Lachnospiraceae; genus Otoolea. Next base: position 3,882 of record CAVKOQ010000057.1, read on the forward strand.
TTCATCACATCGGCAACATTCATAAGTATGCCAGACCGGAAGACCGCCCGGAAAAGACCATCTTTGTAATCACTACGGACGGTATGGAGAATGCCAGCAGGCAGTATTCCTATGATAAGGTTCAGAAGATGGTAAAGCGTCAGCAGAAAAAATACGGCTGGGAGTTTATTTTTATCGGAGCAAATATTGATGCATGCGCAGAAGCTCAGCGATTTGGAATAAGACGTGAGCGTGCCGTAAATTATGTGCATGACAATATCGGAACCGCTACAGTTTATGAAGGTGTATCAAAGGCAGTGTGCTTTGCGATGAAGGCAAGTTCTGCGGAAGATATGGAGGATTGTCTTAATGACAGTGGATGGGAAGCTCC
>CAVKOQ010000057.1:4261-16908 GCA_963657995.1 bacterium
GCTCCAATCGTAGCAGATTATCTAACTCGTGGAAATAAGAAGAACGGGGGTAATGACTAATGGCTATTTAAGGAATTAGAAGAAGTCTGCGCTGAGTTAAATCTTATGGCGGATATTTCTGAAAACAAAAAGAAACCAGAGGATGATATCCCGACCGTTATCACGGAAAAATCACAAAGCTTTGAATTATTACTTTCTGGTAATATTGCAGAATATATTACAATTCAAATACCGGCGGGAATCTCGAAATGTTTAGTGACTGTGAATTCGGAAGCTGCAAGCTTATTACGTAGGGCAACCGGCCTTGATCAAGGCGAGAGCGAAGCGATTGTCAACAAATTGGCAATAGAAAATCAGTGAGACCCAATAATATATGCAACTGAAATAAAAATAACGGTAAAAAGGGCAAGTCTGGCAATGATTCGCCCTCTACTTTACAATAATACTTGATTTAGAATTTCATTTGAAACGTCCGGATGGAAGCAGTTGCTTTCTGTCTGGATTTTTTTTGCATAGTATTATATAATGGAGAAAAGACTGTTTTACAACATTGCAAATACTTTGATCGTAGACTGGGTACTGGCAGATATTACAGGACTGGTTTGTATGTTATTATCGAAACTTTAAAGTTTCGATTTCACACGTCAGGATCAAGCGGATTGGTGGTAAAATGTCTATAGTTTATATCGTGTTTGTTGTAGGTTTATATTCAAACATAACAAATGAATGAAGGCGAGATTGTGTTGACAAATATATCAAATACAAAAATAACAAATTTTATCGTTAAGCGTAAGCACCAGGATGAGGCACTTAAAGAACAGATGATGGCCTTTGGTGCACTTGTTCGTCATTATGATAATGTCTATTGGATGGATTTGGAGAAGAAGACGGCGAGAATTCTTAAGCTGGATGCAGACTATGTAGATGTTCCGGGCAAGGATGATCGTAAGGAGTTTCAGATCGAAGCCGTTATCGATAATTGGATCAATACAATTGTTTACCCGGAAGACAGAGAAAAAGTCGGCTGCACAATTACGATAGAAAATATTAAAAAAGTTTTTGAGACCAAGGAAGAACTCACTGGAAATTACCGCAGTCTGGTCAATGGAGAAATTCATTATTATCAATACAGTATCAGCAGAACTGATGAGAATGGCACAAAAGCATTGGCGGGATTTCAGAATATTGATGATATTATTGAAGAGCATCAGAAAATTGAAAAAGCGAAAAGAGAAAAAGAGGCAGCACATCAAAAAGAAATTGAGGAGCAACTTGAAATTATCAATGCTCTGTCTATGAGTTTCAGAAATGTATTTGTTGCAAATTTGACAGATGGAACTGCACGGGCTATAAGACTTGCCGATAACTATAATGTAAAAGCGATTAGAGATGTTAGCGATCAAACATTCCAGTTTGATGCCGTTGTTGATCGCTGGGTGCGTGAAACCGTTCATCCTGATGATAAGAAGCGTATAAAAGAAACGCTGAACGTAAAAAATGTCAGGCAGATATTTGCTAAACAGGATAAATATGTTGGCACTTATCGCAATATAGAAGATGGCGTACAACATTATTACCAGTATGATTTCAGAAGAGTCGGTAATACAGAAAATGTTGTTATAGGATTCCGACTTATCGATAAGATAGTAGAAGAACAGAAAGAAAATCAAAAGAGAGAAAGAGCACTCGAAGAAGCACGTCTAAGGGAAGAAAAAGAGCATGCAGAGGTTATTAATTCTCTGTCGACTATTTACTCCACAATCTTTAGGGCAGATATCGTTACACATGAATATGAAATACTAACCAGTGTGCCCCGCATGGCACGGGTCGTTGCAAGCAAAGGTAATTTTGACAATGTAAAGGATAAAATTATAGAAAGCTTTATAGAACCTGATTTTAGAGAACCATTGAGGGAATTCCTAGATGTGAATACGCTGGCTGATAGACTGGAAACGGTAAGCACCGTATCGACAGATTATAAAGCACCTACAGGTCAATGGATGCAGGCTCGTTTTATTGTAAAACGCAGAGATAAAAATGGCCGAGCAGTGGAAGCTTTGTATGTTGCTCGTGATATTACAGAGGAGAGGATTATAAAAGTGCAGGCGGAGCGTGATCCAATGACTGGTGTACTTAACCGTAGAAGCTTTGATCAGATCCTTGAATCTATGGAAAAGGATAAGAAAGATTTTGCATTGATTCTTGTGGATATTGATAATTTTAAGAGTGTTAACGATACCTATGGGCATGATGTAGGAGATGTTATTTTGAATCGAGTGTCAAAGTGCTTGACAGAGAGTTTTCGTTCGATAGACCATGTTTGTCGAATCGGTGGAGATGAATTTGCGGTTATCATGCTGGATGTGACAGGCACTCTTGGATACACGATTGAGGATAAAATAGGTGAGGTCAATAACAAGCTCGCTACTCATGAGGAAAATATACCGGTGGTATCGCTGAGTGTGGGGGCGGCATTTATGAATCGAGAGAATCCTGGAGAAAGTTTGTTTAAAGATGCTGATAGAGCACTGTATTATGTGAAAAATCACGGACGGAATGGATGTCATATCTACTCAGCTGAGGATACTAAGACAGACATGTGATGAAAAAAGAGCTGCAAGTCCTTATGTTACAAGGATTTGTGGCTCTTTTTTTCTTTATATTATTTTGCACCTGTGATAATTGTTTCCACATGTGATAATTGTTCCTGCATTGACATATTGGGTGTCTTGACACCTGATATGTCAAGTTGTATAATGTCGAAAGCACTAAAAACCTTAACGGAAAGAGGTATAAATGAAATGAATGAATATTATGACGTCATTATCGTGGGAACCGGTGCGGCCGGATTGTACTGCGCATTGATGTTGCCGGAGCGGATGAAAATACTGATGCTGACAAAACAGGAAGCTGATTTATCGGATTCTTTTCTTGCCCAGGGCGGCATTTGTATGCTTCGTGGAGAAGATGATTATAAAGACTATTTTGAAGATACGATGAGAGCCGGACATTATGAGAACAATGAGCGTGCTGTGGATTTGATGATTCGCAGTTCGAATGACATTATCAGAGATTTGGTTTTCATGGACGTGGAGTTTGCAAGAACGTCAGATGGAAAGCTTGATTTTACAAGAGAAGGTGCTCATTCAAGACCGAGGATTCTGTTTCATGAAGATATCACAGGTAAGGAAATTACAAGTACACTGCTTAAAGAAGTCATGGCAAAAGAGAATATTGAAATTCGTGAGCATATGACCATGGTGGATCTTGTTGAGAAAGATAATATCTGCGGCGGTGTGATAGCCATGGATGATGAGAATAAGGTTTATCCGGTCTGTTCAAAGTATGTGGTACTGGCTTGCGGCGGTATCGGAGGTTTATATCAGAATTCTACCAACTATCCTCATATTGCTGGAGATGGAATTGGCATTGCCATGAAGCATCAGGTGGAAGTAGAGCATCTGGATTATATACAGATTCATCCGACTACGCTTTTTTCGCGGACCAAGGGAAGAAGATTTCTGATATCAGAGTCTGTTCGCGGTGAAGGTGCGCTATTATATGATAAAAACGGACTGCGTTTCACCAATGAATTGCAGCCGAGAGATGTTGTCAGTCAGGCAATTTTTGCTCAGATGGAGAAAGATGGTACGGAATTTGTCTGGGAGGATATGCGTCCGCTTGGAGAAAAGACGATCAGAGAACATTTTCCTAATATTTATCAGCATTGTCTTGATGAGGGATTTGATCCAATCAAAGAACCGATTCCGGTGGTTCCGGCACAGCACTATTTTATGGGAGGTATAAAGGTGGATTTGTCCAGCCGTACTTCTATGAAAGGACTTTATGCCTGTGGCGAGACAAGCTGCAATGGCGTACATGGCAAGAACAGACTGGCAAGCAACTCGCTGCTGGAGTCACTCGTTTTTGCGAGAAGAGCGGCCTATGACATGCTGTTTGGCCAGATTCCAGATCAATGTAAGCCGAATAAGCCGGATTTGAAAAAATATGAGGATAGAGAAATACTGCTTGAAGGTTACCATCAGATTGTATTAGAGGGAATAGAAAGGATGCGGGGAAATGAATAGTATTACAATGCAGCTTCAGGTGGACAAACTGATTAGCATGGCACTGGAGGAAGATATCACAAGTGAAGATGTATCAACCAATGCAGTGATGCCAACTAAAGTTTCAGGAACGGTCGATTTGATTGCAAAAGAGGACGGTATCATTGCCGGGATGGATGTTTATGCCAGAGTTTTTAAACTGTTGGATAAAGAAACGGAAATCGAGTGCTTCTGTCAGGACGGTGATGAGGTAAAAAAAGGTAATTTGATGGCAAAGGTAAACGGTGATATCCGTGTTTTACTGTCAGGAGAAAGAGTTGCACTTAATTATCTGCAGAGAATGAGTGGTATAGCAACTTATACAAGAAGTGTGACAAAACTTCTTGAAGGAAGTGGTGTGACACTCCTCGATACACGAAAAACGACACCGAATTGCCGTATTTTTGAGAAATATGCGGTCCGTGTGGGTGGCGGATGCAACCACCGTTATAATCTGTCCGATGGTGTTCTGTTGAAGGACAATCATATCGGGGCAGCAGGCAGTATTACAAAGGCAATTCAAATGGCAAAAGCTTATGCACCGTTTGTTCGCAAGATTGAAATTGAGACAGAGACACTAGAACAGGTAAAAGAGGCGGTAGAAGCCGGTGCAGATATTATTATGCTGGATAACATGACACCGGATATGATGAAGGAAGCTGTAGCACTGATTGATGGAAGAGCACAGACAGAGTGCTCCGGAAATATCACAAAGGAAAATATTGCAAAAATTCGTGAAATTGGTGTGGATTTTGTTTCGAGCGGTGCCTTGACACATTCCGCTCCGATTCTCGATATTTCCATGAAGAATCTGCACGCGGTGTGAGAGGAGTTTAAAGAATGAAAACTGCAGAGAGAAGAAATGATATTTTGAAGCTGCTTCAAAATGCCAAGGAGCCTGTCGCAGCTAGAAGGCTGGCAGAAAAGTATGGCGTCAGCCGCCAGGTAATTGTTCAGGATATGGCGGTAATACGTGCTTATACACCTGGTATTATTTCAACGACAAAGGGATATGTTATGGAGCAGGAACCTCGCTGCGTGAGGGAATTCAAGGTGCGTCATAAACAGAGTGATGCAGCGAAGGAACTGAATCTGATTGTGGACTGTGGCGGAAGAGTATGCAATATCAGCATCAGTCACAGAGTATATGGTCGTGTCAGTGCAGATATGGATATCCGTTCCAGACAGGATGTTGCGGAATTTATTGAAGCGTTAGACAACAGTCAGTCGACGGTGCTGAGTACAGCTACATCCGGTTATCATTATCATTTGGTCGAGGCTTCAAGCAAGGAACGCCTGGATTTGATAGGAGAGCAGCTGAAAGCAGCCGGTTTTCTGGCACCGCTTAGACCATGGGAACAGAAGGAAGGGGAATAAAAATGACAATTGCAGAAATTCAACAGGAAATTATGCGTATAAAAAAAGAACAGGATATCTGTATTCTGGCCCATGCTTATCAGGGACAGGAGATACTTGAGGTGGCCGATTATATGGGAGATTCTTACGGTCTTAGTGTGGAGGCATCAAAGAGCAGCTGCAAAGGAGTGATTATGTGCGGTGTTCGTTTTATGGCAGAGACCTGTAAAGTATTAAGCCCTGACAAGAAAGTCTGGTTAGCTAACCCTCTGGCCGGATGTCCGATGGCAGAACAGCTTGATCTTAAAGGACTTCGTGAATTAAAGGCAGAATATCCGGATTATGCAGTAGTAGCTTACATCAATACAACATCTGAATTAAAAACAGAATGTGACGTCTGTGTGACATCTTCCTCTGCAGTTCAGATATGCAGACGGCTTGAAAATGATAAAATTCTTTTTATTCCGGATCCGAATCTAGGCCGTTATGTAGCAGAACAGTTGCCAGAGAAGACATTTGCCTTTTATAAAGGTGGATGTCCGAGACATATTGTTGTCAGTGCAAAAGATGTCGAAAAGGCAAGAAAATCACATCCAAATGCACTGCTTCTGGTTCATCCGGAATGTCGTCAGGAAGTCGTTGAACAGGCAGATTATGTTGGTTCTACAACAGGAATTATGAGTTACGCCAAGAAATCTGACTGCAAGGAATTTATCATCGGAACGGAAAACAGTATTGTTGAACATTTACAGTTTGAATGTCCGGAAAAATCCTTCTATCCGTTGGCAGTTCCGCTTACATGTATGAATATGAAGATTACAACATTGATGGATATTTATAACTGTCTGAAAGGCGTAGGCGGTGAAGAAATAGAGCTTCCTCTAAATATTATCGATGGTGCTGGAAGATGTATCCGTAGAATGGTAGAATTGGGAGAATAAAAAATTACAATCGAGTATCATTTCCTTAATAAAAGCGTAATGGTCTGTCCGTATTTTGCCACATTTTCGCCGTATTTTTTAAATTTCGATTGATTTATAATAATGTTGTCAAATAAAAGACATGATATTTCGCACCGAAAGGAGAAAAATGATATGAGAAAAACAGCTAAAAGTTTAGGAATCTTTGCAATGACCGGTATGTTGATTCTTAGCCAGGGTATCTGTGCTTTTGCAGCTAAGGGAGAGGCAGGAAGTGGCAAATCTGTACTCAGCAGCTATAATGCAGAACTCTCAGAACAGCGCAGTGAATTGAGTGAATTGATTACAGAAAGCAAGGAACTTACCAAATCTATTAAGGAAGCACAAAAGAGTGCCAAGCAGAACGGTTTGATCACTCAGAGCAGCAGTGACCACTTGGCAGAGCTTTCTAAGGAAATCAAGACTCTTCGTCAGTCATTAACAAGTGAGAGAAGCAATAACAAGGAGCTTCGTGCTGCTGCCAAAGAGGCAAGACAGTCCAAAGACTATGATACTGCAAAGGATAAACTCGATGAACTTAAGGATATTCAGCAGAAGCAGATCGATATCCGTGAAGAACTGTCAGATCTTCTGAAGGAGAAACTTGACTATCTGTCAAAACTTGAAAAGACTGGAGAAACTGTTATTACTGAGGATGAGAAGCTTGAGGAAGCATTTGATGATGGTGCAGAGCTGGATCCTGAGATGTCAGAGGCAGTAGAAGAGAGTGAAGAGAATGTTGATATGACAGAGACTACTGAAACCGAGGCAACTACTGATACAGAGAAGGTAACTGAGGTAGAATCAATAACAGAAACTGTAGAAGAAACAGAGACTGACACAGCTGTCGAGGTGACAGAAGCGTAACCACAATGGATTCTGATAAAAAAGCCCCTTTTGGGGCTTTTTTTGATTCATAGGAAAGTGCATCCTATGAATCAAAAAACGCTCCGCGCGGATCGCACTGCGGCGGCAAGGAAACATGTCGCTTTCGCGACCCGCCGCAGGCGGAGAATGTGCCAAGGCACATTCTTTTTTATTTCAGCATCTTCCCGATTACAATCTTTTGGAGTGACTACGTTATGCCAGCTGTCAACGTGCTTGCTGGAATAGGCCCTGCCATTGTTGCATAATCAACACTCTTCAACTTTAAATACTTATAGCCACATCTAACGCTTCCCTTGTGGCATCGAGTGCTCTACGGGCACGGATGGCATCGCCTACCACGTAGACTTCTGGAACAATTGCCTTCAGGCTTTCACTTAAAGGATCGTTGTTTCGATAGCCCATGGCCAATACTACGCTGTCCATGCCGGTTACATATTTGATCTCACCATCTTTATCAGCGTATGACACACCGTCTTTTTCAAAACTTGCAACCTTGGCACCGGTGATGCCTTTGATATGATATTGTTCAAAGGCTTTCATCAGGAATATTCGTTGTTCAGGAATAACGTCCGCACCCAGGGTATCTCGAAGCTCAATGATGGTTACTTCATGGCCCAGTTCACCAAGAAAATCCGCTACTTCACAGCCGACCATACCGCCGCCGACTACCAGAACTTTTTTGCCGACATTTACTTTGCCTTCCAGGAGATCTGCCGCATGTACGGCACCATTATCGAGGATACCTGGAATAGGCAGTATCAGCGGATTTGAACCGGTGGCTGCGATGACAGCATCCGGCTTCAGTTCTTTTACAAGCTCTTTTGTGACTTCGGTATTTAGCCTAATATCCACGCCTGCTGCCTCACAGTTTGCGATATAACTGCGAAGCATATTGGTAATAGCACCTTTTCCAGGAGGATAAGCTGCAAGACGCATGTTTCCGCCTAGGATTTCCTTTTTTTCACAGAGTTTCACTTCATGTCCACGCAGGGCGGCAATGTAGGCAGCGTAGAGACCACCCGGACCACCGCCGATGACAAGTACCTTCTTTTTGACGGAGGCTGGCTTAAGCTCACTTTCACGGCCTACCAGCGGATTTATGAGACATGTAATAGGTTCGCCCTTAAACATGTTCGGTACACAGCCCTGAAGACAGCCGATACAGGGTGAAAGCCTTTCAAGCTCGCCGTTTGCTGTCTTATTCGGAAGTTCTGGGTCTGCAATGGCTTGTCTGCCAAAACCGACCAGATCTGTGCGCCCTTCACGTACCAGACATTCAGCGTACCACGGCTCTGTATAGCGTCCTACCGTCATTACCGGAATGGAAACTGCTTTCTTAATTTCTGTCACACAGTCGGCACTGAAACCTGCGTGGATGGTCGTTGGTGCCCACATATATTCATCGTGAAGATGAATGGAGCGGGATACATTGATAGCGTCAACGCCACATTCCAGTTCAAGATAGGAAGCCACTGCTGCAGCGTCCTGAGGAGTCTGACCGCCTAGAATATCATCAGTGGCATTGATTCGACAGATGATCGCCAGTTTACCGGCAGTTTTCTTTCTGATGTTTTCGATGATAAGTTTTGGCAGGCGCATGCGGTTTTCAAAGCAGCCGCCAAATTCATCTAAGCGCTTGTTGGTGCGTTCGGAGATAAATGTGCTGATAAGATAACCATGGGCGCAGTGAACTTCGACTGCGTCAGCTCCGGCCTTTTGTGCCCTAAGTGCCGCATCACCGTAACATTCCACTAATTTGTAGATTTCTTCTGTTGAAATAGCCTCAGGTGTCTCACGACCAAAGGATGCCGGTATGGCACTTGCCGCCTTTAAAGAAAAGCCGGTAAGCTTTGAACTTCCTTCCGGGCCTGCGTGCTGAAGCTGAACCGCTATCTTCGCACCGTTTTCATGACAGGCATTAATTACCTTTTGATAGCTTTCTATAGTGTCATCGGAATAAAGGCATGGCTTTCTAGGTCCACCTTTAGCTTCCTTATAAACAACCGTTGCCTCCAATGTAATCAGGCCGAAACCGCCCTTTGCCCTGGCAACATAGTAGTTTTTTGAGCGTTCACTCATGGTGCCGTCGGTATTTGAAAAATTATTTCCCATAGGGCACATGACAAAACGGTTTCCCAGTGTCATATTTCCGATGGAAATCGGCTGAAACATATGTTTAAATATCATAAAAAATCCCTCTTTCGTCCTTCTCTTATAAGTATATTTTAGTTCGTCATCCGCAAAATATCTAATTGATAAATTTAAAGTGATTCATAGAAATATTCTATTTCACTCATGTAAAATATGATGCCACCACGCTATGTTACGGTGTGTTCATTTTAGAAAGAGTCTATATATGTACGGTGACGTATTTTCTCATATTTATCTGTGGAGTTTTGATTTGTTTTGGGGTATGATTTAGAAATAATAGTATCTTTTAACAAATACTGAGGTTTTTATGCTTAAAATAACAATTCTTATTTTGGGGTTTTTCTGGGGGCTTGGGCTTTGGTTAGAAGCACGGTCTGCAGCCAAAAGCCGTGCCAAACTTAGGCATGTGGTACATGTAAATGGAACCAGAGGCAAATCTACAGTCTGTCGTCTGATTGATGCAGGTCTGCGGGCAGGAGGTCTACGTGTGTTTTGCAAAACAACAGGCACAGATCCTATGACTATTGATGTTTCAAACACTGAAGAACCCTTGCATCGTCGCGGAAAGGCAAATATTAAAGAACAGGTAGGTATTTTGCGTCGTGCCGCCTCACAGAATGCAGATGTGCTGGTGATCGAGTGCATGGCACTTAAGCCTGAATATCAAAGCTGTGCACAGCATCGCATATTGCAGGCAGACGTGGGTGTGATTACCAATGTACGGCATGACCATGCTGATGTTATGGGAGACAGTCTTATAGAAATCGCAGATACGCTTAGCAATACGATTCCAAAAGACGGTATTCTATTTACAGCCGATGAGACTATGGCCGATCGCCTTAAGAGCCACGCTGAAACGTTGGGAAGCAGATTTGTATTGGCACGGCCAACCGGGGAGGAGCCGGATTTTGATTTTGCTGAAAATATTTCACTGGCACTTGCGGTATGTGAAAATCTTGGCGTTTCGAGAGAGAAAGCTTTGGAAGGAATGGCTCACTATAAACGTGATCCTTATGCGATGGAACTGTATAAGTTAGGGCATGGCATTTTTGTGAACGCTGTTTCTGTAAACGATCCAGATTCCACATGTATAGTTTGGGAAGATTTGCAGAAAAAACTTGGAGATAAGGCGGATAAGCTTATCTTGATCGTATGCAACAGAGCAGACCGGGGAAGCCGTACAAAGGATATGCTTACAGTATGTGGGAAACTTTCTCCGGCAGAAGTATGGCTTGCAGGTTCTCACAAGGGTTATATGACGGCTAAGCTTATTAAAAATTTGCCAGATTGCACAGTGAAAAGTTTTTCAAATATTAACGATATGCCTTTAAGTGATACCGAGGCTGGAACGGTGCTATTTGCGGTCGGAAATTTGTATGGTGCGGGGAGAAATCTTATCGCACGCGTTCGCGAGGAGGGAAGTCCTTATGTATAATCAAATCATACTTTTGGGTGTAGTGGTAAGCATGATTTTTACTGAGTTAACAGGCCTTTCGGCCGGTCTTATCGTACCGGGATATCTTGTTCTGGCACTTCACAGTCCCGGACGTATTGCAGCCACCCTTGTTTTAGCATCTGTGAGCGTACTTTTGTGCCGTCTTGCATCATACAGGATGATTTTATTTGGTCGGCGAAGGTTCGCTTTTCTGATTTTGACAACATTTATTTTAAATTGGGGATTTTCGGAACTGAATCTGCTTCCTTTCAGTATAATCGGTGTTTTGATGCCGGGTATTCTGGCACGGGAAATAGACAGACAAGGTTTTTTTGATGCCTTTCTCGCAATCGCTGCAACCACGCTTTTTACGGCACTTGTTTTACTGGTTATCGGGCAAAAACTGCCTGGAGTGTGAAAGGGGGCACATTTAGCGTGAATAGTCTGCAAAAACGCCGAAGCAAGGCACTTATATTGGCTGTGATATGGCTGTCTGTCTGCCTGGTTACTACAATGGCTCTGGGACAGAAAAAGACCACAGAAGATTATGATACCAAGCTTTTGGCAGCACAGAAGCTGCAGGGCTGGATGGATGATATAAGGCAATACAAGCAGGAAGTGGGACTTTCCCTGACACCTTATGATACGCATAAAACCGGCATGATCGGCGATGAATATACACCGATCACTACCAGTCTTGGTTCTGAGGAGGCTAAGAGAACCACAGCCAACGCAGACATGGCTGCACTTTTGGTTCAGATGCTTACAGAAGCCGGGGTAAAGTCAGGTGATACCATCGGGGCAGGTTTTTCCGGTTCATTTCCGACTTTGAATCTTGCTTTGCTGGCCGCCTGCGAGGTGATGGACGTGAAGGTAGTTTATATCGCATCCATGGGTGCGAGCACATTCGGGGCTAATCAGCCTGAATTCACATTTCCGGATATGGTTTGCCGCATCTATCTTGACGGCAAACTTAGTACACCTCCGGCACTTATTACACCTGGTGGGGATTATGACTGCGGCGGTGAGATGTTTGAAGAAGAAAAAGAGACAGCTCTGGCCCGCATTGCAGCCTATAAAGTGGCAGATATTATGCAGGAACGCGATTTTTCAGAAAATATGAAAAAACGAGAGTTGCTTTATGAGACTGAAGGTCCCATAAGCTGTTTTGTGGGTGTTGGAGGAAACATTACCACCATAGGTATGGAAGAGGATACTATGAAGGCCGGAGTGCTTGCTCCATATACTATTACAGATGTTAGAGATGACGATGGACTTTTGCAGTATTACAATGCAAAGGGACTTCCGGTTTTGCACCTGTTAAATATCAAACAGCTGGTTGCACAGTATGGTCTGCCCTTTGATCCGGAGACGATTGCCCCACCAGGGCAGAGCACAGTATATTACCACACTGTTTATCCACGTTTGCCGGCAATTATTGGGATTTTTGGAGCTGTGTGCATACTGGTATTTGCATGTAAAAGGAGAAGATTGAGTGGAGATAGGTAATATCAGACTGTCGGATTTTGAGATCAGAAAAATAGACCGCAAAGAAATGAAGAATGGCCTGTCATTGATTGCCTTAAGTTTTCTTATGCCCGTTTTATTTACGGTACAGAGCTTTCGTGTGCGGGAATATATGTATCTTGCACTGGGAGAGCTTGAAAAGACTGATCTTATAGTGGCGGCCATTCGCCTGGTCATGTTAAATGCCCTTCGTGCCGCACCACATTATATAGGAATATATTATAT